>JAVXWN010000124.1:0-9340 GCA_032230645.1 Acidobacteriota bacterium | reverse complement strand
AGCCGCCCAACGCGAGCACAGCGCCTGACACGCCTGAAGACCTCGTCGCCCTCATGGCACCTGTTAGCTGCTGTGCCGAGCCATACCTTGGCTCCGATGCCGGGCGCAACATCTTCGCCTTCTACGTCAAGCCCACGCCTCCGCCGCCGGGCGCGGTGGTGGCGACTCCGACTCCGACTCCAACGCCGCCACCGCCCATCACGCTCGCCGCGCTCGCGCCGCAGAGCGTCTTCGCACGCACGGCCGGTTTCACGCTCCAACTCTCCGGCGACAAGTTCGGCCCCGCCGACCGCGTCTTCATAGACGGTCAGGAGGTGCCGACGCAGTACAAGAGCATCCAGCAACTCGCGGCCACCGTCCCCGCCGCAATCATCGCCAACCCCGGACAGCGCTCGATTCTGGTGCGCACGCCGGACGGCAAGCTCTACTCGAACCCGACGACGCTCACCGTCATGCAGCCGCCCGCGCCCACCTACACCTTCGTCGGCTTCCTCAAGCGGAAGCAGTCGAACACAGCCGTACTTAAAGACGCGCGCGGCGAGCTTTACAGCGTTCGTCAGGGCGACATCGTTGAGGGACGCTTTCGCGTCACGGACATCTCCGACCGCGGCGTCGAGGTGGTAGACAAGGATTTGAACATCAAACACACGCTGCCCTTCGTGGACGCTCGCGGCGTTCCCGGCCTGCCCGGTCGCGTGCCCGGCTCCATCCAGCCGCCGCCATCCGACGAAGGCGGCGATGAAGAACCTTTAGACTGAGGCACGACGCTCGAACTTCACCGTTACATCGGACACATGAAGACGACTTCCAGAGACACTAACGATTGCGCGCCGCGCGCCGACTCATGCGAGCGCGGCTATGCTCTCATCGCGCTGCTCGCGTTGATGACCGTGCTCATGATCGCGATGATGACCGCCGCGCCGAGCATCCGTCAGCAGTCGCGCCGTGCCCTCGAACTCGAAGACATCGCCCGTGGTGAAGAGGTCGCCGAGGCCATACGCATGTACATCCAGTACAGCCCTACCCATCAACCGCCGACCTCGATGGAGCAGTTGCAGGAGGGCGTGTCGCCAGCCGGCCGCACGAAGAAGATTCAGGTGCTCCGCGCCAGCGCCGCCCGCGACCTGCTCTCTTCGACCGGCGAGTGGAAGACCATCAAGGCCAACGACCCCGCGTTCGTTCACTTCGTCAGAGCACTTGCAGAGTACGGCGACGGGAAGCTGCCGAACGCGACGAACGATCCGGCGCTGGCGGGTATCGCCAACACGCTGCCGAAGCTCACGGGCCTCGTCACCGGGCTCGGCGCGGAAGAGGGCTCGGGCAACGACGGCGGCGATGACGAATCGCTTTCGAGCAACGGCCCCTTCATCGGAGTCGCGAGCCGCAGCCGTCGCGATTCGATCATCACCTACTACGGCATAGACCGACACAGCGGTTGGGTCTTCACACCCTTCTATCGCTAAGTCATCATCATCACGCGGGCCTCGCGTCGCACACCTATCGCACAAGCAAACTTAACTCTCGCGCGCGTCGAAGAGCGTTTCATTTCTCGACGCGCGCGAAATTTTTTTCTTCGCAAGTGAATTAAGTTATTGACATCTTTTTTTAATGTGTTTATAAATCCCAATATGTTGTGCGCTTGTCAGTCTAGGCCACAAGAAGAAAACTGACACAGCATCTTGTGGTAATGAACGTCAAACCAGAAAAGGAGCAGATACAGATTATGCCAAGTTCAAAGAAGTCGAGCAAAAAGGGCGGCGCTAAGGGCGGCGCGAAAAAGGGCGGCGCTAAGGGTGGCGCGAAGAAGGGCGGCTCCAAGAAGGGCGGCTCGAAGAAGAGGTAGTTCAGCTAGAGAGAGTGCGCGCAACCTTCAACGGCGCACACAATACTCTTCGCCCGCAAGGGCGTTAATCAGGACGGCGGCTGCATCCGATGCACGCCGTCCAAATTATTTTCAGAGCCCTTATTTTCAGAACCCTTAGCATTCAACGTTAAGCTTTATCTTCATCTGCATCTCTACACCCCTCGGTGCTCATTATGTTTCGCGTTGCGCTCGTCGAGCCGGAAATACCGCCCAACACGGGCAACGTCGCGCGCCTGTGCGCGGCGACGCGCACGCCGCTGCACATCGTCGGCGTAACGGGTTTCCGTCTTGACGACCGCGCGGTGCGACGGGCCGGGCTCGACTACTGGCCCGAGGTCGAGCTCAACCGCCACCGTGACCTCGAAGCTTTGGGCGATGCGCTGCCGGGCGCGCGCTTTCTGTATCTGACAACGAAGGCCGTGGTGTCATACGCTGACTGGTCTTTTCGCGATGGAGATTGTCTCGTCTTCGGGCCGGAGACGCGGGGCCTGCCGGAAGAACTTTTGCACGTGAACCGTGAGCGATGCCTCACGATCCCGATGTCGAACCCGCGCGTGCGCAGCCTCAATCTCGCCACATCCGTCGCCGTCGTGCTCTACGAGGCGCTCAGGCAGACGGGTGCTCTCTCACTCGACCGCGGGTGACAGGCCACGGCGCGGCGGGTTACAATTTCCTTTTAAATTCAGCTCGAAATTTTCGACAGTAAGGCGGCCGGAAGACTCCGCGAAAGTCGGGGCGCGAAGGCAGCCGGGGAATTACCATGCATAAAGAGAGAGAAGACATACGCAACATCGCCATCATCGCGCACGTTGACCACGGGAAGACGACTCTGGTGGACTCGATGCTCAAACAGTCGGGCACGTGGCGCGAGAACGAACAGCACGTCGACCGCGTGATGGACTCGATGGACTTGGAACGCGAGCGCGGCATCACCATCATGGCGAAGAACACTTCCGTGCACTTCGCGGGCGTGAAGATCAACATTCTCGACACGCCGGGGCACGCGGATTTCGGCGGCGAGGTCGAGCGCGTTCTGAAGATGGTGGACGGCGTGATGCTTTTGGTGGACGCCGCCGAAGGGCCGCTGCCGCAGACGCGCTTCGTGCTGCGCAAGGCTTTGGAAGCGAAGCTGCCCGCGGTCGTCATCGTCAACAAGATAGACCGGCAGGATGCGCGCCCCGAGGAAGTGGTCAACGAAATCTACGACCTCTTCATAGACCTCGACGCAACTGACGAGCAGATAGACTTCCCCGTCCTCTACGCCGTGGCGCGCGACGGCGTGGCGAAGAAGGAGTTGGCCGACGACTCGCGCACACTGCGCCCGCTCTTCGAGGAGATAGTACGCACCATTCCGCCACCGCGTCAGATACGCGACGACTCTCTACAACTGCTCGTCGCGAACCTCGACTATAACGAGTACGTGGGACGCCTCGCCATCGGCCGCATCTTCTCGGGCGAGATTGCGCAGGGTGATACGGTGGCGGTCGTGCGCCGCGACCGCTCCGTCGCGAAGGTGAAGGTGAAGGAGCTTTACGCCTTCGAAGGTTTGAAGCGCGCCTCAATCGAGCGCGCTTCGTTCGGCGAGATCGTCGCGCTCTCAGGAATAGAAGGCATCGAGATCGGCGAGACGGTGACGAGCGCCGACAACCCGCGCCCGCTTCCCGTCATCGCCGTTGACGAGCCGACCATCTCGATGATCTTCAGCGTCAACAACTCGCCCTTCGCCGGGACGGAAGGCAAGTACGTTACCTCGCGTCAACTCAAGGAGCGACTCGACCGCGAGCTTTTGAGTAACGTCGCTATCCGCGTCGCGGAGACCGAGTCGCCCGAGCAGTTCAAAGTCTCCGGGCGCGGCGAGCTTCAACTCTCCATCCTCATCGAGATGATGCGGCGCGAAGGATACGAGCTACAGGTCTCGAAGCCCGAGGTCATCACACGCGTCGAGGACGGCCAGACGCTTGAGCCCATCGAGCAGGTCGTCGTTGATTGCCCCGAGGAGTTCATCGGCGTCGTCGCGGAGGCGATGGGACGGCGCAAAGGTCAGATGACGAAGATGGTCAATCACGGCACGGGGCGCGTCCGGCTTGAGTTCGAGACGCCTTCGCGCGGCCTCATCGGGTTTCGCGGCGAGTTCCTGACCGAGACGAAAGGGACGGGACTTCTCAACACCATCTTCCTGCGCTGGGGCGTGTGGCAGGGCGCGATGCGCGGGCGCTCGACGGGCAGTCTCGTCTCAGACCGCGCGGGCGATGCGACAACCTACGCGCTCTTCAACCTACAGGAGCGCGGGACGATGTTCATACGGCCGACGACGCGCGTCTACGAGGGCATGATCGTCGGCGAGAACGCGCGCTCGGTTGACCTCGACGTGAACATCGTGCGCGAGAAGAAGCTGACGAACATGCGCGCCGCGAGCGCCGACGAAGCGATGCGGCTCGTCCCCGTCAAAGACCTCTCGCTCGAACAGTCGCTCGAATTCATCTCGGATGATGAACTGGTCGAGGTCACGCCCAAGTCCATACGGCTGCGCAAACGCGTGCTTGCGTCGAACCAGCGGCCGAAGAAGAAAGAGTAGTGAAGATTGATGCGATTGATTCAATGAATCAATCGCATCAATCTCTTGACAGCCCGGCGCGTCTGCCATACTTTTTGCGCGTCCCTTTCTATATTTCATTTAAAGGTGGGCGATGTGAACGACAGAGTCTGCTGGAACTGCGGCCACTTGCAGGAGTATCACACGATTGCGGGCGGTTGCTCTTTCGCGCCGGAGGGCTCGGGGCGTTGCGACTGTCCGAAGTACGAGGACAGCGAGTACAACGGCGAGCAGCGCAAGCGCGACACATACACGCTCTCCGACCGGCGACGACTCAGCCTCCGTCGCAGGCGTTGAGAGGTTGAAGGCCGTAGGTTGAAGATTGGAGCCCGGCCGCTCTCTCCTTCGACGGGAGATGGGGCAGCGGGTGACTTCAAGTAGAGCGACTTCAAGCTGCGCCTACATCCGTATCCTCCGTTTGCGCGTCGTCTTCCTCGTCCTCTTCATCCTCCGGCATGTAAGTCTCGTAGCCGGTCGCGTCGTCGTAGTAGTAGCGACCCGGCGCGCGCGTGGGGCGCGACTCCGCCTCCGGTTTTGTTGTATCATCCGGCCGCTCGTTCACCTTCAAAGTCTCCCTTAATATTCAACGCGAGTCTCGTCGCGCGCCGCAGGCGCGGTCAACGGAATTATACCGCCGCCTGACGACACCCAAGGATAGAACACGAGGACGTAAATGCGAGGACAAAATTTCCGGCGCGCGGCCGTCGCCTGCGCGGTCGCCTGCGCGCTGCTCTTCCAACAAGCCTTCGCGCAGCAACAGCAGTCGCAGGCTCCGGCTAAGACGTTCGAGCTGACCGTGGACAGCATCATGCGCGGCCCAGACCTCGTCGGCTATGCGCCCACGGGCGTCTACTGGTCGCAGGACAGCCGTCGCGTCTTCTTCCGCTGGAAGCGCGCGGGCGAGCCGCGTCTGAAGGAGATGAGCCTGTACGTCGTGAATGCAGACGGCACGGGTCTGCGTAAGCTCACCGACGAAGAAGTGCGAACGAGCCCACCTGCCGTTGGCGAGTTGTCGAAGGACAAGCGGCTGACGGTCTTTACAGACGAGGGCGATGTCTTCATCTACGATCACGAAAAGGGCGAGCGCAGGCAGTTGACGCGCACCGTGGACGCCGAGTCGAACGCGCACTTCACGCGCGACCAGCGCGGCGTCTACTTCACACGCCAGAACAATCTCTATGTGATGTCGCTCGACGGCGGCTCGCTCGAACAGTTGACGGACATACGCGTCGCGGGCGGTGACGTTACTGCTAATGCTGCTCGCGGTGTGCAAGGCTCTGGCGGCGTCGTCGCGGCGCGCGCGGGAGCCGCAAGCGAGAGTCAGGAGTTCGTGCGCAAAGAGGAGCGGCAGCTTCTTGAAGCCGTGCGCGAGCGCGCCGAGCAGCGCGAGGAGCAGGAGCGTCAGCGGCGCGAGCGCGACAAAGACAGACGCAAGCCCTTGACACTCGCGGCGGGGCAGTCGGTGGCGAGCCTACAGCTTTCGCCCGACGGCTCGAATGTCGTCGTCACCGTGAGCGAGCCCGCGCAGGGTAAGAACACCATCGTTCCCAACTTCGTCACCGAGGCCGGTTACACAGAGGACATACAGGGGCGCACGAAGGTTGGAGACGTGCAGGGTCGCACGCGCTTCGGCCTCGTCTCGGTCACGACGGGCGAGGTCAAATGGGTCGAGACGGGACTGCGCGCCGAGGTCGCGCCCCGCGTGCAGACGCGCACCGAACAGAACACGACCGAGTCCGCCGAGCGCGAGCGCGGCGTCGAGGGCAGCGCGCGGCAGACCACGGGGCAGGCACAGCAGATTCAAGGGGGGCAGTCCTCGGCTCAGTCGCAACAACAGACTGTCGCGCAGGCACAGTCGCAGCAGCAGTCGCCGCCCGCACGCACACAGGCGCAGCAGACCGAGGCGTCGGCACAGGCGCGCGACCGCGAGGTGCAGCTCTTTCAGTTGCAGTGGTCTGACGACGGCGCGCACGCGGCGCTGCTCGCACGCTCGGCCGACAACAAGGATCGCTGGGTGATGTCTCTCGACCCCTCGACGGGGAAGACACGTGTGCTCGCGCGCCTGCACGACGATGCGTGGGTGGGCGGCCCCGGCTCGTTCACTCTGGGCTGGCTGCCCGACAACCGGCGCGTCTACTTCGTCTCGGAGCGCGACGGATGGGCGCACCTTTACACCGTCGGCGTGGACGGCAGCGAGCCCACGCAACTGACCACGGGGCGCTTCGAGGTCTCGGACGTGCGCCTGTCGGCGGACAAGACGAAGTTCTATTTCACTTCGAGCGAGGGCAGCTTCTTCGAGCGCCATCTTTACTCAATCGCTCTGGACGGCGGCGCGCGCACGCGCCTGACGACGATGCCCGGCAACAATCAGGTGGACATCTCGCCCGACGAGCGCACGCTTGCCGTCGTGCGCTCCTACAGCAACCGCCCGCCCGAACTCTATATACAACCGAACCGGCCCGCGCCTCAGACGAACACGAACGCACGGGCCGTCAACTCACAGCCGCCGGACTCACAGTCGGCCGAAGTCAAACGGGTGACGACTTCACCCACACCTGAGTTCTTCACTTACAACTGGAGCGACCCGCCCATCGTCAACTTCCGTGCGCGCGATGGCGCGACCGTTTACGGTCGTCTCTACAAACCCGCTGTGCCGGTGCGTGGCGGCCCTGCCGTCATCTTCGTTCACGGCGCGGGATACTTGCAGGACGTGACGAAGTGGTGGTCGAGCTACTACCGCGAGTACATGTTTCATCACCTGCTCGCCGAGCGCGGCTTCACCGTCTTAAGCATTGACTATCGCGGCTCGGCCGGATACGGCCGCGACTGGCGCACGGGCATCTATCGTCACATGGGCGGCAAGGACTTGGACGACAACGTTGACGCCGTGCGTTACCTCGTCGCGGAGCAAGGCGTAGACCCGCGCCGCGTCGGGCTCTACGGCGGAAGCTATGGCGGCTTCATCACCTTGATGGCGATGTTCACCACGCCCGACATCTTCGCGGCGGGCGCGGCCTTGCGCCCCGTCACCGACTGGGCGCACTACAACCACCCATACACCGCCAACATCCTCAACGAGCCGCAGGACGACCCCGTGGCCTACCGGCAAAGCTCGCCCATCTACTTCGCCGCGGGGCTCAAGGGCCAGCTTCTCATCTGTCACGGCATGGTTGATACCAACGTGCACTTTCAGGACACCGTGCGCCTCGTCGAGCGGCTTATCGAACTGCGCAAGGAGAACTGGGAACTCGCCGCCTATCCCGTCGAAGACCACTCCTTCGACCGCGCCGACAGTTGGGCCGACGAGTACAAGCGCATACTCAAACTGTTTACCGAACGCCTTCAGGTTGACGCCTCCGTCCCGCGCGCGGGCGCGAGGCGTGAAGTGCGGAAGCGCTAGCCTTTGAGGCGCGACCCGCCTTCGAGAGCGTTCGCGTGAGCACGCGCCGCCAACGGGATTGTTTATAAAGTTCCGGCCGATTTAGCCGAATACACACTCTCCATTACTGAGGCCGTGGGTCGTCCTTGAATGTCACGATGGGACGCGGCTCATCTTGTGTGGAGGTGTTTGTGATGACGAAGAAAGAAAAATGTGAATGGCGTAACTGGTGGAATTTTTGTGGCCGGAGAGTTCGTGAGTCGCTGTTTATGGCCGCGTGGGCGGCCATGATTTGGGCTCTCGATACATACATCGTTCATCCCTTCCCCGTGATCGGCCTGCCCAAATATATGTTGTTCGCCTTTGAAGGACTGTTCGACATTACCACCGTGCTTGAATTGATCCTCCTGCTCTACTGGCCGTATAAGGCACAGACGGCGCGCTTGTTGAATAAGCAGACGGCACGCTTGTTTAATAAGAGGCAAGGGGACTGACCGGACTAGTCGAAATCCCGCTTTGGCCCGGCACTGTGCCGGGGCCTTCAACAAGAGTCCGGTGCGTAGATTTCAGCACCGGCCCGTCGCCCGAACGCGACCGCCCGGCAACGCCCGCAAGAGGACTCTTCCGCGAATCCATGTCTGCGCGGGCGAAGGCCACGCGCGGAAGATATGTATCTTCCGCGTCGTCTGGCGATATGATTTGCTTCGGGAAAATTATTAAGGTGGGCGTGGGCAGGAAGGGGGGCAGGGAGATCAGCCTTGAGCGGTTCGAGCCGCCTGCTGATCTTCCCCTTTTTCTTCCGCCAACTCCTCGGCCATGCGCCAGAGAACAATCTGTTCCAGGCAGTACATGCACTCGGCGACGTGGGCGATGAACGCGCGGCGGGCGGGCTCGGTCAGGTCGCCGACTATGTAGGCGGCGACCTTCTCCTCGCCAGCGACCGGGTTCACGCATGACGTGCCTTCAGTCTCATTTCCTTCGGGTTTCTCTTTTGCCGTACCTTGCATCATGACTTTCCTCTCTTTCTGTAGAACGTGGGTGTAAAGCTTTGCCCGTGTCTCCTCTGTCCCGGCGCACAGTGTGGAACCGCCGCGCAGGGATAAGGTCAACAACCTCTAGCTTCGCAGTTAGAATGTCGCGCATGATAACAACCCTACTTGCTTCTGGGGAGTAAGCCTGCCCTGGAGGCAAACCAACAAGTGGCGTCATGCTCCACGCTACAGAGTCGGCCACCGCTGTCTATCCAGCCGTCGCTTTATGGTAGCCGGAGTGGCTTTTCAACACCTCCCGGAGTTGCTTCAGCACGGTCTCGACCTCGTGCCGGGTGACTTTATGCCCCAACGTCTCCGAAGCTAGTTCGGCAAGACGGCGGCGGCCCACCTGCTTCTCGGCGCGGAGAATGATCTTGACGACCGTGCGCCGCAGCTCGCTTCTCGTCGCGAGAAGGCTTGCCAACAGCTCGTCCTCCTCAAGGCGTTGTAAGACCCTGTCAAGTAACTCTAGG
>JAVXWN010000118.1:0-25629 GCA_032230645.1 Acidobacteriota bacterium | reverse complement strand
TTCTCATCGGCTCTGCCAACCCGGAGGAGGGCGAGCTAAGGCCGCAGCTACTCGACCGCTTCGGCCTCTGCGTCGAAGTCGAGACCGTGAGAGACCTCGACAGCCGCGTCCTCATCATCGTCAACCGCGAGGCGTTCGACGAAGACCCCGCCGCCTTCAACTCTTCGCGCGAAGTCGAACAGGCGCGGCTTCGCCGACGCGTCCTGCGCGCCGCTGGCAAATACGCGGGCGTGAAAATTCCGCGCGCGATTCTCCGGCAGGTCGCCGAACTCTGTGAACGGCTTGGCGTGGACGGCCATCGAGGCGAGATAACGGTCACGCGTGCGGCGCGCGCGCTTGCGGCGCTCGAAGGTCGCGGCGAGGTGTCGGGCGCGGACGTGCGCCGCGTCGCGCCGTTGGCGCTTCGACACCGGCTTCGTCGCGACCCGTTCGAACAGGGAGGCGGCGGCGCGCGTGTTGAGAAGGTCGCGGGCGAGCTTTTCGGAAGAGCAAGTGATGAGACGAAAGCAGACGGCGGAAGAGACGGCGCGCGTTCACCCGAGACCTCGCGCCGCAATGAGACGACCGCCGCCGGTGCGAGCCGTGCCGACGCGCGCGCGGGCTCCGAAGAAGGAGCGAGAAAGAGTCGCCGCGTCGAGCTTAACGCGGATGGACGTGGCGACACGGACGAGCATGGAAGAGAAATAGTCTTAGCTCCCATCGAAGGCGGACTCAAAGGCGAAGCGTTTGCGCGTGAGCCGGACGCGGTACAGTTCAGACGACGTGCCGACACGACATCTGGAAGGCGACGCGGCGGCGCACGCAATTCTGTGAGCGCGGGTCGGGGCCGTTACACGAGGGCGTCGCCATCCAAGCTTGATTCGTCGAGCATCGCACTCGACGCGACTCTGCGTGCCGCCGCGTGCGGGAGCATGGCGCGAACAGCGACGGCTGCTTCCTCCGCTCTGCGTGTTGCGCCGGAGGCTTTGCGCTTCAAGCGTTTCAGCGGGCCTGCGGGCGTGCTCTTCATCTTCCTCGTTGACACGTCGGGGAGCATGGCCGCGAATCGCATCGCGCAGGCGAAGGGCGCGCTCGCGCAATTGCTGCGAAGGTCTTACGTCAATCGCGACCGCGTTGCGCTCGTCAGCTTCCGTGGGGACGGCGCTGAACTCTTGCTTGCCCCGAGTGGGTCGGCGGCGAGGGCACGCGCACTGCTCGACGTGCTGCCAATCGGCGGTGCTACGCCGCTCGCGTCCGGACTCCTGCGCGCGCTTGAAGTCGCGCGCCGCGCAGTGAGCGAAGGGTCGCGCCGGATTCGCCTCGTCGTTTTCACCGACGGGCGCGCGAACGTTTCGCTCTCCGCAAAGACTTCCGGTGAAGGCGCTGAGCGCAAAGAAGCGGCGCGCAAAGAAGAGAACGGCGCTCAACACAAAGGAAGAATTCGTGATGAGATACTCGCCCTCGGCGCATCGCTCGTGAGGATGGGCGTTGCGTCGCTCGTCGTAGATACGCAGAGCCGCTTCACCGCGGGCGGTGAAGGGCGCTTTCTTTCCGATGCGCTCGGCGGAAGTTACGAGCGGCTGCCGCAGATGTTTTCCGAAGCCGCGTTGTCGGAGACGATAGATGCGGGTCAGAGCCTTCGATGAGTGAATCGCTGAAAAACATTTCAGATGAAGAGAGAGACCGGCGCGTGCTCGAATTGTGGGAGCAGGTCGTTGAGGTCGAGCATCGTTTGATACCGACAGGACTTCACGTCTTCGGGCGTGCATCGGACGAGCGAGAGTGCGCAGACCTCTTGCGCGCGGTCGCTTCTTTCGACCGCGCAGAATGCGGTGCGCGCGCGCTGACAGACCTCGTCTCCGAAGGGCTCGGCCTCGGCGCTTACGATGATGTGCTCGCCGCGAAGACGGAGGAGGGCTGGCGCGTGCGTGCGCGCGTTGACGATGTTGTCCGCAGCAGCGTTGAACTCTTTCTGCGTGAAGGCATCGGACGCGCGTGCGACTGGTTGGAGACGGAGGCGCACGTTGCGGCGACCGAGTCGCAAAAAGTTTTCGGGCTGCTGGCGAAGATTTGCGAGCAGTTGCGGACGAGCGCGGAGCTTGAAGGGCTTGCGCGCTCGCTCAGCGGGCGTTATGTCGAGCCGGGGCCGGGTGCGGACATCGTGCAGAATCCGTCCGTCCTCCCGACGGGGCGGAACACGCACGCAGTCAACCCTTACGCCGTTCCCTCGGACGCCGCATACGCGCGCGCCGAGCGCATCGTGAATCTTCTGCTCGAACGCCACTGCGCGGAGCATGGCCGCAACCCGCGCACGATGGCACTCGTGCTGTGGGGACTGGACAACATCAAGACGCAGGGCGAGGGCGTGGCGCAGGCGCTCTGGCTTCTGGGCGTGACTCCACGGCGCGACTCGCTCAACCGCGTGACGAGCATCGAGCCAATCACGCTTGAACGTCTTGGCCGCCCGCGTGTTGACGTGGTGATGACTGTCTCGGGTATCTTCCGCGACCTGTTCGGCGCGACGATGCTACTGCTCGACAAGGCGGTGCGCTGCGTGGCGGAGCTGGACGAGCCCACGGCGATGAATCCAATCCGCGCCAACATCGCGGAGCGCGTCGAAGTGGACGGGTGCGCGTTTGACGAAGCGGCGCTGCGCGTCTTCTCGAACGCGCCCGGCAGCTATGGTACCAACGTCAACTTCATGGTAATGGATTCGCAGTGGGAGAGCGCCGACGCGCTCGGCGATCTTTTCGTCACGCGCAAGTGCTTCGCCTACGGGCGCGACCGCGAGGGACGCGCGCTCGAAGGCCGCGAAGCACGCGGCGCTCTCTCACGTGCGCTCGCACGTGTCGAGGCGACCTATCAGAACATAGACTCGTTCGAGATAGGCATCACGGACGTTGACCACTACTTTGAATATCTCGGCGGGGTCTCGCGTGCGGTCGAGCAGCACGCGCAGTCGCGACCCGCCATCTATCTCTCCGACGCTCTCTCGCGCGAGGCGCGCGTGCGCACGCTCCCCGAGATGGTGAGGCTTGAGACGCGCGCGAAGACTTTGAACCCGAAGTGGTACGAGGGGATGCTCGGTCACGGCTTTCGCGGCGTCGCCGAAATCGAGAGCCACGTCACGAACACCTTCGGCTGGAGCGCGACCGTGGACGCCGTGGACGATTGGGTCTATGACGAGGTGGCGCGCACCTACGTCCTCGACGAAGAGATGCTCAAACGACTGAGCAGTCTCAACCCGCATTCGGCGCGCTCGCTCGTCGCGCGCCTGCTCGAAGCCGAGGGGCGCGGCTTCTGGGAGGCCGACGCGACAGTGATTGAAAAACTTCGCGAGGTCTTCGCGGGGCTTGAGGATAGGATTGAAGGGGTCGCATGAATCGTCAAGGCGAATGAAGATAACGGTTCTCTACATCGGCTCAAGCCTGCTCGGGCCGCTCAAGCAGGCGGAGGGTGAGATCAATCGCCGCCAACGCGGGGTGGGGCTGAGTGTAGTTGCGTACAACCTCGGTGCGCCGCTCGTCGAAGGAGAGTGGTCGGCGGTCGAGCGTGACCTCGGCGAGTCGGAGATCGTCTTCGTCATACACGTGACGGACGGCGAGAACGCGTCGCGCCTCATCCGGCTGCTCAAGCTTCGCGGGGGAGAGCGGCGCGCGGTCATCGTCATCAACTGCATGCCTGAGTTGATGCGCCGGACGCGCATGGGAAAACTCAGCTTCGGTGATCGCGCCGAAGCAGTCGTCGAAGGTGAAGACGTGCGCGGCGAGGGGCGCGCGCGTCGCATGTTGAAGAGCGTCGGGTCATGGATGGGCGAGCAGGCACGCGCTCGCAGCGGCCGCAGCGGAGCGAAGCATACGCAGTATCTACGATTCATCGAGCGCATGCCCGCGTTGTTGCGTTTCGTGCCGGGCGCGGGGCGGCTCGGCGATGTCAAACACTATCTCTACCTCTTCTGCTACTTCTTGCAGCCGACGCCGAACAACATCCGTTCGATGCTCCTCTACGCGCTCAAGTATTACGGCGGTGACGCGCGGCTCGCGTCGGTGAAGGTGCCGCCGCCCGAGACCGTCCCCGCGGTCGGCGTCTATCACCCCGATGCCGACTCGATCTTTGAGAGCTTCGAGGCATATCGTCGCTGGCACGATGCACGCGCACGGCGCACGAAGACCGCAAGGCTCGAAGCGTCGAACACTATCGGCCTCCTTCTGATGCGCACGAACGTCGTCAGCGGGACGCGGCGTCACTACGACTCTCTAATTCGCGCCGTCGAGCGCGAAGGTCTCGCAGTCTTGCCTGTTATCTCGACCTTCATGGACAACCGCGACGCCTGCACGCGCTTCTTCGTCGAGCAGAAGCCCGATGGGAAGACGAAGGATGAAGGCGGAAGGGTGAAGACGGAAGTAGGCGCTGTCTCATCTTCATCCTTCCGTCTTCCGCCTTCATCCGTCCCACGCGTCGGGCAGATAGTGTCTTTAACGGGCTTCAGCTTTGTGGGCGGGCCGGCGATGAATGACAGTGAGGCGGCGGTTGAATTCCTCAAAGGTCTGAACGTGCCTCTGCGCTCGGCGGTGAGTTTGGACGTGCAGACGATAGAGGCTTGGCGCGATTCGTGGACGGGGCTGAACCCTGTGCAGGCGGGGATGCAGATAGCGATACCGGAGATTGACGGCGCGACCGAGCCTTTCGTCTACGGCGGGATGCCGGGTGAAGGCATCGAGCCGGTCGCGCTCGAAGAACGATGTCAACGTATGGCTCGGCGGCTGCGTCGTTGGAATCATCTACGGACGGCAGCGCGCGCCGAGTTGAAGGTCGCGCTCGTCGTCTTCTGCTTCCCGCCGAACAAGGGGAACATCGGGACTGCGGCAGACCTCGACGTTTTCCCGAGCCTCTACGAGATACTTTGTAAACTTCGAGAGGACGGCTACGGGGTCGAAGTCCCTGCGGACGCGGACGCGCTGCGCGAGATGCTGCTCGGAGGCAACTCGGAGAACTTCGGCGCGGTCGCAAACGTCGCCTACCGCATGAACGCCGATGAGTACATGAGGCTCTGCCCTTACGCTTCGGAGATAGAGGCGGAGTGGGGCGCGGCACCGGGGCGCATCAACACGTTCGGGCGCGACCTGTTGATACAGGGTGTGCGACTCGGCAACGTCTTCGTCGGGGTGCAGCCGACCTTCGGCTATGAAGGCGACCCGATGCGTCTGTTGATGTCGCGCGGCGGTGCGCCGCATCATGGGTTCGCGGCGCTCTACACTTACCTCGAAAAAATCTTTTGCGCCGATGCGGTCGTTCACGTCGGAACGCACGGCGCGCTTGAGTTCATGCCGGGCAAGCAGGTAGGGCTCTCCGCCGAGTGCTGGCCTGATCGTTTGATTGGCGAGCTGCCTCACGTTTATATTTACAGCGTCAACAATCCCTCGGAAGGCTCAATCGCCCGGCGGCGCTCCTACGCGGGGCTCGTCTCATACTTAACTCCCCCCATCGAGGACGCGGGACTGTACCGCGAACTCGCGTCGTTGAAAGAACTCCTGCACGCCTATCGCCAGTCGGCCGACGCGCGGGAGCGCGGGCAGCTCTACGCCACGATTGAGGAGAAGGCCGAGTTGCTTCACCTCTCCGGGCAGTAGAAGTTAGGTTGCCGGAAGTGCTCATCGAATAAGGGAGTGTAGTATGAATCGTCGTGGTCTCTTCGCGGCATTCGTCTTTGCCGCGCTCGCCTGCTGCCTCATTGTCGGAACTTTCATCACGAACGCAAACGCAAACGTGCAGGAGCCGTTCGCTGTGACGGAGCTTCCCACGCTCGCGCTCGGCACTCCCTTGAGCGGCTTCACGTCGCCGGTTGGCTTCGCACACGCGGGCGATGGCTCGGGGCGTCTCTTCGTCGTCGAGCAGGGCGGCAAGATACGCATCGTCAAGAGCGGCGTGTTACAGGCGGGCTCGTTCCTCGACATCTCGGGTCGCATCAGCACGGGGAGCGAGCGCGGGCTGTTGGGGCTCGCCTTCCCGCCCGACTACGCGCGCCGGGGCTACTTCTACGTTGACTATACGAACACGGCGGGCAACACCGTCATCTCTCGTTTCCAGAGAAGCGTCGCCAACGCTGACGCGGCCGACGCTTCGAGCGAGCAGATCATCATCACCATCGCTCAGCCCTTCGATAATCACAACGGCGGTCAACTCGCCTTCGGCCCGCTCGACCGAATGCTCTACGTCGGCATGGGCGACGGCGGCTCGGGCGGCGACCCCGGCAACCGTGCGCAGAACCCGTCGGAGCTTCTAGGCAAAGTCCTCCGCCTCGATGTTGAGACGGGCCGTCCCTACACCTACACCGTTTCGCCGAGCAATCCTTTCGTCGGTCGCGCGGGCTATCGCCCGGAGATTTGGGCGCTCGGCCTTCGCAACCCGTGGCGCTTCTCATTCGACCGGTTGACCGCAGACCTCTTGATTGCAGACGTGGGGCAGAGTCTATTTGAAGAGGTCAACTTTCAACCGGCAGCGAGCGCGGGCGGTCAGAACTACGGCTGGAAGATCATGGAGGGCATGCACTGCTTCAGCAACTCACAGTGCGACCGGACGGGACTCACGCTGCCCGTCGTCGAATACGATCACAGCCTCGGATGCTCGATCACGGGCGGCTACGTCTATCGCGGCGGTGCGTTCCCACGCATGCAGGGGCTCTATCTCTACGGCGACTTTTGCAGCGGCCGCATCTGGGGGCTTCGCAACGTCGGCGGCACGTGGCAGACCACGCAGTTGATTGACACCACGATTCAAATCTCCGCCTTCGGCGAAGACGAGGCGGGCAACCTCTACGCGGCGAGCTACGCGACCGGCGAAATCTATCCGCTCGTTGACAACGGCCCGGCAATCCCGCCGACGCCGACGCCGACGCCCGCGACCATTCACTTCACCTCGGCCACTTTCAACATCGGCGAGCAGGGCGGCGGCGCGTTGATAAGCGTCACACGCGCAGGCGACCCTTCGGTTGAACTGTCTGTGGACTTCGCGACGGCTGACGCGACGGCCTCTTCGCGCGCTGACTATACGGCCGTGCGCGGCACGCTCCACTTCGCGCCGGGTGAGACAGAGAAGTCCTTCAACGTGCTCGTCTCAAACGACGACACACATGAGGGCAACGAGACGGTCAGCTTAACCCTCAGCAACCTCGTCGGCCGGGGCTCGCTCGACACGCCGACGAGCAGCACGCTGACGATCACGGATGACGACGCGACGACGAGCGCGGCCAACCCGCTCGACCGCTCTGACTTCTTCGTGCGCCAGCACTATCTCGACTTTCTCAACCGCGAGCCGGACGCCGAGGGGCTTGCCTTCTGGAGAAACAACATTGACATCTGCAACAGCGACACCTTCTGCCTTGAGGCGAAGCGCATAGATACCTCGGCGGCCTTCTTCCTCTCCATCGAATTTCAAGAGACGGGCTTCCTCGTCTATCGCATGCACAAGGTCGCTTACGGCAATCTGCCCGGCCGCCCCGTCCCCATCAGGCTCGACCAATTTTTGAAGGACTCGCGCGAGATCGGAAGCGGCATCATCGTTAACGTCGGCGACTGGCGGGGGCAGCTTGAAAGGAACAAGCAAAAGATGTTTGAAGAGTTCGTAACGCGGCCCGAGTTCGTCGCGCTCTACCCGACGGGGCAGACGCCCGCGCAGTTCGTCGCTGCGCTCAACTCGAACGCGGGGCTTGCGCTCACGCCCGCCGAAGCTACAGACCTCGCCGCTCGCCTCGCCGCTGGAAGCGAGACACGCGCCACCGCCTTGCGCAAGATAGCCGAGGACGCGGATTTCGCTCACGCCGAGTCCAATCGCGCGTTCGTCCTTATGCAGTACTTCGGCTACTTGCGGCGCAACCCGGACGACGCTCCGAACACGGACTTCTCGGGATACGACTTCTGGTTGCAGAAGCTCAACAACTTCGGCGGCGACTTCCACGAAGCGGAGATGGTCAAAGCGTTTCTCTCGTCAATCGAGTACCGCAAACGTTTCGCGCCATGAGTTGAACCGGGCTTATGCCTTTTGCGCGGCCCGTTCTATCGCGCGGCGAAAGTCTCGGGCGGTCAGTTGGTGTTTGAAGGCGTGCGTGCCTTCGATGAGGATGACGGGGATGTCCCAACCGTAGCGGCGTTCGAGTGCGGGGTCTGTGAGGATGTCTATCTCCTCGAAGGTGTAGCGTCCCTCGCAGCCCGAGTCTCTGATTTCGCGCCGCGCCTCGTCGCAGAGGTGGCAGCCCGGCTTGGTGTAGAAGACGACGTGCGGCCTTAGAGACATTGTCGGTTCGCTGCGGGCGTTCCCCGTGATTTCAGGGCGGGGAGTCTAGCACGTTTTCGCGTGTGGTCGGCCGCCTTCGTAGTAAAAAATAAATGTTGCCACGCAAGGGTCGGACAGGGTATAAAGGCGTCGAAGCCAAGCCATTTAAATCTGTCATTCTGGCGCGGCGCACTTCATGTCACGCATAAGCATTTGAATCCACGCGCTGAAAGGTCGAGCCCCAAAGCTCTTCCGCGGTGTATTCTACCGTCTGCGCATGGCCTGCACCTGAAGCCCCGGCTTGTTGACAAGCTCTAAAGTCAAAGCTGTATCTTGAAGGGAGGTCGCGGCGTGGATCAGAAAGAGAATCCAACTCCGCCCGCCGAGAGTGCATCCCGCACTCCGAGCGACGAACAAGGGGACAAACCGGGAATCGAAGATGAGGCCGGAGGCGCGCGCGCTTCGGTCACAGACCTGCTCGCCGCGTCGCGCGGTGACGTGTCGGCGCGCGAGCCAGCGAAGCGTCGCACGGTCGTACCGCCTTCGGCGCAACTCGCCTCTTCGGGCACGTCGGCCGAAGCCGCGCCGCCGGGCGACACACCCGCAAAGCTCGTCCCTTCGACAACGCCGCCCGCCGCGCGCGTCGCGCCCGAATCGGGCGCATCGAAGACGACTTCGACCCCCACGCCTTCGATCAACGCGGGCGTCACAAAGGCGGCCGCGGCCAAGCCCGCGACGAGGCCACCGGCTGGCCCTCTCGTGCAGAGCCTCCCCGACCCTTCAATCAATCAACTCAGGCGTTGGATAGTGTGGGGCAGCGTCGCATCATTCTTCGGCGCGCTCTCGCTGATGATGGCGCGCTTCTTTCTGCCGCGCGCAATCTTCGAGCCCTCAAGCATCTTCCGCATCGGCTTTCCCGGCGACTACGCGCTCGGCGTTGATACGAAGTGGCAGCAGCAGTACCGCGTCTGGGTCGTGAAGAACTCAGAGCGCCTCTTCGTCATCTACGCGCGCTGCACGCACCTCGGGTGCACGCCCGATTGGAAGGCGAGCGAGAACAAGTTTAAGTGCCCGTGCCACGGCAGCGGCTATGACAGCGAGGGCGTCAACTTCGAGGGTCCCGCGCCGCGCCCGATGGATCGCGCCGAGGTCAAGGTGGACGCCGAAGGGCAGGTCGTCGTCAACACCGGCAAGCTCTACGACTGGCCGAAGGGCACGACCGGTCACTTCAACGACGACGGAGCCTTCATCCGAATCTGACGGCGTAAGACTTCAGCCGTAAGAACAAGCCGGGATTCTGCTTTCTCGAAAACGTTTGGGGCGGTGGGAGGAGCGTATGGAGCCTGAACGACCCGAGGGGAATGGCGACGGTCAGCAGGTGGAGAAGCCGAAGGGCTCAGCCGGGTTGGTGGCAAAGGCACGCGCGCAAGGCGTAGCTCTCAAGGAGCGCGCCGAGGCCGAAGCCAAGTCGTATAAAGACCCGCAGCAGACGCAGCTTTGGAAGTCCATCTTTCGCGTCTCGCACGACCGCTCAGACCCGCGCAACCGCTCCCTAGCCATCCTCTCGAACGTCTTCCTGCATCTTCACCCGGCGAAGATCAACCGCGATGCAACGCGCTACTCGTTCACGTGGGGCATGGGCGGCATCACCTTCTATCTCTTCATCGTCTTAACGTTCACGGGCGTGCTCCTCATGTTCTACTACCACCCGACGAAGGTGCAGGCGTTCCGCGACATTCTCTACCTCGAACACGACGTGCCGTTCGGCAAGCTTCTCAGGAACATGCATCGCTGGGCGGCGCACCTGATGATTATCACGACGTGGCTGCACATGTTCCGCGTTGTACTGACGGGCTCATACAAGCGGCCGCGCGAGTTCAACTGGTGCGTTGGAGTCGTGCTACTCGTCCTGACGTTGCTGCTCTCGTTCACGGGCTATCTGTTGCCGGACGACCAGCTTGGTTTCTGGGCGGTGACGGTGGGAACGAACATGGCGCGCTCGACTCCGGGACTCGGGAGCGAAGGGCCGTTCGGGCCGCAGTTGGGGATGACGCCCTTCAACGATGTGCGCTTTGGACTGCTCGGCGGCTCAATCGTTGACGCCAACGCGCTGCTGCGCTCTTACATCTGGCACTGCATCGGCATCCCGGTCGTCGCCTCGCTCTTCATGGCCGTCCACTTCTGGCGCATACGCAAGGACGGAGGCATCTCGGGGCCCGCGCCCGTCATGCTCGAAACCGAGATGAAGGCCGTGAAGAAGTGAGGCCGACTATTTGCAGTTTGCCGGGAGCGCGGGCATCCCTGCCCGCGCTCCCGGCAAATTCGGCTCGACGCTTTTAGAGGGAGAGATTGGCAATGGCAATGGCAATCCCGCGGCCCCGAAGCTACCGCTGGCTGCTCTGGCTGGTCGGCGCGGCTGTAGTGCTCGGCGTCATCTCTTTGTTCATCGAAGACTGGGGACAGCTCTGGAAGATAAGCTCGGCTCCGGACAACATCCCCATCGTCGCGATGATTCCGCTCGTCATCTTCTTCACGTGGCTCGGCCTGAAGCAGTCGCGTGATAACGACCGACTCATCGGCCAGCTTGAGCAAGACCCGGCGCTCGCCAAGACGCATCATCGCAAGACGCTGCCGTGGCGTCCGGGCTGGGCACGTGAGCTACACGTCTGGCCCTACCTGGTTCGCATCGAGTTCCTTGCTGCCGTCATCGTCACCGTCATCCTCTTCGTCTGGTCTATTCTGATTAACGCGCCGCTCGAAGAACCGGCCAACCCCAACCTGACGATGAACCCGTCGAAGGCACCGTGGTACTTCCTCGGCCTTCAGGAGATGCTCGTCTACTTCGACCCGTGGATTGCGGGCGTGGTGATGCCGGGACTGCTCGTCGTGGGGTTGATGGTCTTTCCGTATGTTGACTCGAACCCTTTGGGGAACGGTTACTACACTTGGCGGCAGAGGCGTTTTTCGGTCTCGATGTTCATGTGGGGATTCTTCATGTGGATCATCCTCATCATCATCGGGACGTTCATACGCGGGCCGGGATGGATTTGGTTCTGGCCGGGGCAGACGTGGGATCACAACGCGGTCGTGTTCGACCGCAACCGCGACCTGCACGAGATAGTCGCAGGGTGGGGAATGCCTTTCCTCAACGCTTATCCGTGGAAGGCCATCTTCGGGGCGTTGGTCGTGGGCGCAATCTTTCTGGTCGGCGGCCTCTTCTTTCACTGGCTGATGCTGCGCAGGCCGTTCCACGCTTCGTACCTGCGCTCGCCAAAGCTTCTGCGCGAGTGGGCGACCACCTCCGACGGGTTCGAGGCGAAGATTCTTTCGCGGACGAGCCTGTTGCAGTACATGACCTTTCAGTTCTTCGCAATCTCGGTGCTGTTCCTGTTTCCCGTGAAGCTACTGCTGCGGCTGCTCTTCACGATTAAGTACATCTGGGTCACTCCATGGTTCAACGTCTGAGAAGGAACACGCGCGCGGAGGATTTAACTCGTGGCTGAGACTCCTGACACCGACAAGCTGGTTCGGCGCGAAGCGGACGCGCCCGCCCTCGACCCCATCACGAGCCGCTCGACGAGCGCCATCCTGCTCGTCTCGGCGCTGCTGTTGACGGGCGTGCTCATCTGGTCGCTCTACGACGAGGTCTACGGCATGCGGCCGTGGAAGGGCTATCAGCAGTCTTACGCGAAACGTTTTGACCGCTATCTCAAGCGACTACAGAAGCGCGGCTTCAAGTCCGAGGAGGAGGTCAGGAAGAGCGACGAGTACCTGCGGCTCGACGCCGAAGCCAAGGCGGCGCGCGAGCAGGCGCGGCCCAAGCAGTCGGAGATTGACGGGCAGGTCAAGTTAATCGACGCGCAGCTCACCGCCATCTCCGACGAGTTTCAGAACCGGCGCGGCCGCATCACCGTCGCCAGCTATAACGTCGAGACTGCGGCCGATAAGAATAAGCCAAACCTGCGTCACAACGTCGAGCAGATGAAAGCGCAGAAGTCGGTCGTCTACATCCCCACGGACGCCGAAGCCGCGCACAAAGAGAAGAAGGAGCTTACCTTCAACGAGCTTGAGTCGAAATATCTCTCGCTCAAGGACGAGAAGGGAAGACTGCTCGGCGAGAAGGGCGAGTTGGTCAAGCCCGCGAGCGATCTTGAAAAGCAGCGTGACGATTATCTAAAGAACAACGTCACCGAGGTCACGGAGCAGCAGGTCAGACTCTTGCGCGCGTCGGCCGAGAACTTCGACTTCGGCATGAAGCAGATCAACGTCAAGGGCGAGATGATCGTTGACCGCTGCGAGTCGTGCCACCTCGGCATCCGCTCGCCCATCACGATTCGCCCCGCCGACATGATGCCCGCCGGGCGCGGCCGTCGCAGTCGCCCCGACATGCTCGCGCGCGCTTTCGCCAGCCACCCCGACACAGAGCTTTTGAGGATTCACGACCCCGAGAAGTTCGGCTGTTCAAGCTGCCACTGGGGCAACGGCCGCGCGACCACTTCGATTGAGAAGGGGCACGGCGAGAACCGCTTCTGGATTCACCCGCTCTTTGCGAAGGAGAATGCCGAGGCGGGCTGCAACCAGTGCCACTCGAATGACCGCGTGTTGCAGGGCGCGACCACTTTAAATCAGGGCAAAGACCTCTTCTATCAACGCGGCTGTGTGGGCTGCCACCGCTACGAAGGCTTCGACCGCGAGACGGACGCGCTGACGAACACGCGCCAACTCGTCAAGCAGCTTCAAGACGAGGTGACGGCCAACGAGCACGACGCGAAGGTTGCACGCGCGGACTCCGCAGCGCCCGGCGTCTCGGATGAGCGCGCCGCGCAGTTGCTCGCACGCGCCGAAGCTCTCATCGTCACCAACAGCCAGATCGAGGCGCGCATCGACCAACTCAACACGCAGTCGCGCTTCCTGATGCAGGATCAGAAGAAGGTCGGGCCGAATCTGAAAGACGCGCGGCTCAAGCTCCGCAAGGAGTGGATTCCCGAGTGGCTCAAAGACCCGCAGGCGTTCCGCCCCGGCACAAAGATGCCGACCTTCTGGTATCTCTCGGGCAAGCCGGATGCAAGCATGGGTAACATCGTCCCCGTCTCTCAACAGGATGACGAGCGCAAGGCCATCGCCGCTTACATCTGGCAGTCGTCCTTCGATGGGCAACTGCCCGCGCAGCAGCCCGGCGATGCCAAGCACGGCGAAGAGTTGTTCAAGACGCGCGGCTGTCTCGCGTGCCACTCCATCGGCGAAGGCGACCAGAAGATAGGTGGCGAGTTCGCGGCCAATTTGACGAAGGTCGGGCAGAAGGAGAACTACAATTACGTCGTCCGCTGGGTACATAACCCGCGCGAGCGTTGGGCTCCTTATTGCCCGAAGGAGAAGCGCGACCTGACGCCCGAGGACTATCGCAAGAACGGCAAGGAGTTCGTCTTCGACACCACGAAGCACACGCGCTGCCCGAATGACGGCGCGGAGCTACAGGTGCAGAACATGACGGTGATGCCGAACTTCCGCCTCTCCGACGCGGACGCGCGCGACATCGCCACTTACCTCGTCTCGCTCACTCCTCCGGCGGAGTACCCGGATGCGTCGTTCATGGACAACACCGCGCTTGCCTCGAAGGGTAAGAATCTCATCAAGCAGTACGGCTGCGCGGGCTGTCACGAGATAAGCGGCTTTGAAGAGGAGCAGCGCATCGGCAAGGAGTTGACCGCCGAGGGAGCAACGCCGCTCGAACGACTCGACTTCGCGCGCATGACGAGGTTGGCCGAAGAGGGCGAGCAGCCGAACTCCGCCAATCAAGAGGACAAGCAGGGCAGCGGCGGCAAAGAGGGCAGCGGCACGAAGGAAGGCAAGCAGGCTAAGCCGTGGTACAACCACAAGGGCTTCTTCGAGCACAAGCTCGCAGACCCCGGCATCTACGACAGCGGCAAGGAGAAAGACCCGCGCGAGCATCTGCGGATGCCCAAGCCGTTCCTTAAAGAGGAATGGAAGACCGCGCTGACGACGTTGCTTCTGGGAAGCGTCGGCCCCGATGGCGCGAACGTGCCCGCCGCGCTCTTCTACGAACCGAACAACCAGCAGAAGGACATACAGGACGGCTGGTGGGTCGTCAAGAAGTACAACTGCATGGGCTGTCACTCGGTGCAAGTCGGACAGAAGTCAGTCCTGTACGGACTGCCTCAGTACCAGCAGGGCGGGACGTTCGGAGACATACAACTCGGCCCCGAACAACTACCGCCCGGTCTGATGACCGAAGGCGCGCGCGTTGACCCGAACTGGCTTCTGAGGTTTTTGTGTGACCCTTCGCTCAGCAACGGCAACAAGGAATGCGTCAGTCTCGGCGGCAACGTCGGAGGCGCGGCGGGCACGCCCGGAGCCGCAACGACCGAGACGGGGCAGGGGCGCGGTGATATGTCCAACTGGCAATCGGGCCCGGGCGACGGTGGGGCGCAGCCACATACCGGCGCGGGACAGACGCAAATGGGAGTGAACCAGTCTCAGTCAGGCTCGCTCGTGATGGGAGGGCTCAAGCCGCAGCCGGGCGAGAATCGCAACGGTGTGCGCACGTACCTGCGCGTGAGGATGCCGACCTTCAACTTCTCGCCGAACGAGTTGCGCACGCTCGCGCGCTTCTTCCTCGCGGTCTCGGCGCAGCAGGAGCCGTACATCAAGCAGGAGCTTGAGCCTTTGAGCGATAGCGAGCGCGATCTCGCGCGCTCACTCTTCACCTCGCAGGCCGCGCCCTGTCTCAAGTGTCACATGACGGGGGACGCTACGCACGACCAGACGGCGACCGCGCCCAACTTCCTACAGGCCGGGCAGCGACTCAAGCAGGACTGGACGTTCCGCTGGCTCTTAGACCCGCAGCGCATCATGCCGGGGACGGCGATGCCTTCGCAGTTGTTCAAGCGCGACGGCGAGCGCTGGGTCTTCAACGGCCCGCTGCCACCTTCGGCGGCTGACTATCAGGGCGACCATGCGCGCCTGCTTGTGCGCTACCTGCTTTCGCTCACGCCCGAAGAGCAGGCTCGCGCGCGCTCGACCGTCCCGGCGCGTGCGCCCGCGCCGAGCGGCACACAGGCCGGGCACGTTGCCTCGCACCGGCAGGGAGGCGGCGAGCCTCGCACACCGGCCGTGCGCGCGGCGCAGAGCGTGAGCCGCTTGTTTGCGAGGCGTGCGCGCAGGATTCAAATCTCTTCGCGCCCGCGGCCCTTGCGTTGGCGAGCGCGCGAAGCGCGCTGGCGACAGTCGGCCTTATCAAAACGCTGGCGGCAGTCGGCCGCCGCAGCGCGGGGCCGTGCACGTGATTTCTCGCCATGAAAGTTTCGCGGTATCATACGTCAAAGTTCCCTTTGAGGAGGTTTCATCCGATGCATTCCAACCGCGCGCGGTTCCTTGTCGCGCTATTCGCAGCCCTCTGTCTGCTCGCCTTTGCCGTCGCCTGCTCGAAGAGTGCCGACGATGAAGCGGACGGGACGGACGCGGGCGGCGACGACTCGGCCGAGGTCGCGACCCTGACTCCATACAAACCCTCGGGACAGGAGGGCTCGATTACGGGCACCATCAGTTTCACCGGAGCCGCGCCCGCGCCCAAGCCCATCAGCATGGATGCCGACCCGTTCTGCGCCTCGGCCAGTCCCGACGCACACGCCGAAGACATCGTCGTCAACGGCGACAAGCTCGCGAACGTTCTCGTCTATATCAAGGACGGAAAGGTTGGAGACAAGAACATCGCTTCCTTAAAGTTCGATCCACCGGCCGAGGCCGCCAAGCTCGACCAGCACGGCTGTCATTACGTGCCGCACGTTCAGGGTGTACAGGTCAACCAGCAGTTCGACATCGTCAACTCCGACCAGACCGCGCACAACGTCAACGTAGACGCCAAGCAGAACGAGAAGTTCAATCAGGGGCAGTCGCCCGGCGCAGCAGCCATCACCAAACAGTTCAAGCGCGCCGAGACGGTCATCCCCATCAAGTGTAACCAGCACCCGTGGATGCGCGCATACGTCGGCGTGCTCCCGCATCCCTTCTTCGCCGTCACGGACAAGGACGGCCATTTTGAAATCAAGGGCGTCCCGCCCGGCACCTACACCGTCGTCGCGTGGCATGAGAAGTATCAGCAGGGACAGACACAGACAATCACGGTCGGCGCGAGCGAGAAGAAGGAGACGACCTTCAGTTTCTCCTCGCAGCAGTTGACGGCCGAGTACGCCGACGGCGGTGTGCTCCGCATGCTGCCCGCGTTGGAGATGCCGATGCTCGGCGAGCATCACTGAAGACGGCGGACGTGTAAGACCTTCAAGGCGGTAGAGTTTTCAAGCAAAGGGAAGCAGCATTAATTCATGAAGGAGTTCGTACTAGAAGCGACAACCGACGTGCCCGTGGCGAGCGTAGGCGCACCGCTGGCCGTGCGCGAGAGGCTCGCCGCCTTCGTCGAACTGACCAAGCCGCGCATCACTTTCTTGATCGTGCTCACCTCGGCCGCGGGCTTCTGCCTCGGCTCGAAGGGGGTGTTCGACTACCTCGCGCTCTTCAACGCACTCGCAGGCATCGCGCTGCTCTCGTCGGGGATAGCCACGCTCAACCAGTACATGGAGCGCGGACTCGACGCGCGCATGCGCCGGACGCTTTCGCGCCCGCTGCCCACGGGCAAGCTCAGCGCGGGACAGGCGCTCGCCTTCGGACTCGCGCTCACCCTAGTGGCCGAAGTGTATCTCGCACTCTTCGTCAACGTGCTGACCGCCGGATTCGGCGTCACGGTCATCGTCGGCTACCTGCTCTGCTACACGCCGCTCAAGACGCGTAGCTCGCTCTCGACCATCGTCGGAGCCTTTCCCGGCGCGATGCCGCCGCTGATGGGATGGACGGCCGCGACCGGGCACGCGGGGCTTGAAGCATGGGCGCTCTTCGCCATCCTGTTCGCGTGGCAGTTCCCGCACTTCCTCGCCATCGCGTGGATGTACAAAGAAGACTACGCGCGCGCGGGGATAAGAATGCTGCCTGTGGTCGAGCCCGCGTGCCGTCTGACCGCACAGCAGATCGTCATCTGGTCTTTGCTACTCGTCCCCGTCAGTTTGATCCCGGCCATGTTGGGGACGACCGGTGCCGTCTACTTCTACGGCGCTTTCCTGCTCGGCATACTTTTCCTCGGGACGAGCATCCACGCCGCCCTTGTCCATTCGCGACAGGGAGCGCGTCGGCTGCTTCTCGCTTCCGTGCTCTACCTGCCCGTCCTGTTCGGGCTGATGGTCTTCAACAAGTGAAGAGTAGATGGTGAATGGTAAATAGAGGTCGCCTTAGACCATTTACTATTTGCCGTTCACCATTTACCTAGAGGAGTTTGAGATGGGTCGTGCGCTTGCGGTGTTCCTGTGGGTGATGACCGGCCTTTCGGTGTGGATGTTCGTGAACGGGCGTTGGTGGTTCCCGGCATCCATCTCCGAGCACGGGCCGGCCTACGACCACCAGTTCATCCTGACGATCATCGTCGTCGGCATCGCCTTCGTCTCGGCGCAAGTGGCACTCGGCTACGCCGTCTGGCGCTACCGCGACACGGGCGAGGGCGTGCGCGCCGTCTACTCGCACGGCAACAACCGGATGGAGATTCTCTGGACGGGTGTGACGGCGGCCATCTTCATCACGCTGGCGCTTCTCGGTCAACGCGTCTGGTGGAACCTGCACATGCAGCCCGCGCCCGCCGGAGCCGCCGAGGTGCGCGTGATGGCGCAGCAGTTCCAATGGAACTTCCACTACCCCGGAGCCGACGGACGCTTCGGCCGTACCGACCCGAAGAAGATTAGCGACGAGTCCATCAACTACATCGGCCTCGACAACACAGACCCGGCGGCACAGGACGACGCGGTGACGCAGACGCTCGTCACGCAGGTCAACCGGCCGCTTGAGATGACCTTGACCTCGCGCGACGTGACGCATAGCTTCTGGGTTCCGCCGCTCAGGTTCAAGCAGGATGCCGTGCCGGGGCTCGACATCAAAGTTCACTTCACGCCGCAGCGAGTCGGCCAGTACGAAATCGCTTGCGCCGAGTTGTGCGGGCAGCAACACTACAAGATGCGCAGCTACATGCTCGTCCTGCCCGACGACGAGTACAACGCGCTCATCACGTTGCCGCAGGCGCAGTTTCAGAAGCGTGTGGGCGAGCTGATCAAGCAGTATCCCATTACCACCGGACAGGAAAGCGCAACCCGTTAGAAAATCCCTACACCGCGCCGCACACGCTAAGGGCGCGGGGCCGAAGGAGCTTGGAGATGGCAGACGCTGAACTCACGGTCGAGACCCAGACGGCGGAAGGCCACGCGGGCGAACACGCCGCCGTCGTGCATCAACACGGGCCGCCGCAGGGCTTCATACGCAAGTACGTCTTCAGCATTGACCACAAGGTCATAGGCATCCAGTATCTCTTCCTCGCGCTCTTCTCGGTCGTCCTCGGGATGCTCATGTCCATCATGATGCGCATGAACATGACGTGGCCGGGGCACGCGTGGTGGATACTGGGTAAGCTCTTTCCGGGAGGCGCGCCGGGCGGCGTGATGACGCCGGAGTTCTATCTCTCGCTCGTCACGATGCACGGCACGATGATGGTCTTCTTCGTGTTGACGACCGCGCCGCAGGGCGGCTTTGGCAACTACTTCCTACCGATTCAGATCGGCGCGGACGACATGGCCTTTCCAGTCCTGAACATGCTCTCGTTCTGGACGACGTTTTTGGGACTGGTCGTGCTGGTGAGCGCCATCTTCGCCTCGGGCACGTCGGTCATCGGGCCCACGGGCGGGTGGACTGGCTACCCGCCGCTCTCGGCCATTGGTGATTTGCTGAACGTGCCGGGGCAGGGAACAGGCGTCAACCTCTGGATCATCAGCATTGCCATCTTCTGCATCGCATCGCTATTAGGCGCTTTGAATTTTATCGTGACGCTTTTGAACCTGCGCACGAAGGGCATGTCTTTGATGAGGATGCCGCTGACGTGCTGGGCATGGTTCACGACGGCCATCCTCGCGCTGCTCTCTTTTCCGGTGCTGCTCGCGGCGGGCGTGCTGCTCCTGCTCGACCACAACGCCGGGACGAGCTTCTTCGTGCCCGCCGGACTCTCAAACGGAACGACCGTCATCGACCACGCGGGCGGCTCGCCTATCCTGTGGCAGCATCTCTTCTGGTTCTTCGGCCACCCGGAAGTCTACATCGCTATCCTGCCGGGCATGGGCGCGACCTCGCACATCCTCTCGACCTTTGCGCGCAAGCCCATCTTCGGTTATCGCGCGATGGTCTTTGCGATGTTCGCCATCGGGCTCCTCGGCTTCTTCGTCTGGGGGCACCACATGTTTATCAGCGGCATGGCACCGCTGACGGCCTCGGCCTTCTCGGTGCTCACGCTTTCAATCGGAGTGCCCTCTGCGATTAAGACCTTCAACTGGCTGGGTACGCTCTGGGGGGCGCGCATCAGGTTCACGACGCCGATGCTCTTCGCCATCGGCTTCGTCTCGCTCTTCGTCGCGGGTGGAATCACCGGGCTCGTTCTGGGACAGGCCTCGCTCGACCTCTCGATGCACGACACCTATTTCGTGCTCGCGCACTTTCATCTCGTGATGGGAGTCGCCGCCATCTTCGGCATGTTCGCCGGGATGTACTTCTGGTTCCCGAAGATGTTCGGGAGGATGATGAACGAGACGCTCGGCAAGGTTCACTTCTGGCCGACCATCATCGGCGTCTACTGCATCTTCATCCCGATGCACGTGATGGGACTGGTCGGGATGCCGCGCCGCTATTCGCAGTTCTACGAGATCGTCAACGGCAAACTTGAGTTCATCTATCAATTCAACGGCCCGACCTACGTGCTCATACACTTCGTCACATGGGCGGCGATTCTCACTGTGTCGGCGCAGTCCATCTTCATCTTCAACTTCTTCTGGAGCTTGTTCAAGGGTAAGAAGGCGAGCGACAACCCATGGGAGGCGACGACGCTCGAATGGGTGACGGCGACGCCACCGCCGCACGATAACTTCGGGGGCAAGGTGCCCACGGTCTACCGTGGCGCATACGAGTTCGGCGTTCCGGGCGCGCCCGAGGATTACGTCCTGCAAACAACGCCGGACGAAACGGGCCCGAACGTCGCTTATGCGGCGGAAGCGACGGCGCACGGACAAGGACAGGGTAATGGCCACGACGTTCACGGGTGATAAGGAGACGGCCGCGCAGACCGAGACGACGCTCGACATCGTCGGCACGCGACGACGCGGCGGACGTGGCGGGCGCGGCAACGGCAAGGGGCCGGGCGGCGGTGGCAGCGGGCCCGGCGGCGGCGGCGGTGGGCCCGGCGGTTCGGGCGGCGGCAACGGGCCGCGTCGCTTCTCGCCCGAGCGTTATCGCATCGGCGTGCTGGTCGGCATCGCGTCTATCCTGATGATGTTCACGGCGCTCGCCAGCGCCTACATCGTCCGCTCGGGGATGCCGACGAGCATTGACTGGCATGGCGGGCAGATGCCCTCCTTCGTCTATTTGAGCACGTCGCTCATCGTCGCGAGCAGTCTCACGTTCTCGCGCGCGAAGTCCGCGCTCAAGCACGCGGAGGAGGCGGCCTACAGGCTTTGGTTGACGGTGACGCTGTTGCTCGGGCTCGGCTTCCTCGCCGCGCAGCTTCTCGCGTGGCGGCAGTTGGTGGCGGCGGGCCTCTATCTGGCGTCGAACCCGCACAGCTCCTTCTTCTACGTGCTGACGGGGCTGCACGGGATACATCTGACGGGCGGGATTCTGGCGCTCGGCTTCCTCGTCGCCTACGCGCGGCGCGCGGCGCGCGGGCCCGAATGGGAAGTGAAGAGGCGCACGTTGACGGACGTGGTCGGCATCTACTGGCACTTCATGGATGCATTGTGGGTCTTTCTCTTCCTGCTACTCTACTTCTGGAGGTGAGGCTTGAGCACTGAAGCGCGAGTCGGGCGTTTGCCCGCGAGCGAGTGGGACGGAGCGGCGCTGCCGTTCAACGTCGGTCACCGCAAGCTCGGGATGTGGCTCTTCATCGTGTCGGACGCGATGACGTTCTCGGCGATGCTCATCGGCTACTCTTACGCGCGCTCGGCGAGCGACCAGTGGCCGACGCCGTTCCCCTTCTATCCTTCAATCATCTTCTCGACGACGATGACGCTCTTCCTGCTGGCGTCGAGCTTCACGATGGTAATGGCGGTTCGGGCTTCGGCGCACAACCGTCTGAAGTCGGCGCGGCGATGGATAGGCGCGACGATGCTCGGCGGCCTCGCCTTCCTCGTCCTGCACCTCATCGAGTGGAAGCATCTGATTGACGAAGGCTTGCGCCCTTTCCGTTTGGCGGGCGACTGGGCGCACCGCTGGCCGCAGTCGCCGCCGCTCTTCGGCGCGAGCTTCTTCGCCATTACGGGGCTGCACATGTTCCACGTCACGACGGGCGTCATCTATCTCGGCGTCATCGCCCTGCGCATCTCCAAGACGCGCCACGAGGATGTCGAGATCAGCGGGCTCTACTGGCACTTCGTTGACCTCGTCTGGATGTTCGTCTTCCCGCTCATCTATCTCATGTCGGTTGACATGGGGAGTTGAGAGTCTGAAGTAGTAAGGAGGCAGTCGGATGGCAACCGGTTCGATTCGTGACTTGATAAAGAAGTCGGACTTGATCCTGATGGGCGTCTGCGTGGCGCTGGCCGCCGGGTTCCTCGTGCTGGCGGGGAAGAACGTGGCCGACGCGGGCAGGTTCCTGACGATTGACAGCCTCTTCTTCACCGCGGTCTGCTTGCTCCTCGCGCTGACCTTTATCGCTATCCCTGCGCTGACGATGCGCGCGCGCGGCATCAACCCCTTAGCCGTCGGCGACGAGTTGAGCCCGGCGCGCGCCGCCGAGCACGTTCACTTCGAGGGCGGCACAAAGCTCTTCCTCAACGTGCTGTTGGGGCTGCTGGCGCTGACGGTCTTCGAGGTCTTTCTGGCCTACGTCAAGATTCACGACCTGCGCATCTTCCTGACCATCCTGATGGGGTTGTCGCTCGTGAAGGCTGCGCTGATCGTCGCCTACTTCATGCACCTGCGCTTCGAGCGCATGAGCCTTGTGCTGACGCTCGTCCCAACGCTCGCCGTCTGCATCTGCCTGCTCTTCATCGTCTTCCCCGACAGTTTCCGCACGCGCGAGATTCGCGCCGTCAGACCTTCGGCCGAAGCGTCGGCGGCCGTTGAAGAGGCCGTGCCCGCGCACGAGTGAGGTGCCCGCGTATGTTGAGGTCGAATCGCAAAGTACGTCTTGTTGTCATCGCGTCGCTCGTTCTCTGCGCGCTCGCGTTCGTACTACCGGCGAGTGCGCTCGCGCAGTGTCCTCTGTGCCGCGCTGGGCTGGAGGGCGACCGGACGGCGCGCACGATGAACCTCGCTATCGTCGTCCTACTCATCCCGCCCGTCTCGATCTTCTGCACCATCTTCGCCGTCGCCTACAGGAAGCGGAAGGGCGACGATGACGACGACGACAATCAGGGGCTTGAGCCTTGATTGTCAATTGAACATTCACGATTCATCTTGCACCAAACTATGGCCGACGAATTAGTACCCGCGGTTGACGTTGAGAGGCAGACCATTAGCGGCCGCGCATGCCCTGTCTGCGGCGGCAAGATCATCCCGTCCGACCGGGCGGTCTATCAGAACGCGGCAGACCCTTCGGCGCTCTTTCCGGCCTGGCAGTGCGAGCGTTGCGGCTATGAGGAGTTGAGCGAGAAGAAACCGGCGGCGGCGAAGCCCGCGCACGCGCCAAAAAAGAAGGCCGAAGGATGAGCACGGAAGAGAACAAGCGAGTCGTCCGGTCTCTCTTCGAGGCGTTCGGGCGCGGAGACCTCCCCGGCGTACTCAGCCATGTGTCGGAAGACGTTGAGTGGAAAGCGCCGGGGCCGCCGGTCGTCTCCTACTTCGGAGAAAGGCACGGCCACAGCGGCGCGACCGAGTTCTTCGTCCAACTCGGCAGTACGGTAGACTTCGAGCACTTCGAGCCGGGCGCGTTCGTTGCCGAAGGTGACCGCGTGGTCGTGCTCGGCCGCGAGCGCGGTCGCGTCAAGCGGACGGGGAAGAGCTTTGACAATGAGTGGGCGCTAGTCTTCAGTTTGAGCGGCGGCAAGGTGACGAGCTTCCAGTGCTACGAGAACACGGCGGCCATCGCGGAAGCCTTCACTTAGAAAGGGCGTGCGAGTTGGACGACGAGCTGACGCGGCGCGTGCTATCAATGTTCGACGAGATGGGGAAGGCGGAGCTTGACATGCACGAGTTGTTCGAGGCGGGCGGCAACGACCCCGAAGCGCGGCGCGCGGTCTTTCATTCAATCGAGAATCTCGTCGAGCGTGGGCTGCTCGAAGAACGCGGCAACGACTTCTACGCGCTCACCACGGCCGGGCGCGAGTTTGTGAACAAGGGAGGAGAAGGGATGCGGCGCGGCGATTGAGTCGGCCGGGCGCGAAGGCTTTATGAACGACTCGATCCTGCCGCACTTAAACGCCGCGCTCAATGCAGCGAGCTTCCTCCTGCTCGTCACCGGGCTCTATCAAATCCTGCGTGGGAACGTCCGCGCGCATCGCGCCTTTATGCTCTCGGCGCTCGTGGTCTCCTGCCTCTTCCTCGTCTCATACGTCGTCTATCATGCGCAGTACGGCTCGGTTCGGTTCGCGGGTGAGGGACTTGCGCGCCCCATCTACTTCTTCATTCTCATCACGCATGTCGTACTCGCGATAGGGATTGTGCCGCTGGTCTTCATCACGGCGCGGCGTGCGTTGCGCGGCGACTTCGTTCGCCACCGCCGCATCGCGCGCTGGACGTACCCGCTCTGGCTCTACGTCTCGGTGACGGGCGTGGTCGTCTACCTGATGCTCTATCATATTTACAGGCCGCGCTAATCAGATGGGCACACCGCCGACACTCAACGTAGAAGGGAACGGCGGTGGCCCCGCTGTCGGCGACTCGGCGCACGTCGGCCGCAGGCGAACGCCGTGGCCGCTCGTCGTGGTAGCACTGCTCTTCGTGATAGTGCCTTTCCTGACTTGGTACTGGACTTGGTTCGGAAGGACTTTGAGCGATGCGGAGATCGAACGTTATCTCGCCGAAGGGAATGCTCGCCACGCGCAGCACGCGCTCTCGCAGGTCGGCGAACGCATCGAGAAGGGTGACGCCGCGAGCGCAAGCCGCTGGTTCGCGCAGGTCGCGGCCCTTGCGGCGAGCCCTTCGGCGGACGTGCGCATGACGGCGGCGTGGGTGATGGGGCTTGAGCATAAGTCGGAAGATTTTCACGCGGCGCTCGTCCCGCTGCTCTCAGACCCCGAGCCCATCGTGCGACGCAACGCCGCGCTCGCGCTCGTGCGTTTTGGAGACGCGCGCTGCCGCGCTGAACTGCTCACGATGCTGCGCCCCTATGCGGTGCGCGCTGCGGCCGGAGGGACTGCGCTTACGGCTCTCACCGCGGGCTCGCGCGTCAAGCGCGAATCGCTCCTGCTCAAATATAGAAACACTTCGGGCGAGACCGTGGAAGTGCGTTCGCCGCTGCCCGGCAAGGTCGAGCTTTCATCGGTGAAGGACGGCGAGGCGTTCGCGGCGGGAAGCGACCTTTTCATACTCGCACCCGATGAGGAGCAGGCACGCTATGCGCTTGTCGGCCTCTATCACCTTGGCGGCGAAGAAGAATTGGCCGAGGTCGAGCGTTACGCGCGCGGAGTGGACGGCATGCCCGAAGACGTAAAAGAAAAAGCGGCGCAGGCGGCCGAAGCCATCAAGCGACGCTTGAATGGTAAATAGCGGATGGTGACTGATAATAAGAACAACACCCGGCTTGAAAGTTTCTTCCAAGCCGGGTGTTACTCAACTTCAATTCATCATTCACGATTCACTAACTGGTCGGCGGGGGCGGCGGCGCGTCGGGCAGCACGACGCCGTGCATCGCCTCCCAGTCTTCGGTGGGCACCATCTCGATTGCGTCCCATGGGCATCCGTCGAGGAATGCGCCGTCGGGGCCTTTGCTGATGCACTTCTGGCAGCCGATGCAGAGGTAGGGGTCAACCTCGATGCGACCGAAGGGGGAGTGGTCTTCGTCGGGCACCCAGAACATGCACGCATCAATGGGGCAGTACTCGATGCAGGCGGGCGAGCCCGCACAGCCCGTGCAGCAGTCAGTTGTGATGGCGAGGATGCGCGGCTTCTTCTTGCGCGTCGCCTTGCCATCGCCGATAGACATGGGCCAGTGCTTTTCGAGAATTCCAATCATGTGTTGCTCCGCCGTTCGTGTTCCAAATGACGTTCGCACTTTAACACGACGGGCGACTGCGCTCAACGAAATTTCGTGCGCACGCGCCCGCGTGGCCTTGGCTTACAGCCTATAGGTCTGAAAGCGAG
>JAVXWN010000114.1:0-14254 GCA_032230645.1 Acidobacteriota bacterium | reverse complement strand
GACTTCAACGCGCTCGCCTCGCTCGACGACGACGCAGCGCGTGCCGAGCTTTTAAGGCTCAAGGGCGTCGGCCCGTGGACGGCGGAGATTTACATGCTGCGCGCGCTTCTCAGACCCGACGCATGGCCCGCGGGCGATCTCGCGCTACAACTCGCCGCGCAGGAGGTCAAGCAACTGCCCGCGCGCCCGACGGCCGCCGAGTTGGACGAACTCGCCGAGCGTTGGAGACCGTGGCGTGCAGTCGCCGCGCGCTTGCTCTGGAATCATTATCTCAACAGGCGAAAGTGAGAGCGCCCGCGCTTCTTTGCACGAAGCCGGACTTGAAATCGCGCGCGGGATAAAGATAATTGGCGGCACACCCAAGTTTCGTCAGGAGGTCACTCAAACGAATGCAAAGCCATTCGCCTGTCGAGTTCAAGTCTGAGAGTCGAGCCGTAGTCGTGTTCAAGCGTCGAGCCGCAATCATCGCGCTCGCGCTGCTCGTCTGCGCGCCCTTCGTGTTCGTAGGTGCCTCGGCGCAACAGGCAGCGCCATCGAACCTGCCCATGCAGTCGCGCGCCGCTCTGACGAAAGAGAACATGATGTCGTTCCTACGCGGGCTCGCGCCCGAGCGGAGGGACGCGGGGCTGATGCTCCTCGCTGCGGCCATACGTGACAGCGGAGTTGATTTCGAGGTGACGCCGGGCGTAGAGCAGGAACTTCTCGCGGCGGGCGCGACGCCCGAGCTTATCGCCGCCGCGCGCGCCAACTTCCGTCCCACAGGTTCAGCTTCACCGCAGGGCGCTTCCGGCGCGCGGGGTGGGGCTGTGAGCGCGAGCCCCGCCGCGACTCCCGGCGAGCGCGACCCGGTCACGTCTGATGGTGCGCCCTCGGTGACGAAGCATGAGATAAGAATCGGCGGGCGCGTGCTGCGCTACACGGTGACGACCGGCATGATGCCGCTCAAATCGGCGGCGGGCGAAACCGAAGCGCGCATCTTCTACATGGCCTACACCGCCGACAACCCCGTCAACCCCACACAGCGCCCTTTGATGTTCTCCTTCAACGGAGGGCCGGGCTCGTCTTCCGTCTGGCTTCATCTCGGCGCACTCGGGCCGCGCCGCGTGCAGATGCTCGCCGATGGCGGGATGCCGCCTCCTCCTTTTCAACTGGTGGACAACGAGCAGACGTGGCTCGACTTCACAGACATCGTTTTCATTGACCCGGTGGGCACGGGCTACAGCCGCGCGGCCAAGCCCGAACTCGCCAACAAGTATTTCGGCTTGCAGGGCGACATCCAGTCGGTCGGCGAGTTCATACGCTTGTATCTGGCGCGCAGCGGTCGTTGGACTTCGCCGCTCTTTCTCGTCGGCGAAAGCTACGGGACGACGCGCGCCTCGGGGCTTTCGGGCTATCTCATCGAGCGCGGCATTGCCTTTAACGGCATCATGCTTATCTCGACCATCATGAACTTTCAGACGGCGCGTTTCACACGCGGCAACGACCTGCCATACGTCCTCTTTCTCCCGACCTACTCGGCCATCGCCTGGTATCACAAGCGGCTCGCGCCAGACCTTCAAGGTGATTTGAGAAAGACGCTCGACGAAGTTGAGCATTGGGCCGCGAACGAGTACACAATCGCGTTGGCGAAGGGCGACCGGCTCACGCCCTCGGAGCGGCAAGAGGTGATTGACCGGCTCAATCGCTACACGGGGCTCGACAAGCGTTTCATTGACGACAGCGACCTGCGCATCGAGATTCAGCACTTCGATAAGGAACTGCTACGCGACCAGAAGCGAACCGTGGGCCGTCTCGACGGACGCTTCAAGGGGCTCGACGCGCTGGCCGTCTCCGAGACGCCGGACTTTGACCCGAGCCTCGCCGCCATCCGCCCGCCCTACACCGCGACCTTCAACCAGTACGTGCGCTCCGAGCTTGGCTTTCGCTCCGACACTGAATACTTCATCCTCGGCGGGGGCGTCGGCCGCTGGGATTTCGGCGCGGACAACGCCTACGCCGACACGAGCGAGTCGCTCCGAAGCGCCTTCGCCAAGAACCCGTACATGAAACTCTTCGTCGCCTCGGGCTTCTACGATCTGGCAACGCCCTACTTCGCGACGCAGTACACGCTCCGGCACATGGGGCTCGATCCTTCGCTTCAGGGGAACGTCACGACCACCTTCTATGAAGCGGGACACATGATGTACATCGACCAGACCTCGCTCGCGCAGCTCAAACGCGACGCCGCCGCCTTCGTCCAGAACGCGACGGCGAATCGTGCGAGGTGAGTGCAAGCGGAAGCGGAGGCCAACGCTTGATGAGGCCCGCACAACTCGAAGCATACGAGCGCGACGGCTTCCTCGTGTTGGATGAGTTCGTCGCAACGCGGGAGTGCGACCGTCTGCGCGCGCGCGCCGGGGAATTGGTCGAGGCGTTCGAGCCCGGCGAACTCCCCTCAATCTTTACGACGCGCGAGCAGACGCGCCGGAGCGACGAATACTTTCTCGACTCCGGCGACCGCGTTCGATTCTTCTTCGAGGAGGACGCCTTCGACGCCGATGGTCGGCTCTTGAAAGAGAAGGCGCGCGCGATTAACAAGATAGGCCACGCGCTCCACGACCTCGACCCGGTCTTTGATCGCTTCTCGCGCACGGAGGCGCTGGCCTCGCTCGTCCGCTCGCTCGGCTACGCGCGGCCGCTGCTCATACAGTCAATGTACATCTTCAAGCAGCCCGAGATTGGCGGCGAGGTGACGTGCCATCAGGACGCGACCTTCCTCTACACCGAACCGCGGAGCGTAACGGGGCTCTGGTTCGCGCTCGAAGATGCGACTGTGGAGAACGGCTGCCTGTGGGCTCTTGCGGGTGGTCACAAGCGCGGGCTCAAGTCGCGCTTCGTGCGCACGGGAAGCGGCACGACACGCTTCGACGTTTACGACGAAAGCGCGTGGCCCGGCGAAGGGCTCGTCCCGCTTGAAGTAAAGAAGGGCGCGCTCGTCGTCCTCGACGGGCTGCTGCCGCACCTGAGCCGCGTCAACCGCTCGCCGCGCTCGCGCCAAGCCTACGCGCTGCACGTCATCGAAGAAGGCTGCCGCTATCCCTCGGACAACTGGCTGCGCCGCACGCCTTCGATGCCTCTGCGCGGGTTCGAGTGAAAATCGCCGGGAGCGCGGGCACACTGCCCGCCTTGAGCGCGACAGCGCGAAGATGAAGAAACGATTAATTTCAAGGCTGAGATAAAGAAAATGGTGGGAAGCGTGCTTGCACGCTTCGGCGGGCAGGGATGCCCGCGCTCCCGGCTTAACGTTTAAATTTGAGGAGATAACACGTGAGTCTGATGCGCCGTCTCGTGCCCGCCCTTTTCGTGCTCGTCGTCTTAGTTGCCTGCTCGTCGTTCGCGCTCGCGCAGCAGTTGGACGAGCGACTCTACCAGTCGTTGCGCTGGCGCATGATTGGGCCCTTTCGCGCCGGGCGCACGGTCGGCGCAACGGGCGTGCCCGGCCGCTCCAACGTCTTCTACGTCGGCGTCAACAACGGAGGCGTCTGGCGCACCGACGACTACGGCCGCACGTGGTCGCCCATCTTCGACTCTCAGCCGACGGGCTCAATCGGCGCGCTTGCCGTCGCGCCCTCGCAGCCGAACACCATCTATGTCGGCAGCGGTGAAGGCTTGCAGCGTCCCGACCTCTCGACGGGCGATGGGCTGTACAAGTCAACGGACGGCGGGAACACTTGGGAGCACTTAGGGCTTCGCGACGGGCAGCAGATAGGCTCGATCATCGTTGACCCGCGCGACCCCGAACGTCTCTTCGTCGCGGTGCTCGGCCACCCTTACGGCGCGAACGCGGAGCGCGGCGTCTTTCGCTCAACTGACGGCGGCAAGACGTTTGAGAAGGTTCTCTACAAGGACGAGAACACGGGCGCGATTGCGCTCGCCTTCGACCCCAAACAGGCGCGCACCGTCTACGCCGTGATGTGGGCGGCGCGGCAGGGGCCTTGGGAGAACGGCTCGTGGCAGGGGCCGGGCAGCGGTCTCTTCAAGTCAACCGATGGCGGAACGACGTGGCGACAGTTAACCAAGGGCCTGCCCACCTTCGAGCAGGGCTTGGGTCGCATCGGCATCGCGGTCGCGCCCTCAGACCCGCGACGCCTCTACGCCAACGTTGACGCGCCGCAGCTTGGCGGCATCTATCGCTCGGACGATGCTGGCGAAAGTTGGCAGAGAGTCAACGACGAGGTGCGCGTGTGGGGGCGCGGAAGCGACTTCGCCGAAGTCAAGGTAGACCCGCGCGACCCCGACATTGTCTACTCGGCCAACACTTCGACCTATCGCTCGTCGGACGGCGGGCACACCTATCACGCATGGAAGGGCGCACCCGGCGGCGACGACTATCACACGGTCTGGATCAACCCGGATAACCCCGACATCGTTCTGCTCGCCTCGGATCAGGGCGCGACCATCACGGTCAACAGCGGGCGCACGTGGAGCAGTTGGTACAACCAGCCGACCCCGCAGTTCTATCACGTCTCGACCGACGACCAGTTTCCCTACTGGGTCTACGGCGGCCAGCAGGAGAGTGGCTCGGTCGGGACGGCGAGCCGTGGCGACAACGGCGCAATCTCTTTCCGCGACTGGCGAACCGTCGGAGCCGAAGAGTACGGCTACGTCGCCGCAGACCCGCTGAACCCAAACATCATCTACGGCGGCAAGCTCTCGCGCTTCGACAAGACGACGGGGCAGGCACAGAACATCGCGCCCGAGGCGGTGCGCAGCGGCAAATATAGATTCCTGAGAACCGCCCCCGTCCTCTTCTCGCCCGTTGACCCGCACGTGCTCTACTACGCGGGCAACTATCTCTTCAAGACGACGAACGGCGGAAACTCGTGGGAGGTCATCAGCCCAGACCTGACGCGCGAGAGCTATGACGTGCCCGAAAGTATAGGCGTCTATCGCAAGCCCGAGATGGCGACAATGCCGCGACGCGGCGTCATCTACACGGTCGCGCCTTCGCACAAGGACGTGAACACCATCTGGGCGGGCACCGACGACGGGCTGATTCACTTGACGCGCGACGGCGGGAAGAACTGGCAGAACGTGACGCCTGCGGCGCTTACTTCGTGGAGCAAGGTCTCGATCATTGACGCGGGGCACTTCGACAATCAGACGGCCTATGCCGCCGTCAATCGCATCCGGCTCGACGACATGCGCCCGCACATCTATCGCACGCACGACGGCGGACGGACTTGGACTGAGATTGTCAGAGGGCTCCCGGCCGACCCCGTCAACGTCGTTCGCGAAGACCCCGTGCGCCGTGGTCTTCTCTTTGCGGGCTCGGAGCGCGCCGTCTACTTCTCGCTCAACGATGGCGACGACTGGCAGCCGCTCCGTCTCAACATGCCCGCGACCTCGATACGCGACCTCGTCATCCATCGCGACGACATCGTGGTCGGCACGCACGGCCGCTCCTTCTGGATTCTCGACGACATCACGCCGCTCAGACAGTTGGATGAAAAGGTCGGCGCGGCGGACGCATTCCTCTTCGCGCCGCAGACGGCCTACCGCGTGCAGCGCAACGTCAACACCGACACGCCGCTCCCGCCCGAGGAGCCCGCCGGACAGAACCCGCCCGACGGCGCGATCATCAACTATTATTTGAAGACGAATGCAACGACGCCCATCGTGCTTGAAATCTCCGACCACGCGGGGCACCTCGTCCGGCGCTTCCGCAGCGACGACAAACCGGAGCCTCTGAACGAGAAGGAGTTGAACGTGCCGACCTACTGGGTACGCACGCCGCGCGTGCTGCCCGGTGCGGGCGGGATGCAACGCTTCGTCTGGGACTTGCATTACCCTGAGCCGAAGGCCGTGCGCCACGAGTATCCCATCTCAGCCATCTATCGCGACACGCCGCGTCAACCGCTCGGCCCCGCGGTTCTGCCCGGCGAGTACACGGTCAAGCTCAACGCCAATGGTCACACTCTCACGCGCGCTCTCAAGGTCGAGATTGACCCGCGCTTAAGGACGCCGCGCGCGGGGCTCGAACAGCAGTTCACGCTCTCCGCGCAGACCGCCGAGGGGATGGGTGAGACCTTCGACGCGCTCGAACAGTTGAAGAAGCTAAGGGCGCAGATCAAAGACCTGCGCGCACGTCCCGGCCTCGCGCCTGCCCTCGCCGACGCGCTCGCATCTCTCGACCGCAAGGCCGCGACGCTCTCGGATAATGACACGACCGCGACGCGACCAGCGGGCGCGCCGCCCGTGACCGCGACGACGACGCCCGCGCAGCCCGGTCTCAACCAGCTTCATTCATCGCTCGCCACGCTTTACGAAGTGCTGCAACAGTCCGACACCGCGCCGACGACGCAGGCCGTCGCGACGGCCGCTGAACTGCAACGACAACTCCGCGAAGCGATGTCGGCATGGAACGCGCTGAAGGGCAGTGAAGTGGAGTCGGTCAACGCGCAGCTACGCGCGGCGGGTCTGCCGCTGCTGCTCGCGCCCTGAAGGGAATCATCATGCGAAGTCTGTTTCTCACGTGCTTCATGCTGCTGCTCGCGTTCTCGAACGCGGCGGCGCAGGACGAGCCCGAGGTGGCGGCCAAGTCCTTCTCGGAGGCGACGCGCGGGCTGCAAAAGCTCGACGGCTACGTCCCGCTCTACTGGGACGCCGAACATGGAAAGCTCCTGATGGAGATCACGCGCTTCGACGCGGAGTTTCTTTATCAGGTCTCGCTGCCGACCGGCGTGGGGTCGAACCCTCTGGGGCTCGACCGTGGGCAACTCGGCGACACGCACGTCGTCCGCTTCGAGCGCGCGGGGCCCAAAGTGCTTCTGGTCGAGCCCAACCAACGCTATCGCGCCATCACTACGGACGCGGGCGAACGACGTGCGGTCGAAGAATCGTTCGCGCGCTCGGTGCTGTGGGGCTTTCGTGTGAAGGCGACGGAAGGCGGCCGGGTGTTGGTTGACGCCACCTCGTTCTTCATGCGCGACGCACACGGCGTCGCAGACCGCCTGCGCGAGTCGAATCAGGGGCAGTATCGTCTCGAAGATTCGCGCAGCGCCATCTACTTGCCGCACACCAAAGTCTTCCCTAAAAACACCGAGGTCGAAGCGACGCTCACCTTCACGACCGAAGGCCAGCCGGGCCCGCTCGTGCGCGAGACCGTGCCCACGCCGCAGTCGCTCACGGTGCGCGAGCACCATTCGCTCGTCGAGCTGCCGGACGCGGGTTACACACCGCGCCGACTCGATCCGCGCGTCGGAGTCTTCGCCGTCGAGTTCTACGACTACGCCTCGCCCTTCACCGAGCCGATTGAGAAGCGTTGGATAGTTCGCCATCGCCTTCAGAAGAAAGACCCGCAGGCCGCCGTCTCCGAACCCGTCAAGCCAATCGTCTACTACGTTGACAACGGAGTGCCCGAGCCCATTCGCAGCGCGCTTGTCGAAGGCGCTTCGTGGTGGGCGCAAGCCTTCGAGGCAGCAGGTTTTCGCAACGCCTTTCAGGTCAAGATTCTCCCGGCGGACGCAGACCCGATGGACGTGCGCTACAACATGATTAACTGGGTGCATCGCTCGTCGCGCGGCTGGTCTTACGGCGGCAGCATCACAGACCCGCGCACGGGCGAGATCATCAAAGGCAACGTCACGCTCGGCTCTCTTCGCATCCGTCAGGACTATATGATCGGCACGGGGCTCGTCCCCGTCTTCGGCGACGGCGCGCGTGGGACGGGAGCGCCGTGGTCTGAGTGCGAGCTTCAGGGCGCGACGAGCGACACGGACTATCTCGCGCAGCTCGACCCTTCGACGGACTCGGCGCGGATGTCGCTCGCTCGCATCAGACAGCTTGCCGCGCACGAGGTCGGGCACACGCTTGGGCTTGCGCACAACTTCGCCGCGAGCACATACGGCCGCGCGTCCGTGATGGACTACCCGGCCCCGCTCGTCGAGATAAAGGACGGCAAGCTCGATCTGTCGAACGCCTACGCGGTCGGCATCGGCGCTTACGACAAGTTCGCCATCCGTTTCGCCTACTCTCAATTTCCGCGCGGCGCGGACGAGGCGGCCGAGCTTGAGAAGATTGTTGACGCGGGAGTGAAGGGCGGGATGCTCTTCATCTCCGACGCCGACGCGCGACCGGCGGGCGCGGCGCACCCGCTCGCAAACCTTTGGGACAACGGCAGCGACCCCGTCGCGATGCTGCGTCATGAGATGGAGGTGCGCCGCATCGGGCTCGCGCAGTTCGGACTTGCGAACGTACCCGCAGGCACGCCGCTCTCGCTTCTGGAAGCCAAGCTGCTGCCGCTCTACCTGCATCATCGTTATCAACTTCAGGCCGCGGTCAAGTCGGTCGGCGGGCTCTACTACACCTACGCGGTGAAGACGGCCGCGGGCACGACGAGTCCAGCCGACGTGCAGCAGATCGTGCCTGCGGCGCAACAGCGCGATGCGCTCGCGGCCGTGCTCGACACGCTCAAGGTCGAAGAGCTTGCGCTCCCGCCGCGCATACTCCAACTCATCCCGCCGCGCGCCTTCGGTTACGAGGGCGGCACGCAGGAGCTTTTCTCGAAGCGCACCGACCCCGCCTTCGACCCCATCGCCGCCGCGACCATCGCCGCAGACCTCGCCGTCTCCGCGCTGCTTGAGCCGCACCGCGCCGCGCGCCTCAACGAGTATCACGCGCTCGACGGGTCGAATCCGGACTTCAAAGAAGTTGTGACGCAGCTGCTCCAACGCACCTGGCACACACCCGTCCCGCGCGATGGTTATCACGCCGCCGTTCAGCGCGGCGTGCAGAGTCTCGTCGTCACGCGGTTGATGGACTTGGCGGCGGACGCGGACGCTTCGACGCAGGTGCGTGCGGTTGCGACCGAGTCGCTGCGCGCGCTTCTTCTGGTCGAGACGGCGAACGCCACGGGCACTGATGCGACCGGCATACACCTGCGCGCAACGCACGACGACATCGAGCGTTTCCTTGCGCGCCCCGCCGAGCCGCGCAAGCGCACCACGCCGCTGCCCACGCCGCCGGGCGACCCCATCGGCGCGGGCCGCCAGACGCCGTAACGATAAAGACTCTCTTCGCTTCCGCGAGATGAGAGGTAGCGTTGAAGGTTAACCACAGGGGCACCGCGGACACGGCTTTAACTCTTCAAGCCGTGTCTGCGGTGCCTCCGTGGTTAGCACCTCTTGATTTAAACTCTATCAGCCAGCGATAGCCATCATGACCACACGCGACCACGCCGCGCACTTCGACCTTCTCATCGAGAGGGGATTTCTCGACGCGTTGACGTGCGAGAAGATCGTCGCCGAGATGCGCGCCGCGCGCGGCGGCCCGGCGACCGTCTACGGGCTCGGCGAGTCGGGCTCGGTGGACGAGCGCATGCGTAAGACAACGCACGTCGCACCCTCGCCCGAAACCGCCGGGTTCATCAGGCGGCGGCTGCTTGAGCACATGCGTTTGGTGAGAGAGCACTTCGGCGTCCGGCTCGTCGAGTGTGATGAGCCGCAGTTTCTACGCTACGAGGTGGGCGGCTATTTCGTCGCGCATCAAGACGGTAACACGGGGCTGCTCCGCTCCGAGCGCGAGTCGCGCAGGGTGTCGGTGGTCATCTTCCTCAACCCGCAGTCAGAGGCAAACGATGACGAGCCCGGCACCTATCGCGGCGGCTCACTCGTCTTTCACGGGTCGGCGCAGTCGGGCGCGCGCTTGAGCCCGGCGGCAGAGGCGGGGATGCTTGTCGCCTTCCGCGCGGAGACGACACACGAAGTAGAGATGGTGACGCACGGCGCGCGCTACTCGATTGTCTGCTGGTACCGTTGAATTACTGTCCGGGCATGAAAGCCGCGCTTCTTCTCCCGAAGCCGACTCAATCACGCAATCGCTTCACCCTTTAAATTTTCACGCGCGGCGGACAAGCTTCGCCGCGACCCAGCCGACGAGAATGAGCGCGGAGAGTATCAGCCAGTTGTACTCGCGCCCATAGGTCGAAGTCGGATAGTGGTTGCTTATCATCGTGAAGACGAGCGGCACCACCATGAAGGTGTTGTGCTTTGAGCGCAGCTTGGCGCGCGCGGCCTCCGATGGGTCGGGCGCGCGTCCCTCTTTCACGGCGGCGATCATGCGACGCTGCGAGGGCAGTATCCTCATCCAGACGTTGGCGGCCATAATCGTGCCGAAGGCCGCGCCGATGTGTATAAAGGCTGCGCGCCCGCTCAGCACGTGAGTCGAGAGGTACGCCGCGCCGACGACGAGCGCGTAGGCGACGACGGCGAACGCGCGCTCGTTGCGGCCCAAGGGCGACTCGACGAGCAGGTCATAGACGACCCACGCGACTACGAGCATGCCGACGCCGAACGCGCCCGCCGTCCACGCGCCGATGTCGCGCACGTCCGGGTCAACCATTGCGCCGCCGTGATAGTAGACGAGCGTAAGGAGCGCGATGCCGCTCAGCCACGTTGAAGCAGCTTCCCAACGAAACCAGTGAAGTCGTTTGAGGCTCGGGCTCTTCCGCTTGCCGACGACGTAGAAGCCGCCGCTGTGAACCATCCACACCTCTGGGTCGCCCGGCTCGCCCACACTCTCGCGCTCCTCATCCTGAAAGCGGCCGTCGAGCCATGTGAAATAGTAGGTCGAGCCGACCCAGAGGATGGCCGCGAAGATGTGGAACCATCGTATGAGCAGGTTGAGCCACTCGCTTAAGATAGGGGAAAGTTTCATCCGTTAGCTCCCGCGGTACGTCGTGTAGCCGTAAGGGCTCAAAAGCAAAGGCACGTGGTAGTGCGCCGATGGGTCTCGCACGACGAAGGTTACACAGACTTCGGGATAGAACCCCACCGTGTCCTCGGCGGCGAAGTAGGAGGCGGTGTCGAAGGTCAGACGATAAGAGCCTTCGGCCAGAGCTTGCGCGGGAGGCAGGATGTCACGCAGGCGTCCGTCCTCGTCCGTCACGCCGCGCCCGAGTGTGTACCAGCCGCCTCCCTCAACTCGCGTCTCCAAACGGACGGGCACGCCTGCCGCCGGTCGCCCCCGCGCAGTATCGAGCACGTGTGTCGTGATGCCGCTCATTTGAAGTTTCCGAAAAGCCCCGCTCACTTACCGGTGAGAAGGCTTCTCATTTGACGTTCAGAAATTTTTTGAGCCGAAGCTCGGTGATTCGCCACTGCTCTTCGGCCGCAACGCGCAACTCCGTTTCGGGGTCGTTGCCGAGACGTTCACGCAGAACCGCGAGCATCTCTTCGGCAGTCCTGCCCGTGGCGCAGATGATGTAGATGAAGCCGAACCGCTCTTCGTACTCGCGGTTGCACTGTGCAAGCGCATCGAGCGTTTGAACCGAAGCATCATGCGCGCGCGCCTGCTCGCCCTCAGACCAGCGCCGCGCCTCCTCGGGCGCAGTGGCCGCGGGCTTCGATTCGCCGATGCGCGGGTGCGTGCGGAAGGCTTCGAGCCAGTCATCACGTTCAAGCTCGTGCCATACGCGCCAGCCAATTCTGAGCAACTGCCCCACATCCCAGAACGGCCGGAGCGCCACCACCTCGCGCGACCAACGCGCAGAGCCGCAGCAGGCCAGCAGCGCCGCGCGCGCCTCGTCTTCGCCGAGGCGGTTCAGCTTCCCCACAGGGCCTTCGAGGTCTTTGAGGTCAGGCATCCGTCGCGAGACTCCCGTAGAGCCGCAGGCGGCTGATGCCGCCGTCCGGGTAGATGCGGAAGATGGCGTGCGTCGCCTCGCCCGCGTCCTTCAACTCTTCTTCGTAGAAGTGGCGCGTGTCGGCTTGCAGGCGCGTGCGCGGCAGAAGCTCGCGCGCGGGGAGGGAAGCAAGTTGCGACTCGCTGTGCGCGCTCTTCAGATCAGGGTCGTCATAGATTTCAAGCGAACAACTCTCGGGGTAGTTGCCCTTGAAGTGCGCGGTGTCGATCTCGACGCGGCGGATGCGGCCCCGCGCGCCGAGCCGGATGATGCACCAGTCGTGGCCGGGGCCGCGCCGCCGCTTCGTCTCCCAACCGTCGCCCATGTCGCGTCCGCGCCCCGGCATGATGAGGTTGTGACGATGGCCGAAGAATTCGTCGCTCGTCCCCACGACGAGGCCGCCGTTCTCGACCGCCGCGAGGTCAACGAGTCCGCCCGCGCGACGTATTGCATTCCAATCGGGCAGAACGTCGCCGTAGACCCTGAGTCGCGCGACACCTCCGTCCGGGAAAATCTTGAAACGCAGGTGCGTGAACCTCTTGTCAGACTCGATGACGAACGTATTCCGCGAGTCGCCTTCGAGCCTCACGTCGGGAAGAATCTCGATCCACTCGGTCGCTTCGCCGCTCAACTGCTCGGCGTCCGCGTTCGTCGGCGCAACCGAGGCTTCGAGCGAACACCTCTCGGGAAAGTTGCCGCGAAAGAAACTCGTGTCTACGACGACGCCGCGAACGCGCCCCGCAACCCCGAGCCGAATCAGACACCAATCGAAGCCGGGCGTGCGACGGCGGCGCGACTCCCAACCATCCATCCACTTGCCGCGCTCTGTGTACTCGCCTTCGAGAAAGACGGGCGCGCTCGCCTTCAACAAGTTCTCCTTCGGCGCGAAGAAGTCGTCGTTGGCGTAGAGCACCGCACCGCCCAAACGCTCCGAGGCGAGGTCAACGAGATTAGTAAAGTCCTCAGTCATCTGTTCAATCAATATCGCTTCGTCAGAAGTTCTCTTCATCGTCCCACTCGTTCGTCTCCTTCGGCGGGGCCTCGCGCAGCAGGAGCGTGCCCGTCGGCGTCGAAGGGAACTCGCCGCGTTCGTAAATCTTCTCGCCGCGCAGGTAGGTCGTCTCGACCACGCCGCTCAACGCGAGCCCTTCGTAGGGCGTGAGCTTGTGCCGGTGCTCGTTCATCTCGGGCGAGACGCGGAAGGTCGCGTCGGGGTTGAAGATGATAAGGTCTGCATCACGCCCCACGGTGATTGCGCCCTTGCGCCCGAAGAGTCCCGCGAGCCGCGCGGGCTCGCGCGAGAGCCAGCGCGCGAGGTCGCTCAACGTGTGGCCGCGCCTGCGCGCCTCAGTCCAGACGATGGGCCGCCTGAATTGCAGAGACGAGATGCCGCCCCACGCCTTGAGGAAGTCGCCCTCGACGCGTCGCTTCATCTCGGGCGGGCAGGGCGAGTGGTCTGAGACAATCATAGATATTGTGCCGTCGGCGACGGCCTCCCACAACCGCTCGCGGTTCTCGCGCTCGCGCACGGGCGGGCAGCACTTGAACTCGGTCGCGCCGTCGGGCACGTCCTCGGCCGCAAACGTCAGATAGTGTGGGCACGTCTCGGCGGTGAAGGGAAGTCCCGCCTCCTTCGCTTCGCGCAGCAACGCGAGCGAGTTCGAGGAAGAGTGGTGAACGATGTGAACGCGCGCTCCCGTCTCGCGGCAAAGGCGGAGCATCAAAGCGACGGCTTCATCCTCGGCCTCGCGTGGACGCGAGCGGAGGAAGGTTTCGTACCTGCGCGGGTCGCCGCTCGTATCGCCCGTGCAGCACTCGGCCGTGGCGCGCTCGACGGGCCCCGGCATCTCCGCGTGGACGATAAGCGTGGCTTCCAGCCGCGCCAACTCGAACATCGCGGGGCGCAATTCACCCTCGGTGACGTATGGGAACTCCTGAATGCCCGAGGGGATGAGAAAGCATTTGAAGCCGACGACGCCTTCGGCTTGAAGCGCGGCGAGCAGGCCGAGGTTGCCGGGCACGAGGCCGCCCCAGAAGGCAACATCCACGCGGCACTGGCCCTTCGCCGCTTCCAACTTCTGACGAAGACCATCGGGCGTGGTCGTCGGCGGGACGCTGTTGAGCGGCATGTCTACGATGGTCGTCACGCCGCCCGCGGCAGCCGCGCGTGTCGCCGTCGCAAAGCCCTCCCAGCGCGTGCGCCCCGGCTCGTTGACGTGGACGTGCGAGTCCACCAGCCCCGGCATCACAACCGAGTCACCAGCCTCGACTACGTCGCAGCCTTCGGGCACATCGTCGAACGAAGTCACTTCAATGATGCGACCGTCGCGGACGTGAACCGCGGCCGGGCCGTCCGAGTCGGGAGTGATGACGCGTTGACCCCTGATGCAAAGGTCGGGTGAAGGCATGTTGAAAACTTAAAACATAAGTCGGCGCTTTTGGCAATAGAGGTGTCCGCATCAGAAGTGGGAGACGGAATAAACATGGTATCCCCCTGCGCAAGCTCCTCATCTTCGGTAGGGATGGACTGCCGCAGGTGCGGGGCTGGGTCAAAGAGTGGTTGAAGTGATGAGATAAAAAGGTGGACACACC
>JAVXWN010000113.1:0-6222 GCA_032230645.1 Acidobacteriota bacterium | reverse complement strand
TTTAACCCCACGCCCTTCTTCGTCTTAACTTTTTCCTTCTCTCTCAGATGCTCTTCAAGCTGACGTTGCCCGAGGCGGAAGAGATTTTGAGTGAGCGCGCGCCGTTGCCGAGTTGACCTTCGGCGCGACTGCCCGAGCCGTAGCGGTCGGTCTTCACCTCGATGGGGAAGTTCGTCTCTATCGAGCCCGAGACGGTGGACATGCTCACACGCGCGTCAATCGAAGAGGGCATACGCACGTTGACATCGCCGCTGGCGGACGAGAAGCGCATGTCGCCGTTGCCGTCGAGCCGCGTCAACTCAACGTCCACATCGCCGCTCGCGCTGCTGGCGTTGACCGTGCCCGAAGCGTCCGCGACGCGCACCGTCCCCGACGCGGACGAAGCGCGAATCTCGCCGCTCACGCCGCGCACCGTCACGTCGCCGCTCGCCGTGTTGAGGTTGATTCTTCCCGCGAAGCCCTCGGCCTTCAAGTTACCGCTGGCCGTTGAAATCTTCTCGAAGGCGATGTTTGAGGAGCGCGGCACGCGCACCTCGAATTTCACGCTTGCGTCGCAGTTGCAGTTGTTCGGATACTTCGCGCGCAGCGAGACGTGTCCCGGCGTGCTCTCATCCTCGACCTCAACCATGTCGCGGTCGCGCCCCTGCTTGTGTCCCTCGACGACGACGGCGCTCCCGTCATAGCCCGTCAACACTACGTCGCCCGAGACGTTGACGATGCTGACCGAGCCGCCCGCCTCAAGGTTGTAGCTCCGCTGAAAGTCCTGCGCTGAGGCCGCGCCCGCCGCCACCAGACAGAGCACGACCGCTCCCACCAAGTTTGAAAATGTCCTGCGTCCCATCACTCTCACACTCCTCTCCTGCGGTTAATCTCGAATAAGAACCCTTTCTCTGCTGTGTAAACACCGCCGCTCGCGGATTTGTGACAGGGAATAAAAGGTCTACCATCTACTGCTTTCAAACGTACCGGCCAGCGGCGTGGCCGGAGGCCCAAGCCCATTGGAAGTTGTAGCCGCCGAGTTGGCCGGTCGCGTCCACCACCTCGCCGATGAAGTAGAGGCCGGGGACACGCCCCGCCTCCATCGTTTTTGACGAAAGCTCGCCGGTCGAGACGCCGCCGCGCGTCACCTCCGCCTTCTGAAAGCCTTCCGTCCCGGCGGGCGTGACGCGCCAGTCGTGCAGACGCGCGGCCACCGACTCGATGTCTGCGTCCGTGTATGTGCGCAAGGGGCGCTGTGAGGGCGCGAACGCTTCGCACCAGACCTGCGCGAAGCGACGGGGCAAGTGCATGCCGAGCGCGCTCACAAGCTCCGCGCCGCTGACACGCTTCGCTTCGAGCAACGCGCGCGCGTCGGCCCCAGGTAGCAGGTCAATTGAGAGCGCAAGCCCGCGCGACCAGTAGGATGAGATTTGAAGCACGGCCGGGCCGCTCAAGCCTCGATGCGTGACGAGAATGTTCTCGGCGAACTCCGCCCCGTCGCAACGAACGACCGCCGGGGCAGAGACTCCGCTGAGTGCTTTGAAGGAGACGAGGTCTTTCGGCGCGAGCGTGAGCGGCACGAGCGCGGGCACGGGATGCAAGACCTTCAGCCCGAACTGTCGCGCCACACGGTAGCCGAAGTCGGTCGCGCCGAGCTTCGGTATCGAGAGCCCGCCCGTGGCGATGACGAGCGACTCCGACAAGAACACGTCGCGGTTCGTTCGCACCTCGAAGAGTACGTCTTTGCGAACCTCGCCGACGCGGCAGCCCGTGACGACACTGACGCCAGCCGCGTCGCACTCCGCGAGCAGCATCGCGACGATTTGCCGCGAGCTTTCGTCGCAGAAGAGTTGGCCGAGCTTCTTCTCGTGATACTTGATGCGATGTCGCTCGACGAGCGCGACGAAGTCCGAAGGGCTGTAGCGCGCCAGCGCCGACTTCGCGAAGTGCGGGTTGGCGGAGATGAAGTTGTTCGGAGTCGTGTTGACGTTCGTGAAGTTGCAGCGCCCGCCGCCCGAGATTTCTATCTTCCGCCCCACGCGCTCGTTATGTTCAAGGACGAGCACGCGCCGCCCGCGCCTGCCCGCCTCCACGGCGCACATCAGACCCGCGGCCCCGCCGCCAATGACAATCACATCGGTTCTCATCAATTTTTTCGGCTGTCTTTCTCAAGCAACGGCTTCAGGTAGCGGTAGACGTTGGCGGCCACGATCTTCGTGCCCTCGGCGTTAGGGTGGATGCGGTCTTGCTGATTAAGCTCATCGCGCCCCGCGACGCCTTCGAGGAAGAAAGGGATGAGCACGGCGTCGTGCTCAGAGGCGAGCGTTTTGAAGGCGTCGCTTATCTGCGCTTCGTAATCTTGTGCTGCCTCGGTCGTCGTGTACATGCCTGCGAGCAGGACACGCGCGTCGCGCGAGTTGGCGCGCTCGATGATTTGCGCGAGGTTCTTTTTCGTCTCGGCGATGGGTTGGCCGCGCAGGAAGTCGTTCGCGCCGAGTTCGAGGATGATGAAGCGCACGCCGCCCGAGTCGAGTGACCAGTCAATGCGGCGCACCCCGCCCGCCGAGGTGTCGCCCGAAACTCCCGCGTTGACCACTTCGTACTTGAACCCATCCGCGTCGAGCATCTTTTGCAGCAGCGCCGGATAGCTCTCCTTCGGCTGAAGGCCGTAGCCAGCGGTCAGGCTGTCGCCGAAGGCGACGATTTTAGGTACATTCTCCGTGGGAGTCGCGGGCTGTGTGTTTGGTGTCGCGGCCGGTGTCGAGTTAAATGAAGAGTCGCGTGAAGCACTTCCGCCGCAGCCTTGAAGGAGCACGGCGACGAACAGGGCGAAAGCCAGAAGCCGAAAGTTGAAATGTCCCGACAGCAGGGTTTTCATGATTGAATTATACCAAGTATCAAAGACGGTTCAGTCCGGCGCGGAGCGCCTGACCATTCTGCGCGAGCTTGACTTGAAGATACCCGACGCGCAGTTCGTCGCGGTCGTCGGCCCTTCGGGCAGCGGCAAGTCAACGCTGCTCGGGCTGGTCGCGGGGCTCGACGCGCCGAGCGCGGGTCGGATTCTCATTGACGGCGAAGAGATCACACGCATGGGCGAGGACGCGCTTGCCTCTTTGCGCGGTCGCAAGCTCGGCTTCGTCTTCCAGTCCTTCCATCTCATCCCTTCGATGACGGCGCTGGAGAACGTGATGGCACCGCTTGAGATTGCGGGACGACGCGACGCACAGGCACGCGCGCGTCGTCTGCTCGAAGACGTGGAGTTGACCGAGCGCGCGCACCATTACCCCTCGCAGCTTTCGGGCGGTGAGCAGCAGCGCGTCGCAGTCGCGCGCGCCTTCGCCAACGAGCCGACCATCCTGCTCGCGGACGAGCCGACCGGTAACCTCGACTCGCGCAGCGGCCGACACGTCTTCGACCTCATGGTCGAGATGAACCGACGGCGCGGCGCAACGCTCGTCCTCGTCACGCACGATCACGAACTCGCCGCGCGCGCCGACCGTCGTATCTCTCTGCGTGATGGAAGTGTCGTCGCGGACGAGAACGCGGCGGAAGATAACGACAAAGCTCAAGATGACGACGGCCTGAAGGGTGAAGAGTTGGAGGCCGCGCGGCCATGAAGTTCATCTTCAATCTCGCGCGACGCGAGCTGCGCGCATCGTGGCGGCGTCTGCTCTTCTTCTTCCTCTGCATCGGCGTCGGCGTCGGGAGCATCGTCGCGCTGCGCTCGATGATACAGAGCCTCAACCGCGCGGTCGCGGGCGAGGCTCGCGCTTTGATGACGGCCGACGTGCAGGCCGAGACGACGCGAGAGTGGACTGCGGAAGCTCTCGCGAAGATAGAGAGCGTCGCACGTCCGACGCTGGTTGAAGCGCGCACCGAAACAATCGAAGCTCCGACGATGCTGCGCCCCGCCGATGCTGCGCACGAAGGCGCGCTGATGGTCGAGGTGAAGGGAGTCGAGCGCGGGTTCCCGCTCTACGGCGACTTTCGTTTGGAGGACGGCCGCCCGTTCGACTTCGCTTTGGTTGAAGGCGGCGGCGCAGTCGTCGCACCGCTCCTGCTCGAACGTCTCGGCTTGCGCGTCGGCGACCGCGTGAAGATAGGCGAGCGCGAGCTTGAGATTCGTGGTGTGACGAAGCAGGAGCCGGGAAGCTCGGGCGGCTTTCGGCTTGGGCCGCGCGTCTTCGTCTCGCACGCGGATTTGGAGTTGGCGGGGCTCACGGGCTTCGGCAGTCGCGCGCGCCGCAAGATTCTCTTCAAGGTGCGCGAGGGACGCATGGACGAACTCGTCCGGTCGCTGCGCGCCGAGCTTGGCAACAACGTCGTCAACGTGCGCTCGTACCGCGACTCGGAAGAGAATCTGGGCGAGCAATTCTCTCGCGCGGAGAACTATCTTTCGCTGACCGGGCTTGTCATCCTCGTGCTCGGAGGCATCGGCGTCTCTTCGGTCACGCGCGTCTTCGTCGAGCAGAAGCGGAAGACCATCGCGGTGCTCAAGTGCGTCGGCGCGACCGGAAGAAGACTCACCGCGGCCTACCTCGCACAGGTGGTAGTGCTCGGCGCGGCGGGGAGCGTGTTGGGCATCGTGCTGGCGAAGGTCGCGCTGCTGTTTGTTCGCTCGCGCTTCAGCGAGAACCTGCCGCCCAACCTCTCATACGAACTCCAACCCGGCGCGGTGGCACAAGGGCTCGGGCTTGGGCTTCTCATCTCCGTGCTCTTCTCGGCGCTGCCGCTGCTGCGCATACGACACATCCGGCCGAACATGCTTCTGCGCGAAATCACAGAGGATGCACCGCGTCGTTGGCTCGACCTCTGGCGCGCCGTAGTTGCGTGCGGAGTGCTCGCAGGGCTCGTCTTTCTCGCTTCGTGGCAGGCGGGCTCACTGCTTGTCGGCGTCATCTTCCTCGGTGGTTTGGGCGTGACGGCGCTAGTGCTCTACGCGGCGGCGTGGCTTTTAATCTTCCTCATGCGACGCGCGCGCGGCCTCGGCACGTTCGCCGTTCGTCAAGCGATAAACAGCATGCACAGGCCCGGCAACCAGACGCGCGTGATTGTGTTGGCCGTGGGCCTCGGAGCTTTCCTTATCATGTCCGTGCAGTCGCTCCAATCAAGCCTGCTCGACGAGTTCGACGTGGCACGTCGCGGCAACCTGCCGAACATGTACCTCATCGACGTGCAGAAGGATCAGGTCGAAGGCGTGCGCGAGCTTGTCTCGCAGACGATGGGCGCGCGAGCCGACTTGATACCGACGGTGCGCGCGCGCATCGCGGCCGTCAACGGGCAGGAGGTGGACTTGGATGCGGCGGGCGTGCGGCGCGAGCGCGGGCGGCTCGGGCGCGAGTACGTCGTCACGTACCGGCCGCGTCTCGAATACAACGAGACAATCGTCGCGGGGAAGTTTTGGGACGAGAGCCCTTCCGTCGAGCCCGAGGTTTCGATAGAGGAGGGGATGCGCGGCGCGGCCGGGCTCGACCTCGGCGGCAACGTCACCTTCGACATACAGGGTCGCAAGTTGACCGCGCGCGTGACGAGCATCCGGCGGGTTGATTGGCGCAACTCGCGCACGGGCTTTCTCATACTCTTTCGGCCGGGCTCGCTCGAAGGTGCGCCGCAGACCTTCGTCGGAGCGGTTGACGGGCCGACCACGGAGCCCGAGCGTTCGCGGTTTCAGCGCGCGATTGTTGACCGCTTCCCGAACGTGAGTGTGATTGACGTGGCGGACATCGTGCGCAGCGTCGGCCGTATTCTGTCGAACATCACGCTGGCCGTCTCGTTCATCGGCGGCTTCGTCTTCCTGAGCGGGGCGCTCATCCTCGTCGGTTCGATAGCGATGACGAAGTTCCAGAGGGTCTATGAAGCGGCGGTGCTGAAGACGTTGGGCGCGCGTCGGCGCATGTTGTTGACGATGATGCTTGTGGAGTACGGGCTGCTCGGACTGGTCGCGGGAGTGGTCGGCGCGGCGGCGGCCAACGGACTCTCGTTCGCGGTCGCGCGCTACGTCTTCGAGATCGAGTGGGCGTTCGCACCCGGCTTGAATGCCGCCGGTATCGCCGTAACCATCCTGCTCGTCGGCGCGGTCGGCGCTCTCTCAAGCCTTGACGTGTTGACGAGAAAGCCGCTCTCGATACTGCGCGCGCAGTGAGAGTAAGGCAGTAACCACCGCAGGCACAGAGGCACACCGTTAAGAGTTGAAAGCTGTGCCTCTGTGCCTGCGGTGGTTAACAGGACATATAAAGGGCTAGT
>JAVXWN010000106.1:0-5114 GCA_032230645.1 Acidobacteriota bacterium | reverse complement strand
CCACCGGCAACACGCTCGAAGCAAACAACGTGGCCGTGCGCACCGACACGCCTGCGCGCGAGCTTGAACTCCGCGCCGCGCCGGGTGCGGAGTCGCCTAGCGGAATGGGGACACCGGCTGGGTCAGGCTCGTCCGCCAGCCTGACCGGCATCAAGCGTGATGAGAAATAACCTCGGCCTTCTATCCCCGCGGCCCCTCATGCGCTCGCGCACGCGCGCCGTGCTCGTGCCCTTCTTGCTGTCGGCGTTCGTTGTGTCGCCCGCGTGTCGTTCAAGGGGAGATGGCGACGCCGCGCACGGGGTCGTCATCGTCAACGCGCCCGTCGCAGGCGAGGTTCGCAGAGTGCTTGTGAGCGAAGGCGAGCAGCTCAAGGAGGGCGACGCCGTCGTCGAGATCATCGTCCGGCCCGAGGGAGTCGCCGCCCCGACCACTCGCGTCGAAGACCCCGTGGCGACCGCGGCGCGGAACATCACGTCGGCACAGGCCGAGATCGAAGCGGCACGCGCCGAAGTCGTGCGCGCGGAGGTAGAGGTGCAGCGCCTGACGCCTCTCATCGCCTCCGGTCAAGCCTCGCAGGGAGAGTTGGATGGCGCGCGCTCAATCTACGAACGCGCGCAGCAACGTCTTCAACGCGCGCAGGCCACGGAACAGAGCGCGCAGGCGGGGCTTGTCGCGGCCCGGCAACCTTCACGCACAACAACACCTGCGGTGACGCCTTCGGAACAGGTCGTCTATGCGGTGGCCTCTTCCTCCGGCACGGTAAGCGCCGTCAGCGCGCGCACGGGGATGCGCGTCGCGGCTGGGCAACCGCTGGCGACTCTGCGCGCAGAGCAGTAGTCATGAACACGATGACTGAGGCGGTCAACATCGGCGCGCTTGAGAGACGCAAGCGGCGGCTGCTCGGCATCGTCGCCCTGACCGTCGGCGTCGGGGTCGCATTCATCCTTGTAGTCTACGGCGCGCCGCGATGGTCGAGGCTCGTTGTCTTCTTTCCACTATGGATGGCGGGACTCGGTTTGCTGCAAGCCCGCGAGAAGACCTGTATCGCGCTGGCCGCGCGTGGTGTGTGCAACATGGACGCGGGGGAGGTGGGACTCATGGATGAAAAGCTTATCGAAGAGCTTCGAGCAAAGGCGCGACAAATCAACCGGCGCTCGACCATCACCGCCGCCCTCATCACCTTGGTGGTTATCGCCTTTCCCTAGCCTGAACCGGACGGGTCTCGGCAACGCCTTAAATAAAAAGATGCCGTGACGCGACGTCACGGCATCTCTAAATCGTTGAGTTCTTATTTCGCTTGCCGCTTGCTAGGGTCGGCCGAAGATGCCGCCGAGGATGTTGCCGATCCCGCTGCCGGTGTTCCTGCGGTAGCCGCCGTTGTTCGACCCGGCGTACTGGCGGTAGCCTTGGTCGTAGCCCTGCATGAAGCCATCGCGGAACGCCTGCGACGAGGCTTCCTTGTAGAAGTGTGACCTCTGCGGGTTGTAGCCCTGCCCGCGTTGCGCGTCGCTCGCACCGGTGTTCAGGCCGTTCTGGTAACCTTGGTTCATCGCGGCCTGATTGTAGCCACCGTTATTGCCGTACCCGCCATTACGGCCATAGGTGCCGTATCCACCGTTGTTGCCGTAGGTGCCGTAGCCGCCATTGCGTTGCTGCTGCTGCTGGCGGCGGATGTTCTCGTCGCGCTGGTCGTAGTCGCCGTCGCCGTCACGATCGCGGCGGTCGTTACGACGGTCGCCGCGGTAACGGTCATCACGATTGCGGCGCTCCTGGCGGACGCGCCCATCCGGGTACTGCCGGTACTGCGCCTGCGCCGTGGCGCTCGTGGTCAGAAAGACGCCCGCCACCATCAGGAGCGTTATGAGTGCGCCGCCGATACGATTGATAGACTTATTCATGTTTGTGCTTACCCTCCGTGGCTACATCATATTGCAACCCTCATGCCATCCCTATCAAGTGGAAATGCTTAATTATTGCGTTATAAATGAGTAAGTAAGGTTACCCCCGTGTCACCATTTCGTGCAGCCGCCGCGCAGATGAGTGAAGGTTTCGGCCACGGAAGCGCCGCCACCGTAACCGGTAAAGGCGTACCTGGCGTCTACCGAGCAGAGGGATAGCTCAGGCAATAACTAAACGCATAAATGTTAATGGCCGCCCGGGTACCTATCACCGGGCGGCCATTTCCTTCTCCATCCCACGAAAATCATAATGGACATTATCGGAACCCCAAAGCTAAACACCTTTATCCTAAATGATGCTCTTCGCCGGTACGGTTAGCTTTAGTCGCTGGTCACTACGCCGGATGCCAAGTTCCCATTTCGACGTTGTAGATGATCTGAACAATTCACGAAGCTGCTGAAGAGTAAACTGCGACGCCGGAACGCTGTCTATAGACTCAATAACGTCATCGACTTTAATGCCGGCCTTGTCTGAGGATGATCCGCCCAACACTCCAACAATTTTGAAACTTCGTAAATCCGAACCCTGCGCGTAGATTCGTAGTCCGGTCTTGTCGGCCTCAAAGGGTTTTGAAACCTCATCGCTTGCCTCAAGGGTCATCCTTTTATGCGGATAGTCGAATGTAACGCGAAACCGTCGCAGTAAATCACCGCCGATCAGGATGTCGTACTTAGCCCCTTCGCCTGTCAACCCGCCTCCAGTTTCAGTTAGTGTCATGACGGGTTTAGCAAGTGAGATGGAGCCGAGCTTCAAAGCATCCGGCCGGAAGAACCGACCTTCGACGTAGCCACCAGCGCCGCCTGCGATAACCATTCTCTCAGTCTTCGTCACGTTTAGTGGATGGCTATTTAAGAACTTGGCGGTCAGGCCAGTCGAGGCACCGCTGTCAACCATCGCCTCCAGTTTATATTCCGTGCCTCCGACCATCAATATTGAGGCGACGTGTGGAAGAGAGCCTACGAAGTGGATTGGGACTGCTGTACCTTTCGAGATTACATCCGCCGCGCCATTAAATATCCGTAGGTGACGCTTCGCATAGTCAACTTCGACGATATATTTGAAGAAGAAATTAGCGCCGACGATTATCTCAAGCTGACGGCCTTCCATGGTAGCGAGTGTATCGAGCGGGATGGCGTATGGGATCTGTTCCGTGATGTCCCCAAATTTAACTACCACGTCGTTGAGGATTCTTCCCGTAATCGGTTCCCCGCCGGCACCTTGAGCGTTTAGCTCGCCTTGTGTGGGCAAGTCCCACTGCTCGGCCAGCGCCAGATTCATCACTGAGGAACTAGCCCCCGTGTCAAGAATGGCGCTAGTCTTATGACCGTTAATCTCCGCCGGAACGTAAATACGTCCGCCCACGATTTCAAAATCTAATTCCGTGACTGGTGTCCGGTTGTATGCCTGTGTCACGGGTAATCTGAAAGGATGAAAGCTCAACATCCCAACAACTGCTGTTAAAACGAGGATAATGGCGAAACCATAAGTTAAAGGGTGCTTCATTCAGAACATTCCTGAAACGAACCTACTTGAGCGTCTTTCTCTTGCGTTAGCTCTACTGCAAGCAAGTTTATTTCTTCTCCGCCGTCCACGTGCCCCTCATCCCTTCCGTAGCAAACTCGCCGACCAGCTTGCCATTCTCTATCTTGCCTGTAACGACGATGGATTCGTGTGCCGCAAAGTCAAGGGTGAAGTCCAGCTTGTTATCCAGCCAGGAGCCTTTGCTCAAAGTGCCCGCTCCCGTGTGATGTGAATCGGCTGTGCCAGTCACCTTGTCGCCATTAAGCTTGAGCTTGAAGCTGGCTGGTACCTTAGTTCCCTGCAATTCGAAGGTCACAGCCCAGTTGTTAAAGCGCCTTGGATAATTCCAGTAGGGCCGCCCGTCCCTACTGCTTCAGAGACTTCATGTGCGCGACGAGCGCGCCCGCCTGCTCGGGCGTGACGCCCTTCGCCCCGTAGCTCGGCATCTTGGGCGTAACGTCGTCCTTGCCCTTTAGCACCGTCGAAGCGAGCGTGTCGTCGGCCTTCGTCGCGTCGAACTTCTTCTCCGCCTTCTGGCCGTGACACATTGAGCACTTGGCCTTGAAGGTAGTTGCCGCGTCGAAGTCCTGCGCTACGGCGCGTGCCGGCGCGGGGGTCGGGCTGAAGAGGATCAGTGCAAAGAGCGGGAGTGTGATGAGTGCGATCACGAGCGTTTTTATTCTTTTCATGGTTCGACCTTTTTTCCTCGAAACTGTTGGCGTCGGGTTGTCGTCAGAATCTTCGCCCACGCCGCCCGCCCTTTATTGGGCAATGGCTGTGCCGCGCAGTGGGGGCCGCCAGTCAGCGCGTTTTCAGGGAAAGAGACGCATCTTCCGGCCCGTGCCTTCGCGTCAGCGGAATTTTCCGCACGGGGCTGCGGATCTTTTCGCAAGACGTTAGTTAGCGACAAGAAATAATTTCTTGGGGCAAGTCCCGCAGTCCTCATGTTCGATGGACTCCGGGGCCCAGCGGCAGGTTGTCAACGTCCGGAGGCTTGCGACGGCACGCCCCGCCAGAGCTTTATTACCGCTCCCCGCCGAAGTAGAAGCGGAGCGAGGTGTAGGGCATGTGCGCGTGGTAGTTCTGCGGCCTGATGCTGACGAGCTGGCTCTCATGGTAGTTGTAATACTGGTAGCCGAAGTTCCAGTCGAGCCTGTGGTTCATACGAATCGCCACACGCGCTTCGGGCGATTGATAGCTCATCGGGTACGAGCTGATGAGGAAGCCGGGCGTCCCCGTCGGGTCTGCGAGCCGGTCGCCCTGCCCCATGTCTTTGTTGATGCGGTAGGCTGCGTAGAACGTCGCGCGGCGGAAGGGTTGTGAGACCACGTCGATGAAGAAGAAGTGGTTCCGCATGAAGTACTGGCTACGGCCGTTCGGGTGCCTGACGCTGTTGAAGAAGTAGTCAACGACGGCATCGCTCGTCTGCCAGTTGTAGTTGTAGCCTGTGCTGAACGAGAGCCGCGGGTTGACCGTCCAGTCAACCGAGGATGTGAACACCCTCGATTTGACGCTCACACCGAAGTCGGCGAGCGAGACGCCGTCAATGACCGAAGGGTTCGAGTTGTTCTTCGTGATGAGGGCGAGGTTGAGCCTCAGCTTGCGACCCATCGAGTATCGGCTCCGCGCGCGGA
>JAVXWN010000096.1:0-5859 GCA_032230645.1 Acidobacteriota bacterium | reverse complement strand
GGCACACTAGCCCGCCAAAGCGTGCGCGAGCACGCTTAACAATTAAGCGCCATCACTCAACATTGAGTGATGGCGCTTCTACGTCTTCGCGCCTGCGGCGCTCATGGCGGGCTAGTGTGCCCGCGCTCCCGGCGATTCGTTCTCGCGTCTGTCTTTACATCAGCATGTCGGTGTGCGCGCGCTCGCGGCGGGCGACGCCGGTTTGGTAGGCGGCCTCTTCGACTTCGCGTGCGACGGCTTCGGCGACGCGTTTGTCGAAGACAGAGGGGACGATGTATTCGGGGTGTAGCTCTTCGGGGGTGATGATACCGGCGATGGCCTGCGCGGCGGCGAGCTTCATCTCTTCGTTGATGCGCGAGGCGCGACAGGCGAGTGCGCCGCGAAAGATGCCGGGGAAGCAGAGCACGTTGTTGATCTGATTCGGATAGTCGCTCCGCCCCGTCGCCATCACGGCGACAAGGCCCGCCACCTCCTCGGGCATAATCTCGGGCGTCGGGTTCGCCATCGCGAAGACAATCGGGTCTTTCGCCATCAGCTTCACGTCCTCAACAGTGATGACGCCGGGAACCGAGAGACCGAGGAAGACATCCGCGCCCTTTATTATGTCGTGGATTGTGCCGCGCTCGCCCGCCGGGTTCGTCGTGCGCGCGTAGTGATCCTTGACCCAGTTCATGCGCTCGGTGCGCCCCTCGTAGATGGCCCCGTGCTGGTCGCAGCCGATGACGTTGCGCACGCCCGCGCTCAAGATTATCTTCGAGCAGGCCACGCCCGCCGCGCCCACGCCGTTGACGACGACCTTCAAGTCCTCCATCCGCTTGCCCACCAGCTTCACCGCGTTGATGAGCGCGGCCAGCACCACGACCGCCGTGCCGTGCTGGTCGTCGTGGAAGACGGGGATGTCGAGTTCTTCCTTTAACCTCTCCTCAATCTCGAAGCAGCGCGGCGCGGAGATGTCTTCGAGGTTGATGCCGCCAAAGGCGACCGCGATGTTCTTGACCGTGTTGACAATCTCCGCCGGGTCTTTGGTCGAGAGGCAGATGGGGAAGGCGTCAACGCCCGCGAACTCTTTAAAGAGCATCGCCTTGCCTTCCATCACGGGGAGCGCCGCCGCCGGGCCGATGTCTCCAAGGCCGAGCACAGCCGTGCCGTCGGTGACGACCGCCACGGTGTTCTTCTTTATCGTCAGCGTGAAGACCTTCTCGGGGTCGCGCGCAATCGCTTCGCAGACGCGCGCCACGCCGGGCGTGTAGGCCATCGAGAGGTCTGCGCGTGTCTTTAAGGGAGCCTTCGAGACAACTTCGATCTTGCCGCCGAGGTGCATGAGAAAGACGCGGTCGCTGACGTTGATGACCTCGACGCCGTCAACGGCGCGCGCCGCCTCGACGATTGATTTGCCGTGCTCGGCCGAAGCCGCGTTGACCGTCAGGTCGCGTATGATCGTGTCGCGCCCGACGCTCACGATGTCAATGGCTCCGATGTCGCCGCCCGCGTGCCCGATGGCGACGGTCAACTCGCCGAGCGTGCCCGCGCGCGACGAGAGCTTTACACGTAAGGTCAGGCTGTAGCTCGCGCTGGGCGTGTTCTGCGTTGAGGGCAAGACGGAGTTTTCCTTTCGCGTTCTCTCTCTGGTGCGACTTCATTAGGGGACTTGCGTTTTACTCTAGCGCCAAGCCGTGCAGCGCGCAAGTGGGTGCGAGTCGCAGGCTGCCTTACTTCTTCGTCACCCCGCTCCAATCGCGGTAGAACAGAAAGACCAGCACGAAGAAGACGACCGTGGGCGCGATGGCCCAGAGCCTCTCCCTCCCTTGCAGATTCAGGACGCAGCCCATCATCGCCGGGACGCAGAGCGTCATCCCGATCATCATAAAACCGAACCGTCCCAGCTTTACCACCCAGCCCAGAAACACCATCGCGATCATTCCCATGAAGATAAAGCCGAAGATGATTTTCATTCCTCTCCTCTTTCGTCTCTCTCAACCGACTCCGACATCAAGCGCCGAATCCTCTCTGCAAGCAAAGGGTCTGCGCCCGCGCGCAGCGCCAAGTCGAGCGAGTGATGCCCGAGTATCTTGTAGACGACGAGCGCGTCCGAATTATCCAGCCCGCGCAACGCACGCAAATGCTTGCGCACCGTCTCAACATCCGTGCGTGCGAGGCTCCCGGTCAGAGCACGCGCGGGCGGCTGCGTTGCAAGGTTCTCGACCGCGCTGCCGATGAGCGGCAGCAGCACCTCGCGCGCGCGCCGCTCCTTCAAGCCGCAGCGTTGCAGCGTGTCGAGCGCCACGTCGAAGAGCGCGACGACATGACCCGCCGCCAGCACGGCCGCCGCGTGATAGAGCGGCTTGTCCTCAGACCTCACAGTGAAACTCTCGCCGCCCAGATCGCGCACGACGCGCCGCGCCGCGCGCACCGCCGCGCCGTCGCCCTCGACGCAGTAGAAAGCCCCGCGCAGGCTCGCCGCCCCCGAAACCGCATCGCTCACGGCTGCGAGAGGGTGCATCGAGCCGACACGTATACCGCGCTCACCGAGCGGCGCGAGCACATCGGAAGAGAGAGCGCCGCTCACATGCAGCGCGACGCACGCGACCGGGTGCGGCAACGCCGCAAGCCTCGCGGCCGTCTGCTCGACCGCGTCATCCGGTGTCGTGATGAAGAGCAGCCCGACCTCCGGCAGCTTCTTCAACTGATTGACGCCGAGCGCGAGTGATTCGACCCCTGCGCTTGCGGCGGCCCGGCGCGCGTGCGCCGCGCTGCGCGAGACGAGCGCGCGCACCTCATACCCGCACTCATGGAGAGCGCGCGCCAGCGCCGTCCCCAATCGTCCCGCGCCGACGACCGCAACGCTCATCCCGCGCTTCGTACTTCGCGGACTCTCCCGCGACTTTGCACTGCGCGAGCGGGAGGCCGCACGCGACGAAGGGGAGACGGAACGGCTCTCGTCCCTCTCTCCCCTTTCAACTTTTGACTTTCGACTTTCGACTTTTGCCTTCATCTCAAGGTGCTTCAAGCTCCGCCTTCGAGACGACCTCGATGAGCACGGGCTGTTCGGGCAGTTCGTCGAGCCACTGCTCGAAGCGCGCGCGTAGCTCCTCGCGTGTGAGCAAGCCCGACTCGCCGTTCGGAGCCGCGACCCTGACCGGCGGCGGTGCGGGCATACGCTTCAGTGCGCGCTCGATGAGCCGCACGTCCTGCCGCGTGAAGTGCTCGGGGAGTCGCCTCTGCGCGAACACGGTCGAGAGGTTACGTGCGCGCTTCGTCGTCGTCTCATCCGACTCGCGCCGCGCCAGTGCGTCGAGCGAGATGGCGAGCGTCGTGCCGAGCATCAGGAGCGTGCGGCGATAGACCGAAAGGCCGCGCTCCATCAACGCCTCAAGCTCCTGCGGAAGCTCCGCAAGCTCGTCCGAACGCGACAGGCGGAACTGGCACGCGCAGGCGGGCTGACCCGCGAGCAGCCGCCGCACGTCCATGCGGCAACGCGCGCCGTCGGCAACGCGTAGAAGCCCCTCGGCCTGTCGCCACACCTGCGCGCTCACGACGGGGAGCCGCGACAGCGACTCGAACTCTCGCCAACGCTCGGTGCGCCTCAAATCCTGTAGAGACTCGCGCGAGCTTTCAAGGCCCACAGTTTTATCATGGACGGCGGCGTAATGCTCGCCATAGCGCGCGCGAAACTCGCGCCACAGACGCTCGAAACGTTCGCGCCGCGCGGCGTCGAGGAAGTTGTTCGAGTCGTGCGCGATGTCGAGAAGCTCGCGCCGCGCCGTCTCAAGCTCGTCCACGCCGGTCGGCTCGGCCGCGGAGAGGTATGCGCGCACGCGCTCGCGCGCCGCGACCATCTCGATGAACCCGCACAAGTCTTCGAGCGCGCGCGCATGCCGCGCGAAGGTCGCGGGCGAGTTGTGAAAGACTTCGGCGATGCGCGCCAGCGCCTCTTCCAACGAAATCTTCCCCACTGCCTCCGACTCAAGCGCCGCAGCCGCGCGCCCGAAGCTCTTGCGCACCTCGCCCTCGACCTTCCACACGCGCGTCGTCAGGCATGCGTCAGGCAGAGCCTCGAACTTCTGCGGCAAGCTCAGCAGCCGCCACTCCTTCAGCCACAGTCCGAGCGCCGCGCGCACCTCGGCGTTGCCGAGCGCGTGCCTGCCCGTCAACAGACGCGCCCATTCGAGTGCGTCTTCCGACAAAGTCTCTGACAAAGCCTCTGCATCAATGGCTTCGCCATCCGGCGGTGCGGTGAATGTTTCGACCCGCGCTGGCTCCCTTTCGATAACCGGCGGCGGGAGGCTTTTCGCGACGACCACATCTGGCGGGGTCGGAGCCACCGCTTCAGGTTTCGACTCGGCGGCTTCGACCTGCGGCACGGTCTCAGAGACTTGCACGTCGGGCTCGCGCGCGGCGGTGCGGAAGCGGTAACGCGACTCGCCGCCGGGGCCTGCGGCCAGTAGGATCGCGCCGTCGGGGGCCTCGATGGCAAAGCGCGCGAGCGTGTCGGCGACGCGTCGCGGTGCGTCTCCGCCCGCATCCTCGTCAGTCAGGAGGAGCGCGGCGCACATCTCGCCCGGCGTCACGTCGCGGCCGTCGAGCGAGAGCACGAACAGGCTCTTTAGAATGAGACGCGCTTGATAGCGCTGCATGATCGGAAGCTGGCCGATGCAAAGCTCGGTCAACTGGTCGTAGGCCGCGAACGCCTCGCGCAGCTCCACCGAGTGACGCAGCACCTCCTCGGTCGCGTCGAAGACTTCGTCGAGCAGCACGAGCGCAAGAGCGGGGCGCGAGGTGGCGCGCGCGGCGGCCGAAGCCGCGAACGGCAGGAAGGCGAACGTCGGGAGGAAGAGGCGGACGCCGGAAGCGACCTCGACGACGAGCGGATGCACCGGATAGACGGACGAGAAACGCGCCTGACTCCAGTTGAACTCGTGCACGGTCGCGCGTAGCGCCTGATAAATCTCGCGGAGCGTGTCGCCGACCTGCGGCTTCTTGCGCAGCACGAACTGGTCGGCCACGCGGTAGAGGTTTTCGGGGTCGAGATAGTCTATGCGGTACGTGCCCGCGACCGCGACGTTCGCTCCGTCCGCATCGGCGATGTCGTCGTCGAGCGCGAGGGCGAGGAAGACGTTCAACTCGCGCGCGGCCGTCGCCAGAGCGCCGAGCACGGGGCCGTCGTCGCGCACGACACGCGCCGGGCGGTTGAAGGCAGTGTCAATGATGACGACCAGCGTGTCGCCCATCGCGCGCGAGGCCGCGACAGCCAGCACCTCGGCCGGGTCGCGTCCCCACTGCGCCTCGCCCCCGCCGAAGAAGGCTGCGAAGGTCGCCGCAAGCTCTTCGCCCAGAGTCGGGCGCGTGCCCCGCTCGACCATCATCACGAGGCAGCGCCGTCCCGTCAGCCGCTCCGCGCTCGCCAGAACGTGCGCGTCTTCGACGCCCTGCCGTAGTCGCTCCGACCCGGCCAGCGCGCCCAGCACCGCCAGCGTGTGGCTCTTCCCGACGCCGCGCGCTCCCGCGAGCGCGCGAGCCACTCCCTTGCCCGGCGGCAGGTCGGCCAATGCGTCGAGCCAGCGTGAGAGCAGGTCTGAAGTAACGTCGGTGAAGCGGTATGCGACGAGCGCCTGCGCGGGGTCTTCGGCGAAGTTCCCTACCTGCTCGAACGACTGCGGCTCGACCAAGTCCTTGATTTTATCCTGTATCCGTTTCATGCGCTTGCGGTGGGATAAATGCTCGGGAGAGACAGTTCCGGCCCTTTTCAGATGAGGAAAGAGGGGCATTTTGAATCTAGCACGCGGCGCGCGGCCGTTGCAACGATTAAGTTTTTTTGCTCACGCAGCGCCGGTTCGACTGATATAATCCGGTGCGTCTCCT
>JAVXWN010000053.1:0-39215 GCA_032230645.1 Acidobacteriota bacterium | reverse complement strand
AGCGCGCGGACTGTGAAGCCTCGAAACCAACCGGGCTTGATGTGACCGACCGCGCTGATCTGATTCTGAACGACCTGATCCTCGAAGTTTTCAAGCTGGCCGCGCGCCATCGAACTGAGACGGAAATTACCTCCGCGCGCATCCTTCTTCTCGTGATAACGCAGCAGCACGATGAAGAACGGCAGCAGCACGATGAAGAGAGGCAACAGCGCGAGCAGGATGAGGATGACGAGGATGAACCTCGTCCACTCCTTCACGCGCCACCAGAAGGCGAGCCCCCGCGCCTGCGCCTGCGCCCAAACGAGCGACTGCTCGCCGCGCACAAACTCCTGTATGGCCGAGCCGACGCGCGAAGCGGGCCACGTCGCCAAAGTGGCAGCGGGTTGCCGCTCAAGAAAGTCTTCGATGGCTTCACGCAACCGCGCCTCATCTTTGACCTGTGTGACCATGCGTCCGATTGTATTCACGTAGAAGGCTTGCGTCTTGATGCCGCGCGCCATGAGGTAATCTGTGCGTGCTTCGTTCGTCAGCTGCCCCGGCGCGGGATAGCCTTCGCAATTACTGAAGATTCGATCCAGCCCATCGGCGGCCACCGACATCAACTCGTCGAGGTAGTCGCTCAAAGGGGCGTCAACGTTGCTCGCGAACACGAGGCTCGGGGCGAATTGGTCGTCTCCCTGTGGCGCGACGCCGCCCGCCGCAGCCACGGGCTCGTCGAGGATGACGAACCGCGCGAAGTGTACGCGGCCGAGGCGCGCGAAAGGCACCAGTTCGTTATGCTCGATGTCCGCGTTGACTATTGCGAGTTCGTTCTTGAGTTGGGCCAGACGGCCGGGCGTGATGCGGGCGCGTACCGTCAGGGCCACCTGATGCGCCATCGGCTCTCTCCTTCCGAAACGGGTCGTGGCAAGCGGTCGTGTTCGAGTCCCGTGCTAAGCCGCGTGGGCGTCGTCGGCGTCGTCTTCCGCGAGCGTGCGCGCGCTCGAAAACCAGAACGCGACGAAGAGGGCGACGTAAGCGGCGTCAATGAGCGCGGGGATGAGCACAACCGGTTTCGCCAGCCCCCGCAGAAACAGATTCGAGAGATTGAAGACATCGAACAGCTTCGCGATGATGCCTAGCAGGACGATGCCACGATTCTTTGTGACATCGCGTGAGATGAGCTGGTAGCCGAAGCCTATCAGCACGACGGCGAAGCCGAAGTCGGCCCAGAGTCGTAACGCCATCGGGTCGCGGCTGACGGTCTCGACATACGACAGGTCGTAAGACCACCGACGGGCAAACATGATGGGAAGGCCGATGGCGTAGTTGAAGAGCGCCGCCGAGAAGAAAATCAACGTCCAACGCCTTCTGCCGTCACGCGTCAGCATCATGCTTTCTCCTTGCCGCCGCAGCGTGTTGACGCAAGCGGCTCGTTGCAGTCTTGACGACCCGGCGCGAGTCTACTTATCAAATGTCAGGCAGAAGTCCAGCACGTGCTTGCGCCCCCAGAAGACCTTGCCGAGATAGAGGTGCGGGGCCACCTGTCGTATCTCGTCCCTGATCTTCTGTGCGACGAACGAAGTCTTGGAGTAGTCAATGACGATGGCCTGCTGCCCTTTGACCATCCAGCTATCGCCCACGTAGACCATGGCCTTGATTGACTTGATGCCGAAGGGAGAGACCTTGTTCTTCAAGTCACCTTCGGCGGGGTTAAAGACTTTCCCCTGCCAGACCAGAAGCCTGACGAGCGCGGCGGCCGTCTTGCCGAGCGCGCTCCGGGGCATCACGATGGCCGTCCCCATCGTGTCGCCCGTGGGAATCTCACCGACGGGGCTGTTCAGGTACAGCTCGTCCAGTTCCGCTTGCGTCAGGCTCAACAAGTCCTGCAACCCGGCGACGGTTAAGCTTTTCGTAGTGGCAACCATTTTGCACCTCGTATTCTTCGTGAGACCTCATGCGTCAGAGAGGCATCTGCTTTTGCGTTCGGGGAATGCTTCTCTTCCTCCGGCAAGGATAAGAGCGGCGGGCCGTCCGTGTTCGGGGCGGCGCTCGTTGGTTTCGCCCCTTCCGCCTTAAGCCTTATCAGGTGACGATGTCGAACTTGATGGCTCAGTGAGAAAGGAACGAGGACGTGAAGCAAACACAGTCAGGAACTCGACGATAGATGGGCGACCCCGTAAACGCAGGCACGATATTACGATTGCGCCTCCGTGTCAATGAATCAATTCGCGGAAGTCACACGTTTTCCCGCATGCTATTTTGAGCAACGGCGAGGGGCGCTGTCGAGTTCGGTATCACGAGGCGTGAGGAGACAATCAAAAGGAGGACGAGAAGCAGCGTGGCTCTCATCCTCCTTAAATTTTTGTCTACTGCCTTTCGACTCGCTCCCTATCTCTCACCTATCTCGCGCAGGCGCGCGACCACCTGCTCGATGAGCCAGTTAGGCGTCGAAGCCCCGGCCGTGACGCCGACGCGACCGGCACCGTCAAGGTCTGCTGCGTCAATCTCCTCGGGTGTCTCGATGAGAAAGCTCCTCTCGCACTGCTCCTTGCAGACCGAGAGCAGCTTGAGGCTGTTTGAAGAGTGCTTGCCACCGATAACGTAGAAGGCGTCCACGTGTCCCGCCAGAGCGCGCGCCGCGTCCTGCCGGTCGCGCGTCGCGGAACAGATGGTGTTGACGACCTGCGGCTCCGAGTCGGCCTTTGCGCGCACGGCCTCGGCGGCTTCGAGAAAGGTGCTCAGCTTCAAGGTCGTCTGCGAGACGACAAGCGGCGCGTGCAGCGGCGGCAGAGCGGCGACATCGGCTGCGTCGCGCACGACGTGCGCGTGGCCGGGTGCGTAGCCAACCACCCCGATCATCTCCGGGTGGTCCGGATTGCCTACGACGACCACGTCGCGCCCTTCGCTTGCGGCGCGCTCGGCGAGCTTCTGCACCTTTGTGACGAACGGGCAGGTCGCGTCAATCACGCGCTCGGCCCGCCCCTCAAGCTCGCGTTGCACGCCGGGCGTGACCCCGTGCGCGCGTATAACCGCCGTCAGGCTATCGGAGACCTCGGCAGGAGTGTTGACGGTGCGAACGCCCTCGGCTTCGAGCCGCTGAATCTCCTGCGTGTTGTGGATAAGCGGGCCCAGCGTGCGCACGGTCGCGCCTTCGGCGAGCGCCCCCTCGACCATCTCGACGGCGCGCTCGACCCCGAAACAGAACCCGTACTCTTCGGCCAGCAGAACCTGCATAAAATTTTCGATTCGCGATTTCAGATGTCTAACTTGTTAATTTGATTCGGCCCGTCGGCGCTTCAAATCGCAAATCAAAAATCTAAAATCAACCTTCAAATCACCTCTGGCCCGCCGGGCGGGGTCGAGATGATCGGCTCGGGCATGGGCGAAGCGCCGTGTCTTTTGCGCCACTCCTCGCGCAGGCGGTCGGCGGCAGCGAGGCTGTCGTCAATCCACCCGATGTTCTTCTCGGCGAACCAGCGCACGCCGCCCCAGAAGTTTTTCTCGAACTCGCCCAAATGCTGCGCCGCATCGCGCGGGAGCACGGCGAACGAGGCGTCGCACAGAAAGCGCACCGCGTCGCAGATGGGGTTGCCCGTCTTATACCTTGAATCGTTTATATCAGCCATTCGTGGAGAACCTCCCTTCCACAAACCATACGGCCAAACGCGTCCGCTCGTTCCGCAACCTTCATCTTAATTAACGCAACCCACAAAGGCAAACCGCTCCCGCTGAAGGCAAAAGTAAAAAGCAAGAGCAAAAGTGAAGACAAGGTGCATGCTTCCCGTCTTCACTTTTTACTTTTACCTTTTTACTTTTGCCTTTCAGACAGCGGCCTCGGAGCGCACGGGCTCGCGCAAGATAGCCGACGCGGCGAGTGCTGCGACGCGCGCCGCGCCGGGATGCGCTTCCGTGAGGTTGGAGACTTGCAGAAGCGATTCGCCCGTGCGCGAGAGCATGCGGAAGAGGTCGCCCTCTTCCGCGCGCGTGCGGCGGACGAGCGTGGGCCAGTCCATCCCCGCGGCCCAGCGCGCGGCGGCAGCCGCAGCCGAGAAGTTAATCTCGGGCGCGGGCTCAAGCTCCTGCTGCCACTCGACGCTCGCCACGTCGTAGGCGATGCGGTCAAAGCGCGCGAGCGCGGTGATAAGCGCGTCGTCAAGTTCAAGCTCGCCGTAGTCGCGCTCGGCGTCGGACGCGAGCGCGGCCATCAGACCCGCAGCGCGAGGCGCGTCGAGCGAGGCGAAGAGTCCGCGCCCGATGGCTTCGCCGACTAGAAGCGGGCGGTCGAGACGGAGGTCTGCGAGCCAGCGCCCCTGCTCCGTAACGCGCTCGGCGAAGAAGTCGAGATAGCCGAAGTGGTGGAGCGCACGCGCGCGCCGCTCGAAGGGCTGCCAGACCTCGCCGCGCATAGCTTCGAGGCGGCGCTCCATGCGCTCGACCGTCTCGGCCTCCTGCATCACAGACCACAGCGCCTCTTCACAACGCTCGCGCCCCTCGCCCTGTCCGGCAAGCGACTCGATAAGGTCGTTGATGACGGCAACGGCATCCTCGGCCGCCGAGCGCGCTTCGCGCAGTCGCGGCTCGCGCAAAGGTGTGGCGCGGTTCGACTGCACCAACTCGAAAGCCGCGTCGCGCGCCGAAGCTGAGAGCGCATGCGTCTCTTCCCACACGCGGCCGATGCGTTCGAGCGCGAGCGTGACGCGCCGTCCGTTGTCGCGTACACCCGCGAGCCCGTCGCCGCGCCGCTCGGTGACGAAGACGAGGCGACGACTGCCGCGCCCGACGGCGACGACGCGACCGGGCACCACCTCTTTATCGAGCCAACGGATGAAAGCATCGGTGCGCGTCTGCGGCGCGTCTTCCAAAAGACGCGAGCGCGCGCTCGTCAGACGTTCAAGCCCGCGCGCCACTTCCGGCGGAAGGTCGCAGCCCGCACCCTTTAACTTCTTCTGCAAGTGCCGCTCCGCCTCGGCGCGCGCGCCCTCGATGCGTGCGACCTCTTCGGCCGCGTCGCGGCGCGCATAGCTGCGCTCGGCAATCTCGCGCACCTGCGCGAACGTGCCGTAGGCGTCGAGCAGGTTGAGAAGCGTCGTGTAGGTCGCGCGGAATTGACTCTCAAGCGGGTCGGGGTCGGCGTGCAGAAGTGTTGCGAGCTTCTGCGGGTTCTGATGAAGACCCGGCGCGGCGACGATGAAGCCAACGCAGTCGCGCCCGCGCCTCCCGGCGCGCCCCGTCATCTGCTGAAGCTCGGAGGCGGACAAGGTCTGCCAGCCGTGCCCGCGCCTCACGTCTATGTTTTCGAGTACGACCGTGCGCGCGGGGAAGTCAACACCCGCCGCGACCGTCGCCGTCGCAAAGATCGAGTCGAGCAGCCCGGCGCTCATCAGCTTCTCGATGGCGAGCTTCCAAGCGGGCAAGTGCCCCGCGTGGTGCGAAGCCACGCCGCCGCGCAAGACCATGTCCCAGTGACGATGCTTGCGCACCTCGGGGTACTGCTCGGCGAGAGTTTCGAGCACGCGTCGCCGAGCCTCGCGTCTTTCAGCCCCCGCGCCGCGACGGGGTGCGAAGGCGGCTTCGGCCGCAGCCTCGTCACAACGACGCCGCGTCGGGAGAAAGACTATCGCGGGCAGCAGGTCGTAAGAGCCGAGCGCCGCGAGCAGAATCGAGGGCGGCATCTCGGGCATGCCGGCGCGGCGCGACTGACCACCGGAACGGAATCGTCCTTGCGATGATTGCCGCTCGCTCTTCGCCGTCTGCATGAAGCGCGCGATCTCGTTGTTGAAGTAGCCGCGCTCGTCAAAGAGCGGTGTCAAGCCGCCGTCGGGAAAGAGAAAGGCCGCACGCAAAGGCACGGGTCGCGCACCCGGTCGCGAGACGACGCGGCACGCGTGGCCGCGCACTTCCGCTATCCAGTCGGCGAACTCTTCGGCGCGACCCACAGTTGCCGACAGCAGCAGCATGCGCACGCGCGGCGGCGTGAGGATGATGGCCTCTTCCCAGACGTGCCCGCGCTCCTCGTCGGCGAGGTAGTGCGCTTCATCTAAGACGACGAGGTCGGACTCGACCTGCTCGCCCCGGCGCAGCGCGTCGAAGAGTTGATTGCGATAGACCTCAGTCGTGCCGACGATGAGCGGCGCGTCCGAACGCTCCTTGCGGTCGCCCGTCAGGATGCCGACCTTCTCCTCGCCGAACTCGTCCGAGAACTCGTGATACTTCGAGTTGGTCAGCGCCTTCAGAGGGCTCGTGTACCACGCGCGCTTGCCTTCGGCGAGCAGGCGTCGAATCTCTTCGCGCGCGATCCAAGTCTTGCCGCTGCCCGTCGGCGCGGTGACGAGCACGTCCTCCGTTTCAAGCGCGGCGAGAGCTTCGAGTTGGAACGGGTCTGGATTGAAAGGCGCGGCGTCGGGCGTGCCGATGCCTTCGAGCAGTTGTCGCAAAGGTCGCGTGCGTGCCTGACGCGAGGCGACGCGCGAAGCCGTGTCGGCTGCGGCTGCTTGTTGACTAGAGTCTTGTTGTCGAGAGTCGTGCGGGCGGCGCGGCTCGCCTTCGTGCGTCCGACTATCAACGCCGGGGCGTTTGTCGTCGCGGTTGCCTTCGCGGCTTGAAGGGGCGACGCGGCGGCGGCCCCGATTTCCTCTGCGCGTCATGGATGGGGATTGTACCGCAGGAGCTTTGTGGAAAGTGCCCGCGTAATGCTAACTTTTGTGTGAATTTCGCAACGCCCGAGGCACATTAAGCGTCTAATGCTTCGTGATTTGCGGGTTGCCGTGCGAATCAGGCCGGGCCGATTTTTCAAAGAATGACTGAGCTTTTCGACAAGTTTGAACTCAACCGCACGCCGCGCTGGCCGCTCGTGTCGCGGCTGCTTGCGCTCTCGGTCGTGCTGCACGGGCTGCTTATCGTCGCAATCGTCTATGTGCCGACGGTGCGCAGTCTGCTCTGGGTCGCGAGCACGGTCTCGGGGCTCCGCTTCGTCAGCGAGGACTACGACCCGACGCTCGTCGGGCAGCGCGCGACCGTCATTCAGTTCGCGCCGCACGAGAAGCTCTACTACCCGGTTGACTACTTCGGCGCTCCGGCTGTCGAAGAGACAACGGCCTTCGACCCGACGATGGTGCAGCAGGCCGCGCCTCCGCCTCCGCCGATGCCGACCTACAGGCCGCGCCGCATAAGGACTCCGCGCGTCGCCGCGACACCGCAGCCGAGCCCGAGCCCCGAAGTCGCGCAGGCCAACCCGAGCCCAACGCCTACGGCGAGCCCGACGCCGAGCGAGGAGCAGAAGAAGGCCGACGCGGAGCTTGACAAGATAGCCACCGCGAATGGCATCAAGCGTCCGCCCGCAATCAATACCAAGCCCTTCGAGGACATCGCGCGTCAGGGCAAGAAGCTCTTCGACGACGGCAAGCTCAACCTGAGCAGCGCCATCGAAGTCACGGCCGCCGCCCCGCTCAACACCGACGGCACGCTTGTAGAGCCCGTGCAACTCCACTGGGTGACGGCCAGCGACGACAACACGGCCGCGCTCGCGCAGCAGCTCATCACTGCCTTGAGTCAGAGCAAGCTGCTCGCTATCCTCAACGGCGCGAAGGAGGTCGGCCTCGCGCTCAAGCTCGATCAGCAGAACGTCTCCATCCGGATTACGAGCGAGCTGCCCACGGACGACGACGCCACGCGTTACGCGACCGGCTACGGCGTGCTGCTCGCCGTGGCGCGCAACAGCAAGCAGGGGACGAACGAGGGCGAGCTGTATAAGAACCTGCGCGTAGACAACGACGGCAAGCAGTTCGTTATGACCTTCGAGATGTCGAAGGAGGCCGCCGGTAAGATGATCGCCGAGATGCTGGCGAAGAAAGACGCGGCAGCGCAAAATAAGAGTTGAGGTTTTAAGAACCGTCGATAATCAAGGAACGAACCATGAGGGAATTTTTCAACACCATCTTCCATGCTGGAGCGGCGCAACCGCAGGGTCGCGGCGACACGGCACGCGTGCTGGCGCGCTTCGCAGTGCTCGGAGCTTTCGTGCTCGGCATCGTGCCGGGCGCGGGCGAAGCCTTCGCACAGGCGCGCAAGGCAAGCGGCGCGGGCGTGGGCGTTAAGAAGACCGCGAAGACAGAAAGCCCCAAGCCCGACGGCGCGAAGGCCGAAGCGTCGAAGACCGTGGGCGCGAAGGCTGAGAGCGGCAAAGTTAATATCGGGCCGATCAAGGCTTTTCTCGCGCGCTCGAAGAACATGCACGAGCAGGGCAAGCTCGACTTGTCGAAGCCTCGGACGATTATCGTCGAAGGCGACCGGCAAGAGGACGGCACGCTTACCAACACACAAATCACGGGCGAGTCGGCCACCGACCCCGCGCTGCGCGCCGTCGCGCAGGACTTCCTCACCTCGGTCAACGATAGCCACGCGCTCGCTTTCCTCAACGACGTGTCACGCGTGACGATGACCTTCACGCTCGACGGCGAGCGCTTCAAGGCCATAACAGCATCGGACGCGCCCACTGAGGCGCGCGCCGAGGAGATGGCGCGCGGCTATCGCATGATGGTCAACTTCGGCCGCCTCGCACGCCGAGGCACGGACGAGGGAGCCATCCTCAGCAACATGAAGGTCTCCGCCAGCGGCAAACAACTCCTCATGAACCTCGACATGCCGCGCGAGCAGATGGGCAACATCCTCCTCAAGCAGATCACACCCAACTAACACGCTCCGGGGCAAGTGGGGAAAGGATGAAGGATGAAGGCCGCAAGGATAAATTAAAAGCTTATTCCAAACGGCGGCCTCTTCATCCTTCCGCCTTCATCCCTTCCCTTGCTTGCGCCCTTCGCAGCCGCTCAAATACAATCGAACGTTACCCTGCGGGTAAAGTCGCGCGTCCGTAGTACCGAAGCCCCGAGTCGAAGCAGTTGAGCATGAAAGCCGCGCTGCCTTGACCCCGGTTTTCGGACTCCGGACTCCGGACTTCTTTTAAAGGATTAGAAGCGATGATAGATAAATTTCTGACCAAGGTTTTCGGCAGCAGCAACCAGCGCTACCTCAAGACGCTGCAACCGCTCGTCGTGCGGATCAACGATCTTGAGCCCGAAGTGCAGAAGCTCTCCGACGAGCAGATGCGCGAGCGCATCGCGGCCTTGCGTGAGCAGGTCGCGCTCGCGGTCGGCGACCTGACGGCCAAAGACGAGCGCGCCAAAGAGGAGCGCAAGCGTCGCACGCAGGAAGCTCTCGACACCGTGCTGCCCGAGGTCTTCGCACTTACGCGTGAAGCTTCGGTACGCGCGACGGGGATGCGCCACTTCGACGTGCAGCTTATCGGCGGCATCGCTCTGCATCAGGGACGCATCGCCGAGATGCGCACGGGCGAAGGCAAGACGCTCGTCGCCACGCTGCCCGCGACCTTAAACGCACTGACGGGACGCGGCGTTCACGTCGTCACCGTCAACGACTATCTCGCCACGCGCGACGCCGAGTGGATGGGTCGCATCTATAAATTCTTGGGCCTCTCGGTCGGAGCCATCGTTAACGACCTCGACGACTGGGAGCGCAAGGACGCCTATGCCGCCGACATCACCTATGGTACCAACAACGAGTTCGGCTTCGACTACCTGCGCGACAACATGAAGTTCGACCTCGCCACCTGTGTCCAGCGCGCGCACTTCTACGGCATCGTGGACGAGGTGGATTCGATTCTCATTGACGAGGCGCGCACGCCGCTCATCATCTCGGGCGCGTCCGATGAGGCCACGGACAAGTATTATCAAGCCAACGCTATCATCCCGAGCCTCACGCGCGCGGAGCTCAACGAAGAAGGCAAGCCCGGCCCCGGCGACTACCTGCTTGACGAGAAGCAGCACTCGGCCGTGCTCACCGAAGACGGCGTGGATAAGGCCGAACGTCTCTTGGGCGTCGGCAATCTCTATGACCCCTCGAACATGGAGATGCTCCACTGCGTCGAGAACGCGCTCAAGGCGCACACGCTCTACCGGCTCGACCATCACTACGTCGTGCAGGAGGGCGCGGTCATCATCGTTGACGAGTTCACGGGACGCCTCATGCAAGGTCGCCGCTGGTCGGATGGACTGCATCAGGCGGTTGAGGCCAAAGAGGGCGTCAAGATCGAGCGCGAGAATCAGACGCTCGCCACGATCACTTTGCAGAACTACTTCCGCCTCTACGACAAGCTCTCGGGGATGACCGGCACGGCCGAGACTGAGGCCGCCGAGTTCGACGCGACCTACAAGCTTGAAGTCGCCATCATCCCGACCAACCGTTCGATGATTCGCAAGGACAACTCGGACGTGATCTATCGCACGCTCCCCGAGAAGTGGGACGCGATCATCGAAGAGATTATCGAGCGGCACGAGACGGGTCAGCCCGTTCTGGTCGGCACTGTCTCGGTCGAGAACTCGGAACTCATCTCGCGCCGACTCTCGAAGGCAGGCATCCGACATCGCGACGAGACCGGCAACATTTTGATCGAGGGCGACGGCACGATTCCGAACTACCATCACGTCCTCAACGCCAAGCATCACGAGCGCGAGGCCGAGATCGTCGCGCAGGCCGGGCGCAAAGGCGCAATCACGATTGCGACCAACATGGCCGGGCGCGGCACCGACATCCTTCTCGGCGGCAACCCCGAGTTCCTCGCGCGCGAGCATCTCAAGCGTCAGGAGGTTGACCCCGACGAGGCGAGCAAAGAAGAGCTTGAAGAGGCGATGGAATACATCAAGCCTCTCGTCGCGCGCGAGCACAAAGATGTCGTCTCGCACGGCGGCCTGCACATCCTCGGCACCGAGCGCCACGAGTCGCGCCGCATCGACAACCAGTTGCGCGGTCGCGCGGGGCGTCAGGGAGACCCCGGCTCAAGTCGCTTCTTCCTCTCGCTGGAAGACGACCTGATGCGCATCTTCGCGGGCGACAAGGTCAAGGCGCTCATGCAGCGTTTGGGCATGGAGAAGGGCGTCGCCATCGAGTCGAAGATGGTCTCGAAGCGCATCGCGGCGGCACAGAAATCCGTCGAGGCCAGAAACTTCGAGACGCGCAAACACCTTCTTGAGTACGACGACGTGATGAACCGTCAGCGCGAGACTATCTACGGCCTGCGCCGACAGTTGATGGAAGAACCCGACCAGCGCGAGTACGTCTTAGGCGTTGCCGCCGACCTGCTCGGCGACCTCGTCAAGCAGTACCTTCCGGTCGAAGCGTCGCCCGATGATTGGGACGTGGAGAACTTCCGCATACAACTCCACGCCACCTACGCCTTCGACGCCGAGGCCGAGGGCATAGACTTCGAGACGTTGATGCCCATCCAAATCGAACAGGTGGTTTGGGAGAAGGCCAAGAGCGCCTACGAAGCGAAGGAAGCGCAGGTCGGGGCCGAGGCGTTGCGCACATACGAGCGCATCATCATGCTCAACATCATTGACGCGCAGTGGAAGGATCACCTGCTCGCCCTCGACCACCTCAAGCAGGGCATCGGGCTTGTCGGCTACGGGCAGAAAGACCCGCTCGTCGAGTACAAGAAGGAGAGCTTCGACATGTTCCAAGCGATGCTCGACCGGATTGATACGGCGACCATCCGCACGCTCTTCAATCTTCAGGTCGTCGCCGAGCAGGCACCCGAGCAGTTGCAACAACGTCGCCAACGCCGCCCCACTTCGATGACCTTCACGGGGCCGAATCAGGGTGCGACCGCCGCAGGCGAAGAGGCCGCGCGCACCAAGACCGTCACGCGCGACCAGCCCAAGGTCGGGCGCAACGAGGCGTGTCCCTGCGGCTCGGGCAAGAAGTACAAGAAGTGCTGCGGCGCTTCGGTGTGAGCGGCCGCGTCGGCCAGATTGGTGCTATGATGAGGCGGGGCGTCGAAGGGAGTCGCCCCGCCTTTCTCTTCAAAAAGCTTTCGGAGCCGACATGCCTCGCACGTTAAAACTCCTGCTCATGGCCGTCGCCCTCGTCGCCGTTGTTGACGAAGGCCCTGCTGGCATACAAGCTCCGCACAGATGAGCGCTGAGACCACATCCAACCCTTTCGTGCAGGCCGTGCTCTCCGGCTCCGCGCCGCGACAAGCGCGCATGGCCGCAGCGCGCGGACTGCTTCCGCTCGCGCAGGATGTGATACTCGAACTGCTCGTGGTGTTGCGTGCGGACTCGGACGCTGAGGTTGCGAGCGCCGCGGACGAGACGCTACAGGGTCAGGAGACTGCGGCGCTGCTCGGCGTCGCCGCCACGCCCGAGACCTCCGCACCGTTGCTCTCATACCTTGCTTCGCGACCCAACCTCGCGCGCGAAGTGCAGGAGTCGGTCGCGCTCAACGCCTCGACACCTGATGAGGCAGTCGCCACGCTCGCGCGCGCGACGAGCGAGGGCGGCGTCCTCGAACTCATCTCAATCAACCAGCAGAGACTCATTCGCGCGCCCGCAATCATTGACGCCGTGCTCGCCAACCCCGCGCGCACGCCCGACGCCGACCGCCGCGTGCGCGAGACGCGCCGCGAGTTCTTCGAGAAGGAGCGCGGCGCGCGTCAGGTCGCCGACGAGATGCGCGCGCGCGGTATGGGAGCGGCTGCGGAGTTCTTCGACTCGGCCGAGTCGTTCGACACCGATGGGGGCGTCAGCCTCGACGACGTATGGCTCATCGCGCAGCACATCGAAGTCTCGGACGTAGACCTCGACGACTCTTGGCTCCCGACGGAGCGGCTTGAGGACTTGCTCGACGAGAGCTTCGAGCAGCGGCAGGCCGCCGCCGAGCGCCTCGTCGCGGAGGAGGGCGGCACGGCCGCGCCCGAGCGTGTCGCGCTCATCCGCCGCATCATGCTGATGAAGGTCAAAGACCGCATCAAGCTCGGGATGAAGGGCGACCGCGAGGCACGCGCCATCCTCATCCGCGACCCGAACAAGGTCGTCGCGCAGGCCGTCATCAATAACCCGCGCATCACCGATCAAGAGGTCGAAGGCATCGCCGCGATGCGCACCGTCTCTGACGAGGTGCTGCGCCTGATCGCCATGAACCGCGGCTGGGCGCGCCAGTACCCAATCATCCACAACCTCGCGCGCAACCCGCGCACGCCGCTTCCCACAGGCATCGGCATCCTTCCACGACTCCACACCAAAGACCTCAAGGGCCTCAGCCAGAATCGCAACATCTCCGAAGCCGTCCGTCGTCAGGCGCTCCGCCTTGCCACCACCCGCGGACAGTAAAAGGGTGATAAGTGATGAGCGGCAAGTGATAAGAAAGAAGGAGTGCCTTCGCTTCTCTTATCACTTGCCGCTCATCACTTATCACCCCTAAAAAATCTCCGACCCTTTGCGGACGACCGACCATGCAACGTCTGCGAGCGTGTGACTCGCCGCGCCCCACCAGAGACCGGCGAGCACGGCGAGCAGGGCACGCGGCCCGACGCCATAGCCCGCCGCTGCTCCCTCGACGAAGCGCCACCCCTGCGCGACTTCGCGCCAGCCCGGAGCCGAGCCCCCTGTCATCAAGATCGCACGCGCGTAGACGCACGCCCATGCGACGAGCGTCACCACGGCTGCGAAGTAGACGACGCGGATGAGCGTCCCGAAGACGATGCCGTGCGACCAGCGCGAGCGGTGTCGGAAGACGACCTTGTACGGCAGCCACAGAAACCGCAGAGGCCCCCAACGTGTGTACTGCCGCGACTGTATGTCGAGGTCAGGCCCGAACATCAGCCCTCCGAACAGCATCGCTGCCGTCGCCGCCACGCTCAGCGCAACGCTCCCCGTCACACCCCACGCCGCCGCGAACGTCGGCGGCGCAAGCATGAGCGTGACCATGTCGTGAGTTTTTCCCGAAGGCATAAGAACAGTTGTCGGATGTCGGTTAAGACAAGATGCCTTTCACTAACATCCGACATCTGCTTATAGCATGTGCTGAGCGCCCGAGACCAGCAGTTGCCCGAGGGTAGGTGGCGGGTTACACTGTGCAACTTCATCGGACTCGTCATGATGGCTAAAAAAGGGAAGGCACAGGAATTTTTTGAGTACGCGGCGGCGCGCTCGCTGCTCTCGGGCCTCGGCGCACTGCCGAGGCCGTTCGCTATCGGGGTCGGGCGCGCGTTGGGCCGCGCGGCCTATGCGCTCGCGGGTGGCTTGAGGCGCACGGGCGCACGCAACCTCGAACTCGCCTTCCCCGAAATGGATGTGCGTGAGCGCGAGCGAATCCTGCGCGGCTCATTTGAAAGCCTCGGCCGACAACTCGGCGAGGTCAGCCAGTTCCCGCGCGCCACGCCCGAACGGCTACGCGACATCGCCGAGTATGACAGCGAAGATGTCAAACTCCTTCACGTGGCGCGCGAGCGCGGCCGCGGCGTCATCTTCCTCACCTCGCACCTCGGCTCGTGGGAGATGCTCTGCTTCGCGCACTCCGCGCTCTACGAGCCTTTGAGCTTCCTCGTCCGCGCCATTGATAACCCGCGCATTGACCGTATGGTCGAGCGCCTGCGCACGCGCTTCGGCAATCGTCCCATTGACAAGAAGGCTGCGGCGCGCACGGCTCTGAGGCTACTCAAACAGGGCGGTACGCTTGGCGTCCTCGCCGACCTCAACACGCAGGAGCGAGAGGGCGTCTTCGTCCCCTTCTTCGGACATCTCGCCTGCACGACTGCGGGCGTCGCCACGCTGGCGCTACGGACGGACGCGACCGTCATTCCCGTCTGTGCGCCTTGGGACGAGCAGCGCAAAAAGTTCGTCTTCCGTGGCGGGCCCGTCATCGAACTCATCCGCACGGGCGATGACCGGCGCGACATCGAAATCAACACGGCCAACTTCACGGCCGCCATCGAGCGTCACGTTCGCATGTTCCCAGACCAGTGGCTCTGGATTCACAAACGCTGGAAGACACGTCCCAAGGGCGAGCCGGACATCTACATACGCCCGACACAACTTTCCAAAAAAAGTGGCGGCGAAGCAAAAATTTCTTCCCCACCGACAACCGAAAAGATATTCAAGGCTTAATCGGCAGCGTTTCAGAAGTTACTTTAACCTTTCAGGCTCAAAGGTTTACGATATGCTGTCGAGCTTGTCACAAATTTGTTGAGAAAGTTGCATTTTCTTCTTGACAGTTAACAAAAAATACGTATAATTTCACACCAAGTCACGAAGCGGTTTACAGAATTGATTGAGCGATGCTTCGACGATGATTGAAATAATGGCCGGTTGGGTTTCATTCAATCTTAAGGGCAAGAGTCAGTTTTAATTTCGACTCTGATAAGGTTGATCGGTTCTGAGCAATATATTTCGCCCATCCAACACGACCGCCAAAACAGCCGGATCGCCCGTATGTGACGATCTCCAGCAACTGTCAACGCCACCCTGAATCTCCGAGCCTGCCCGAAAAAAACGCCCCGTTGGTTTACCCTAGACCAACGGGGCGCCTTCTTTTCGCAAATCAAAATCTACAACCAAATTTCTCTTACATCGCCATGCCGCCATCGGCTTGTATGACTTGGCCCGTGATGTAGCGCGCCTCGTCGGAGAGAAGGAAGCAGGCGATGCGTGCGACCTCGTCGGGGTCGGCGAACCGGCCCATCGGAATCTGTTCGAGGAGCTTTGCGCGGTAAGTCTCGTCGAGCGCCTGCGACATATCCGTGGCGACGAGTCCGAGAGCGAGCGCGTTGACCGAGACGTTGCGGCTTGCGACCTCGCGTGCGAGCGCCTTGGTGAGACCGATCATGCCCGCCTTCGACGCGGAGTAGTTCGACTGGCCGCCCATGCCGACGACGCCGCTGATCGAAGAGATGTTGAGGACTGAGCCCCCGCCCTCGTTCTTCAGCATGTGGCGGAGCGCGGCGCGCGAGAAGTTCCAAGCGCCTTTGAGGTTCGTGTCTATGACGGAGTCCCAATCCTCCTCCTTCATCCGCAGGATGAGGTTGTCGCGCGTGATGCCTGCGTTGTTGACGAGGAAGTCAATGCGCCCGAACTCCGCTTTGACACGCTTGACCAACTCGGCCGCGGCCTCTGTGTTCACCACGTCGCACTGTGCGGCAACGACGCGCGCGCCGAGAGCCTCCATCTCCGTCTTCAAGCCTTCGGCGGCCTCGGCGCTCTGCGCGTAGTTGAAGGCCACGTCGGAGCCTCGCCGCGCGAGTTCTAATGCGATGGCGCGTCCGATGCCGCGCGTCGCGCCGGTCACGATGGCGGCGCGTCCCGTAAACGATTTGGGTTCGGTGCTCAAAGTTTCATTCTCCGTTTAGATTCAAAGAGCGCAGGTACTCACGGAACTGCGGGCCGAGGTCTGGACGCTTGAGGGCGAACTCGACCGTGGCGATGAGGAAGCCGAGCTTGTCGCCCGCATCGTGGCGCGTGCCCTCGAACTGGACGGCGTAGAAGTCGCGCTTCTTGAGGAGCGCGCGCATGGCGTCAGTGATCTGTATCTCGCCGCCCGCGCCGGGCTCGGTGCGCTCGATCTCTTCAAAGATGTCGGGCGTCAGGATGTAGCGGCCGATGATGGCGAGGTCGGAGGGAGCTTCGTCGAACGGCGGCTTCTCGACCATGTCGCGGACGCGAAAGACGCCGGGGCGCATCTCTTCGGCATCGAGCACGCCGAAGCGCGAGATGGCCGGGCCGTGAACGCGCATCGTGCCGAGGACGGGCGCACCCGTCTCTTCGTAGACGGCGAGCATCTGCTTGAGCGCGGGCACTTCGGCGTCAACCACGTCGTCGGCGAGCATGACGGCGAAGGGCTCGCCCTCGACGAAGTCCTTTGCTTGAAGGATTGCGTGGCCGAGGCCGAGCGCCTGCTTCTGCCGGACGTAAGAGATGCGTGCAAGCTCGGAGACGGAGCGCGCAGCCTCGAACATCTCATCCTTGCCGCGCTCGCGGAGCATGTTCTCAAGCTCGAAAGAGATGTCGAAGTGATCCTCGATGGCAGTCTTGCCGCGCCCCGTAACGATGATGATTGACTCGATGCCGGAGGCGACCGCCTCTTCGACCGCGTACTGGATGAGCGGCTTGTCAACGAGCGGCAGCATCTCTTTCGGCGAAGCCTTCGTCGCGGGCAGGAAGCGCGTACCGAGCCCTGCGGCGGGAAAGACTGCTTTGCGAATCTTCTGTGGCATAAGTGAATTTTGAGTTCGGATTTTTGATTTGCGATCCGTATCCGACAGCATTCTTGACAGCGCGGCGTAGCGTCCGCTAGCTTGAAGTTTTTAACCGACGCGATGAAAAGAAGCAAACTGATAACACAGGCCGAAGGGTGACAGCAAATGCTCGATTTGAACTACGTCCGCAGCAACCTTGAGCGCGTCCGCGCGGCGCTCGAAGCGCGCGGCTTCCCCGTTGCGGCGCTCGACGACTTCGCCGCGCTCGACGCTGAGCGCCGCCGCGTCATCGCGGAGTCCGACGCCTTGAACGCGCAGCGCAACACTTCGAGCCGCGAGATCGGCGCGCTGATGAAGGAGGGACGAAAGGAAGAGGCAGAGTCGCGGCGCAGTGAGGTTGGCGAGCTAAAGGAGCGCATCGCGGAGCTTGAGCGTGCACGCGACGAGGCCGAAGGGCGTATGCGGGAGCTACTCGCCGTGGTGCCGAACGTGCCGCACGAGTCTGTGCCTATCGGTAAAGATGAAACCGCGAACAAGGAGTTGCGGCAGTGGGGCGAAGCTCCTCGCTTCGACTTCGAGCCGCAGGATCACGTAGACATCGGCACGCGGCTAGGCATTCTCGACCTCGAACGCGCGGCGAAGATTGCCGCCGCGCGCTTCTCCATCCTGCGGGGCGCGGGCGCGCGACTTGAACGCGCGCTCATCAACTTCATGCTCGACGTGCATACGGGCGAGCATGGTTACGAAGAAACGCTGCCGCCCTTCATCGTCAACCGCGACTCTCTGTTCGGCACGGGGCAGTTGCCGAAGTTCGAGGCCGACCTCTTCAAGCTGACGGACGAGCGCGGGCTCTATCTCATCCCGACGGCCGAGGTGCCGGTGACGAACATTCATCGCGATGAGATTCTGGAAGCGTCGGAGTTGCCGGTGAAGTTCGTCGCATACACGCCCTGCTTCCGTTCCGAGGCGGGCTCCTACGGACGCGACACGCGCGGCGTCATACGCCAGCATCAGTTCGACAAGGTCGAGCTGGTCAAGCTCAGCCTGCCTGAGAACTCTTACGAAGAGTTGGAAGGTCTGACGCGCGACGCCGAGACCATTTTGCGGAAGCTCGGCCTGCACTATCGCGTCGTCGCGCTCTCGACCGGCGACATGAGCGGCGCTTCGGCGAAGACATACGACCTTGAGGTGTGGCTGCCCTCGCAGAACACGTTTCGCGAAATCTCTTCGTGCTCGAACTTCGAGTCGTATCAGGCGCGGCGCGCGCAGATACGCTTTCGTCGCGGCTCGGGCGCGAAGCCCGAGTACGTACACACGCTCAACGGCTCGGGGCTCGCCGTTGGCCGCACGTGGCTCGCCATTCTTGAGAACTATCAACAGGCGGACGGCTCGGTCTTAATTCCCGAAGCGTTGCGCACGTACATGGGCGGGTTGGAGAAGATAGAAAGACGCGAAGGCTGAAGCCGGGGACGGAGATGAAGGAAACGGCGCGGACTCAAGCTCGGGAGTCGGCCGACTCTTCTACGCCCGGCATCTTATCGTCAAAGATAGGCGTCTTACGCCCTAACGCCCCGGCATTACGTTATAAGCGCGGCATCTTATCTCGTAAGATGCCGCGCTTATAACGTAATCACATCGGATTATCTTATAGTCGCGATGGATTATCTTATAGTCGCGATGGATTATCTTATAAGCGCAGCGCATTATCTTATAAGCGCGGTGTCTTATCTCATAAGATGCCGCGCTTACGTTATAAGACGACCATCTTATGACATAATCGCAGCAACTTATCTTATAAGCGTGGTGGATTATCTTATAATTGCAGCTACTTATCTTATAAGCGTGGTGGATTATCTTATAAGTGTGATGGATTATCTTATAAGCACAGCAACTTATCTTATAAGCGGCTGCGATTTCGTTATAAGATGAGCATCTTATAACGTAATCGCAGCCGCTTATAAGCTGTGCGCCGCGTCTTTTCGTACTCGGCCGCGCGGGTTACTCGATCTTTAGCTCGAAGGGGAGGATGGCGAGCGTCTGACCCTGTGGGAAGTGCTCGAACATGGCTGCGCGGCGCAAGGTGGGGCGCATCTCGGCGGGCATCGAGTTGATGAAGGCCGTGCGCTGCTGCTCGGCCCTGATGGAAGCCGCGTCCTGTTCGTCGCCGCCGCCAAAGAATTGCTGGAAGAAGTTTCGCGGCGCGGGGTAGACGACCCGCCTCACGCCCTTGTCGGCGGGAATCCGTGCCAACTCTTTCGCGACCTCGACGGCGCGGTCGAGTCCGCCGAACTCGTCAACGAGCCCGTGCTCCTTCCCTTCCATGCCCGTCCACACGCGGCCGCGTGCGATCTCGTTGACGGCTTCGACGTTCGGGAAGTGACGACCAACGGCGACCTTCGGGAGGAACTGGTTCCAGTAGAAGTTCTGAATCGAGCCCTCGAACTTCTTGCGCTCCTCGTCCGAGAACTTGTCGGTCTCGCGGTAGAGCCCCGCATTCTTGCCGCGCATGACGTACTCGCTCGTCACACCTATCCAGTCGTAGAAGCCTTTGACGACCGGTTTGTAAGCGAAGACGCCGATTGAGCCCGTGAGCGTCAAAGGCTCCGCGACAATCCGGTTCGCGCCCATCGAAATGTAATAGCCGCCCGAGGCCGCGAGGTCGCTCATCGAGACTACCACCGGCTTCTTCTTCTTCGCCTCCTCGACTGCTGCCCAGATTAAATCCGAAGGGTAGGTCACGCCGCCGGGGCTGTCCACGCGCAGGACGATGGCCTTGATCTCACGGTTATCGCGCGCGTCGTTGATGGCCTTGACTACGGTGTCTGAGCCGATGGTCTGGCCGCCTCCGAACGAGCCGTCGTTTGAGCGTCCGGGCTCGATGGGCCCCGAGGCGAAGACGACCGCGATGGCTTCGCCCTGATTGAGCCCGAGCGAGGCGGCCGGGACGCGTCGGTACTCGGCCGCCGAGACCTTGCGCAGCTTCTCGTCGTCCTTGTAGCCGAGCCGCTTCTTCAACTCGCCTTCGACCTGCTCGCGATAGAGCGCGCCGTCAATGAGCCCGGCCTCGGTGGCGGCGTGCGCGTTGTGCGGAGCCTCGTCTATGAGCGCGCGCACGTCCTCGACCGACTTGTGACGCGCGTCGGCTATCTGCTCGACGTAGCGATTGAAGATGCCGTCAAGCAGCGAGTTCAAAGTCTCGCGCTCGCCGTCGCTCATGTCCTTACGCGTGAAAGACTCGGGCGCGGTCTTGTACTTCTCAATCTGGTACGAGTCCCAGAAGATGCCGAGCTTGTCGAACGAGCCCTTGAAGTGCATGGACTCGGCCGCGAGCCCGTTGACGAAGAGGTCGCCGATGGGCGGAATGTAGATGCGCTCGGCCGCGGTCGCAACGTAATACTCCTTGTCCGCGCCGAACTCCATGTAGGCGTAGATGGGCTTGCCCGACTTGCGAAAGTCCGCCACCGCGTCGCGTATCTCGTCGGCCTTCGCCCAGCCCGCGCCGAGCATCCCGACATCCAAGAGCACCGCGCCCACCCTCTTATCGGCCTTCGCCTTGCGCAGTTGCAGCAGGAGAGCCGAGAGCGAATTAGTCTCTCCGCCAAAGAAGCGACTTGAAAACTCGTCGGCGTTCGTGTAGTCGGGGAGCGACCCCTCGACCTTTAAGACCAACACGCTGTTCGACGGCACGTCGGGCTCGTTGTTGAGCGACATCACAACGAGCCCCACGATGAGTGCCCCCACCAGCACGAGCATCATCAAAACACCGACGATGACGAGAGCTATCTTGCTACCACGTTTCATAAATTACGGCCTTCTTACTTCGTATGAATTTGACCCCGCTCAAACGGAAGAGGCGCAGTCGCTTCTATTACGCAACGTCAGGGTAAAAGGTTTAAGAGGAGTAGAGAGTAGGAAGTAGACAATAGTCAGTAGAAAAGCTTTCGTTAATGAATCGTCAGCACGTCAGCGTCAATGCCGCAGAGCGGAGCCTACTGACTACTGACTACTTGCCTCTCACGATCCACCCGCCGCCGACGACCTCTTCGCCTCGGTAGAAGACGCAAGCTTGGCCCGGCGTGACGGCGCGTTGCGGCTCGTCGAAGCATATGCGCGCGCGGCCCTCTTCGAGCGGGGTGATGGTGGCGGGAGCCTCCGTGTGGCGGTAACGCACGCGCACGTCAGCGCGCACGGGCTCAGATGGCTCGTCGAAGGCAATCCAGTTGACTCCCGCCGCGTTGAACTCGGAACTCAGAAGCTCAACGTCGTGTCCGACGACGACGCGGTTACTCTCGGGCTCGACGCGCACGACGTAGAGCGGGAGCGGGCGCGACACTCCGAGGCCACGACGCTGCCCGACCGTGTAGCGATGGACGCCTTCGTGCTCGCCGACGACGTGCCCCTCCGAGTCTACGATCTCGCCGCGCGCGGGCCGCTCCTCTTCCCTGCCTTCGGCTTCGAGGTAGCGGTCAATGAAGCCCGCGTAGTCGCCGTCGGGCACAAAGCAAATCTCCTGCGACTCGCGCTTCTCCGCGACGTAGAGGCCATGACGACGCGCCGCCTCTCTCACTTCCGCTTTGGACATCTCGCCGAGCGGGAACAGCGAGCGAGAGAGTTGCTCCTGCGTCAACTCCCACAGGAAGTAGGACTGATCCTTACCCGCGTCGCGCCCGCGCAGCAGACGGTGTCGCCCCGTGCTTTCGTCTTGAGCGACTCGCGCGTAGTGGCCGGTCGCGACCTTCTCGCAGCCGATGCCGAGGGCCATGCGGTCGAGCGAAGCGAACTTCAAACGGCTGTTGCACGCGACGCAAGGGATGGGCGTCTCGCCTTCAAGATAACTCTGCACGAAGGGCTCGACCACGTCGCGCTCGAAGTCGCGCTCAAGGTTGAGGACGTAGAAGGGAAAGCCCAAGTCCTCCGCCACCCGGCGCGCGTCGTACACGTCGTCGAGCGAGCAGCAGCGCGAGGGCAGCGGCTCGCCGTTCTCATCCACACTCAAGCCCCGCCGCTGATTCCACAACTGCATCGTGAAGCCGACAAGCTCGTGCCCCTCGGCCTTCAACATCGCCGCCGCCGCCGAACTATCAACGCCGCCGCTCATGGCTACCGCAATCTTCATGGCTCGTCAGTCGTCGTAATTTGCTGCCCTTTTACAGCAGGTGCTAAGATGATTTTTCGTTGATTTCGCTGCTTTTTCAGCACAGTACAGAATACCCGATATGTCGAGAAACGTCAGCCCGCCATCTGACCCGAAGAGAACGGAAGGAGCGCGGCAAAGATGAGTGAAGACAGAATACTTCGCCTCGAAAATGCGATGGCGACGCTGGCCGAACTGAGCGCCGACCATGAAAACACGATGGCGAAGTTGACGGCATTGAGCGCCGACCATGAAAACACGATGGCGACGCTGGTGGAAATATCGGCGCAGCATAAAGAAATATCGGCTCAGCATAACGAGAGGCTCGCGGCGTTGGAGCGTTCAAATCAAACGCTCACCGACTTAATGGCTGGTCAAGCAGAATTAGTGGCTCGTCAAGCGGAACTAGCGGTGAACCAACAGAGACGTATTGTTAGTTTGGACGAATCGTTTGTCACGGTCGTTAACCTGCTCCAAAGTCATCAGGACGGCATGACTGAGTTGAGAGCGGCACAGACCAACGTCGACGCTAAGATTGCCGCTCTGGCCGACGCGCAAATCCGCGCCGAGGCTATACAGGAACGTGCCAATGAGCGCCTACAAGCGGCACTGACACAGCTCGCCGAGTCGCAGGCGCACAGTGACCTGAAGCTGGATGCGTTGATTGACATCGTGCGCAACGGCCGCAACGGACATACTGAAAACAAGTCGAGCTAACCCTGAACAATGCCTGAGAGAGCAATCGAAGAGTACGTCGTTATGGACGAGCCTTTCTATCTCGCGGTCGGTCGCGAGATAGAGTTGTTCGAGGCGGCGCAGGCCGCGCACCTGCCCGTCATGCTCAAAGGCCCGACGGGCTGCGGCAAGACGCGCTTCGTCGAGCACATGGCGTGGCGTTTGGGCCGCCCGCTCATCACCGTCGCCTGCCACGAAGACCTCTCGGCGACAGACCTCGTCGGCCGCTTCCTCCTCGAAGGCGAAGAGACCATCTGGCACGACGGCCCTTTAACGGCGGCCGTGCGCGGCGGAGCCATCTGCTACCTCGACGAAGTGGTCGAAGCGCGCAAAGACACCGTCGTCATCATCCATCCTTTGACCGACGACCGCCGCCGACTTCCCATCGAGAAGCGCGGCACGATCCTCGACGCGCCTGACAATTTCATGCTCGTCGTCAGCTACAACCCCGGCTATCAATCCATCCTCAAAGACCTGAAGCAGTCAACGCGACAACGCTTCATCTCGCTTGAGTTCGACTACCCGCCGCCCGAACTCGAAGCCGAGATCGTCGCGCGTGAGGGCGGCATCTCTCTTGAGGCGGCGCGCGACCTCGTCCTCATCGGCCAGAAGGTCAGGAACCTTCGCGGCCACGGACTCGAAGAGGGCGTCTCGACTCGCTTGCTCATCTACGCCGCTCAGCTTACAGCGCGCGGCATCCCGCCCGTGGTCGCGGCCGAAGTCGCACTCTGCTCCCCTATCACCGACGACCGCGACCTCCAACGCAGCATCCGCGAGATAGTGACGACTGTGATTTGACCGCGCCGAATTTTCGAGATGCCGGAGAAATACATTTTCGATTCTGAGGAAGAGAAAGACGGGGCTGACAGCGAGCCGTTGGAGAAGGTTCTGCGCGAGCGTTTGCGCTCGGTGCGCGACGCGGGCGAGCGGCGAACGATTGCGGGCCTCGCACGCGAGATAGGGAAGCTGCCGGGTGATGTTGCGCGCGCGGCGCTTGAAGTCGGCGCGGGGCTCGCTGCGCTCTCCTTGCGTGCGGGCGTGGACTTCCTCCGCGTGGTGCCCGAGGCCGCACGCGTCCTTGAAGCGGATGAGTTGCGCGCATGGGGCGAGATGGGGCGGCGTCTCGTGATGGCCGACGTGGAGACGGGCGCGACCTTCATCACGTCGGGCGTCGAAGAACTCGCGGAGGTGCCGCGCGGCGCGAGGCTCTTGCTGTTGCAGGTCTGCGCGCGGCAGTTGTCGCTCTCGACCTCGTTCGCGCTTGAGACCTACAGGCGCGGGCCGGAGGTCGCGCACGCCGTGGATGATGCGGAACTGCTGCGGCGTGTCTTCGAGGTCGCGGCTGAAATCGCGCGCCGCTCGGCGCGGCACAGCGCGGACTTCCTCTCGGCAACGCCCGCCGCAGCCGCGCGTCTCTCGGCCTTTGATGAAGACGCTTGCGTGTGGGAGTCGGCGCTCGAACTCGCGAGTGCATACGCGCAGCGAGTCGGAGGCATCGCGGCGGACATGTGGGCCGCGCTGCCCGCAGCCGTCGAGGGGTTGAGCGCCGACGATGCGTTGAGGCTCTTTCAACAGTCCGAAAGCTTTCTCGACCGGGGCGGCGCGGCGGCGCTCAACGTGCTTGCGTCGGGCGGCGAGGTGCTCAGGCTCGCCCCCGGTGCGTTCGAGGCTTGGGGCATGCTGTTGCGCACGGTGGCTTCGCACAACAACGCGTGTCTCGTCGCGCTCGCGCGCACAGGGCCCGACGCGCTGCGCTCGCTCGCCGAACACAAGCCCGACCGGGAGCGACTAACGGAAGTCGCGCTCTCGGTCATCGAGGCGACGCAGGAGGTCGCGCGCGCGGATGCCGAGTCAGCCATCTCCTGCTTCCGCGCCGCGCCGCGTGCGCTGCGCTCGGCGACGCTCGAACAGTTCAGGCAGTGGGCGCGCGAAGGGTTGCTGTTGGAGAACGTGAGTGCGCGCGCGCGGCGCAGCTACTTTGCGCTTGAGACGCGCGGGAGCAATGAGCAGTTGCGGAGCGGCGGCGTGCGCGACGGGCTTGTGCTCGAAGAGGTGGCGCAGACGCTCCGGCTCTACGTCGAAGGCTTAACGGGTCGCGCCGTCGAGGTCGCGCCGCTCGCGGCCATACCCGACGAGCAGCGCATCGGCGACGGGCGCACGATACATCTTCCAGCGAGCGTCTCGGAGTTTGAAGACCACGAACTCGACTTTCGACTCTACAAAGTTCTCGCCGCGCACGCCGCCGGGCAGATAGAGTTCGGCACTCACGAGCCCAACACCACAGACCTTCGCGCGGCCTACACGTCGCTCGCCGAAGTCTACGCGCCCGAGAACGTGGATGCGCTCGACGCCTTCTCGCTTGACGGCTACATCAACGACCCCGCGAAGTCGGAGCGCGCGCTTGCACCTGAAGAAGAGGCGCGACGTGCCGAAAGCAGAAAGCGCGTGCTCCCCGCAGGCGGCGACTATCGCGCGGTGCTCGCGCTCTTTCCGCAGAGTGGTCTGGCCGCGCGCATCTTCGGGACGCTTGAGAACGGGCGCATAGACCGGCGGCTGCGTCGCGCGTATCGCGGTCTTGCGCGTGACCTCGACCTCGTGCGCGAGCACTTGCGCCACAACCGCCCGCGCATCATCAGCCTGCCCATCACGCTCGTCCCCTTCGAGTTGCTTTTTCAGATCACGCTCTGCGGCGGCGCGCTCGACGACGCGCGCGCCATCTACGGTCAGGTCGTCTCCGAGCTTGAATCAATCGTCGTAGATTACCTGACGGACGAGCGCGCTTCGGTGGCCGACACTTTGATGGCGACCTCGCGCGTCTACACTCTCTTCCAATCGGTCGTGCCCGAGATGACCGAGCGGCAGACGCGAGACGACGAGCAGAGCGAGACGGACAAGGAGAGCGGCGCGCAATCGAACCTCGACACCGAGGGCGAAGAGAACGAGGAAGCTTCGGACGATGAGAGTCGACGTGAGCAGCGTCGGCGCGATGCGCGCGAGCTATTCAACGCGTGGGCCGCGAGCGAGACGGGCGAGACGGACGGCGAACAGACTCTGACCGGAGCCGAGCGTTGGATGTCGGGCGAGTCGGCGGAGCAAGGATTGGAGCCGGGCGAAGAGGCTTTCGAGTACGACGAGTGGGACAGGGACTTGTCGGACACGCGGCTGGGTTGGTGCCGCGTCGTCGAGAAGAGAGTCAAGCGCGGCGACCGCTCGTTCGTCGAGCTGACGCGCTCGCGCTATCGCGGCGTCATCTCATCCATACGCCACCAGTTTCAACTGATGCGCCCCGAGAGCATGAAGCGCGTGGCGAACGAGTTGGACGGCGACGACTACGATTTGAACGCGCTGATTGATTACGTCATTGATCGCCGCGCCGACGGCCAGCAGTCCGAGCGCGTCTACACGAAGCGTCTCCGCCGCGAGCGCGACGTGGCCGTCTCGTTCCTGCTCGACCAATCATCCTCGACCGCGCGCACCATCGGCCGCCACCCCTTGCAGCCCTACACGCACCCCGGCCGCCGCATCATTGAGGTCGAGAAGGAGGGGCTCGTTCTGATGAGCGAGGCGCTCGAAGCCGTCGGCGACCCTTACAGCATCTACGGCTTCACGTCCGAAGGGCGACGCAACGTGAAATTTTATGTCATCAAAGACTTCGATGAGCCCTATGCTGCCGAGGTCGAGCAACGCATCGGCGGCATCAACTACCAGAACAACACACGCCTCGGCGCGGCCGTCCGTCATGCTGCGGCTCGGCTTCGCCGACAGGAGGCGCGCACGCGCCTGCTCATCGTCCTCTCAGACGGTCGCCCCTACGACCACGACTACGGCGATGCACGCTACGCACGCGAGGACACGCGCGAAGCTCTGCGCCAGGCACGCCTCGACGGCATCACACCCTTCTGCATCACCATTGACCGCGACTCCGAAACCGAGCTGCGCGACCTCTACGGCGAAATCGGTTACACCATCATTGACGATGTGCTCTCGCTCCCCGAGCGCATGCCCGCCATCTATCGTCGCCTGACGACGTGAGGCGTGCTTCTCTTCTTTCAACACTAATCGCAAAAAAGTGCTTGACCCTGACGTTACGTCAGGCCGTAGCATGTCTCGCGTGCGAGGAGGTGAGTTCAAGTTGGAACATGCGAAGGAGAGACTGTACCGTGCGAGCGAGTTCGCCGCGCTGGTTGGGGTAACGGTGCGCACGCTGCACCATTACGACCATGCGGGGCTGCTCAGGCCCACAGGGCGGACGGGGGCCGGATACCGTCTGTACGGCGCGCGCGACTTCGCGCGGCTGCAACAGATTCTGACGCTGAAGTTCATCGGGCTGCCGCTCGAAGAGATCAAAGCTCTGCTCGAACGACGCGCACTGGACTTGGCCGAGACGCTGCGGCTCCAGCGCGAGGCGCTTTCAGAGAAGCGGCGACAACTCGACATGGCGCTGCGCGCAGTGCGTGAGGCCGAGAGCGTGGTTGTACGCGGCGGCGAGCCCGACTGGGACGCGTTCAAAAAAATAGTGGAGGTCATAACCATGCAGCATGATACCGAGTGGATGAAGAAGTATTACACCGAGGAGCAGTTGGCAGACCTTGCGCGGCGCGGCACGCCCGAGGTGCTTGAGCGCGCGCAGCGCGAGTGGCAGAAGCTCATCGCCGAGGTACAGGCCGCCATCGCCGAAGGCTTAGACCCCGCGAGCGAGCGTGCGCAGGCGCTTGCCGCGCGTTGGGATGGACTCGTCGAAGAGTTCACGGGCGGCGACCCCGGCATACGCGAGAACCTCAAGCGACTCTACGCCGACCAGTCCAACTGGCCCTCGACTTTCCAGAAGCCCTACCCGGACGACGCGAGCGGCTTCATCAGCCGCACACGCGCCGCGAAGAAGGAGTGAGCGGCGAGAAGAAAGTGAGCAGTGCGCAGTAAGCGTTGAGCAGCGCGTGGTATGCGTTGAGCAGTATGAAAGTGAAGGCAGCCGTATGGCGTCGAGGCCGCGGCTGCCTTTCTTATTCGCCTTCAACTGCTCGCCGCTTACTTACTCGCTTTCGACTGCTCACCCTCTTCTCACAGCGCCGACTTGATGACGGAGGCAAGCGTTTCGGTCTCGCGCTGCACGCACTGGCGCACGTCCTCGCCGGGCAGCGGCGCGGGGAGGTGCGCGGGGTGAAAGACGATCTCGACGCGGCCGATGCGTGGCAGACGTTGGCCGCGCGGCCAGACGTGCTCGCCGCCGCGCACGGTGACGGGCAGGACGGGCACGCCTGCTTCGAGCGCGAGACGGACAGCGCCCGCCTTGAAGCGCGCTACTTCGCCGTCGGCGTATGCGCGCTGCCCCTCGGGAAAGATCATCACCGCGCCGCCTCCGCGCAGCCATTGTATGGAGCGGCGGTATGCCGTCGGGTTGCCGCGGTCTAAGACGAGCGGCCAAGCGCCGAGCAGTTCCAGAGCCTTACCCGCGAGCGGCCACTTGAACGCCTCGTTCCAAGCGAGGTAGCGGACAGGTCTGCGAACGCGCGAGCCGATCCAGAAGGGGTCTGCGTAGGTCTGGTGGTTGGCGGCGATGACGAGCCCGCCACCCGCAGGCACGTGCTCGACGCCGCGAAAGCTGATGCGCCATAGAGCGCGCGAGACGGCGAAGATCACGTGGCGCATCGCGCCGAGTAACCACTCGGGCGCGGGACGCGGCTCCGTTGCCTCGCCCCTGCGCTGACTGCCTCCGCCGTTCTTGTCCGCCACTCCGCTCAAAACGAGTCTCAGTCCCCTTCTCCCCCACAGCCCGCGCGTCGCAACACCTCGCGCGGGAAAACGTTTCGCTTCCTTATGGTCAACTCGATAGGGTCAAATGATGAATGATGAGTGCTGAATTATGAATAAGGCCGCGTGGCACTATTCATCGTTCATCACTCGTCACTCGATTCCTTCCAACGGCCACTGCTTGTCTATGAATTCGAGGTGTAGGCGCGGGATGCCGTCGGCTCCCGCGCGCGCGGCGCGGACAACGGCGACGACCGCAAGATTCGTCTCCGTGCTCGTCAACCGCACGAAGCGCCCGCGCCCGACCGTGAGCGTTGTCCAGACGGCGGCACCGCGCGGGCTGATGTTCTCCGTCACCGTCTGCTCGCTGAGGCTCACACGCCCTTCGTCGTCGAAGACCTCGACGCGGACGGGGATAGCCATCTGGAGCCGCGTCTGCTCGGAGCGCGCCGCGGCCGATGGCGCTTCGGCCTCGCGCACCCTCCACATGTTGTCCTCAGCCGAAACCGAGTCCACTTCGTAGAGCGTGGCCGGTTCCTTAGTGTAACCCGCAGGTGGATGCTTGCCTGTGAAGGCCACGCCCGCCTCAAAGTGCATCAAGACCTCATCGCCGCCCGCGCTGAACTGCGGGCGCAGCGTGACGTGGCGGACGAGCGCCCAGACGCGGTACTGATCCTCTATGTGGTCGAAGCAGCGTAGCTGGCGCGGCAGCGGCAACGTCAGGTGCAGCAGCCGTCCGCGCTCGGTCGGGTGCGTGAGCGGGAAGCGCGCGCCGAAGGGCGTCACGTCAATGAGTCGCGACATCTCGACCCACTCGTGATCCGACGACTCGCGGCAATGGACGCGCACGGGAAGCATGAGCTTGATACGCTCGCGAAGTCGCCTTGATTTGTTGCCGATGTTGGTCAAGATAGAGCCGATTTCTCGCCGCCCGCGAGCCACAAGATATTGCGTCCGACCGAACGCGCTGCGGAGACCTCGCAAATAGGTAAAATCGTTGATTTTACAGGAGTTTGAGCCCGCCACCGGGGTTGCTAAAACGACTCTTTCGGGCTACAATATGTCGTACTTTCTGAACGCCCTTTTCCGCACCGGAAAGTACGCCTCGGACAACTAAAGTCGAGCCCCCGGCAGGGCGATTTCTGCGCCCCGAGTCAAGGCTCTTCGGCTGTGTCTTGAAAGGCGGAAGGGCGCATCGAACGGCGCGCGATAGATGCATCCGTTCGGCGCGGCAAATTGTACCGGAAAGGTTTATTAGATGGAAACTATTGATCGCAACTACGTCAACATCGAAGACGAGATGCGTCGCTCGTATCTCGACTACGCGATGTCGGTTATCATCGGGCGGGCGCTTCCGGACGTGCGTGACGGGTTCAAGCCCGTTCACCGGCGCGTGCTCTGGGCGATGCACGAACTCGGCAACCAACATAACAAGCCTTATAAGAAATCGGCGCGCATCGTCGGCGACGTGATCGGTAAGTATCACCCGCACGGCGACTCGGCGGTCTACGACACCATCGTCCGCATGGCGCAGGACTTCTCGATGCGCTACCCGCTCGTGGATGGTCAGGGCAACTTCGGTTCGGTTGACGGTGACTCGGCCGCCGCGATGCGCTACACCGAAGCGCGCATGTCAAAAATCGCCGCCGAAATTCTCGCCGACATCGAGAAAGAGACCGTCAGCTTCAACCCCAACTACGACGAATCTCTGAGCGAGCCTTCAGTGATGCCGACACGCGTGCCGAACCTTTTGCTCAACGGCTCGGAGGGTATCGCCGTCGGCATGGCGACGAAGATTCCACCGCACAATCTCTCTGAGATTGTCGATGCCACCGTCGCACTCATCAAGAAGCCGAACATGAAAGAGGCCGAGCTGCTCTCGCTCGTCACCGGCCCCGACTTCCCCACGGGCGGCTTCATCTACGGGCGCGAGGGCATCCGTTCGGCATACACCACGGGGCGCGGTCTCATCCAGATGCGCGCGCGCGCGGGCATTGACCGCATCGGGCGCGGCACGACCGAGCGCGACGCCATCATCATCACCGAGATTCCCTATCAGGTGAACAAGGCGCGGCTCATCGAGCGCATCGCGGAACTCGTCAACGAGAAGAAGATTGACGGCATCTCCGACCTTCGCGACGAGTCTTCGCGCGACGGCATGCGCGTCGTCGTTGAACTCAAGCGCGACGCCGTGCCGCAGATAGTCCTCAACAAGCTCTACAAGCTGACGCCGATGCAATCAACGTTCGGCGTCATCAACCTCGCCATCGTGCAGGGGCAGCCGCGCGTGCTGACCTTGAGGCAGATGCTCGAATACTTTATCGAGTTCCGCCGCGAGGTCGTGCGACGCCGCACGGAATACGACCTGCGCAAGGCGCGCGCGCGCGCACACATCCTTGAGGGCTTGAGCAAGGCGATTGATGCGCTCGACTACATCATCCCGCTCATTCGCAACGCGCGCTCGGTGGACGAGGCGCGGCAGTGGCTCACGGGCAACTCGGCCACGATGTCGGAGGTCAAGCAGTGGAAGGGCATGCCCACGGATGCGACCGTGACGGGCTTCGTGGAGAAGCTCAGGAAGGTGATGAAGCGGCTCGAATTCTCCGAGCAGCAGGCGCAGGCTATCCTCGATCTGCAACTGCGTCGGCTGTCCGCGCTTGAGCGGCAGAAGATCATTGACGAGTACGAGGGCATCATCAAGCTCATCGCCGAGCTTGAAGACATTCTCTCGAACGAGGCTTCATTGCGTCGCGTCATCGTCAAGGAACTCGAAGACGTGCGGCGCGACTTCGGCGACGCACGACGCACGCAGATTATTGATGAGGGTGTCGAGCTTTCAATCGAGGACATGATTGCCGACGAGGACGTTGCCATCACGGTGACGAAGAACGGCTACGTCAAGCGCACGGCTGTCTCGACCTATCAACGGCAGGGGCGCGGCGGCAAAGGCAGGAGCGGCGCTTCGACGGGGAAGAACGAAGACTGGGTCGAGCACCTCTTCATCGCTTCGACGCATTCCTACCTGATGATGTTTACGGACGACGGGCAGGTCTTCAAACTGAAGGTTCACGAGATACCCGACGCGCTCCCCTCGGCGCGCGGCAAGGCTTTCGTCAACCTCATCAACATCCCCTCGTCGCGCAAGCTCGCGGGCGTCATCCCCGTGCGCGACTTCGCCGAAGGGCGCTACGTCGTGATGGTCACGCGCAAGGGCGTCATCAAGAAGACTGCGCTCTCCGAGTTTCGCAACATCCGCACGAACGGCATCAACGCCATTAACGTGGACGAAGGCGACGAGCTTTTGGACGTAGTCTTAACCGATGGTACCAAGCGCATCTTCATCGCCACGCACGACGGGCTCGCCATACGCTTTGGCGAGTCGGACGTGCGCCCGATGGGTCGCACGGCGCGCGGCGTGCGCGGCATTGATTTGCGCAAGGGAGATTACGTCGTCTCGGTCTCGCCCGTCTCGGCCGACGACAGCGAGAAGATGCTCTCGGTCTCGGAGTGCGGCTTTGGCAAGCAGACGCCGATTACGACCTACCGTTTGCAGACGCGCGGCGGCAAGGGCGTCATCAACATGAAGACGACGGACAAGACCGGCAAGGTCGTCGCCGTCTTCCCCGTGGACGAAGAGTCCGAGATGATGATTATCACCAAGAACGGCAAGCTCATCCGCATCGAGGCCAACGACATCAGAAAGACGGGCCGTTCCGCGCAGGGCGTCCGCCTGATGAAGACCGATGGCGACGACAAGGTGACGAGCGCCTCGCTGCTCGATGCTGAGACGCAGGCGGAGGTGATCGAGGTTTAAGGCCGACTCACTTCGGGATGAGCGATAAAAAAGGCGACGGGTCTAAAGTTAACTTTAGACCCGTCGCCCTTCTTTGTAAGGTGACTCACTGCTCGTTCACGGAGATCATGTGCCAGATGACGATGAGCACGATGGCGGCGACGACGCCCGCGCCGATGGCGATCTTCGCGCCGGTCGAGAGGTTATTGCCCTGCGCCTTCCTCACCTGCGGATAAGGGACGGTCGTGGTCTTGCCGTCGCGGTTGGTGACGACGAAGCTCTCCGCGCCCGCTTCGCTGATGTAGCCTTCGAGCTTGCTCTTGTCGCGCAGCTCAAGTCTCACGAGCGCGTCTTTGCCCGTGCCCAGTTTGACGAGCTGCGTGCGAATCTTCTCGGCGCGCTCGGCCTCCTTGTTCGCGTCGGACTTGGCGAAGGCCGGAACGACAGCCGCCTGCAAGAGCAGCGTCGAGAGAATGAGAGAACTGATCTTCTTAAGCATGTTTTTCTCCAGTCGAATTTCAATCGCGTATCGCGGACGAGGCTCCTTGTGCAATAGTGGTGCCGCCGACTCGGGCGGCGCGCGAGGCGGTGTTTTATCACCGAACGGCGTCGCCGCGTGCATGAGGAATCCGGCAGGTGCCGGGAAGGTATTGCGGAAGGGCGATTCACCACAGAAGGATGCCTCTGTGATGAATCGCCCTTCACTCTATATTCAAGAACGTGAAACCCGGCTCCCAAGCTTTACGGCTTCGGAAGCTCAATCGGCTTGCCCGTCATCAAGGTCGGTGCGCCGACGCGGCGCAACGCATCGTTGAGTTGCGGCACCGACTCATTCAAGAAGCTGTTGACCTCACCGACCTTCGTGTTGAACTCCTTCTGCAAATCGGTGTAGAGGTCGCGTGCGGCGGGCGTGGGCGCGGCGTCCGCCGAGTCGAGCGTGAAGAAGAGGCCGCCGATACGGTCAACGAGTTGCGCGCGTCCCTCAAAGCCCAATCCGCCCTCGGGCTGCGCGAGACGGTTCTGCAACTCTTCGACCCTCTTCTTCTGCGCCGTGAGTTTGTCGCTCAAATCCTTCGGCACGTCCGCAGCGCCGAGCCTGTCCTTAACAGTCTTCTCGACGAACTCGATCTGGCTCTTCAGGCTGTCGAGCGTGCGCAGGGCGTTGTTCGTCGCCGTCTGCATATCGCGCAGTCGCAGCATCATGTCGAGCGTCTCGCGCAGGTCTCCGGCCGCGACACTCACCGTCGGGTCAAGTCGCACCTCAACCTTCTTCTCGAATGATTTGTCGCCGATAAGGAGCTTGACAGTGTACGTGCCCGGAATCACTTGTGGCCCGCGCGGGCCGCCTGTGAACTGCGTCTCTTCGTCGGTCGGCGGTCTTCTCACAGTCGGGCCGCCGTAGCGCAGGTTCCAGTTGACGCGGTTGAGTCCGCGCTCCTTTGCGATGTTCTCTATCTCGGAGATCATCTTGCCCGAGGCGTCGAGAATCTGAATCTTGACCTTCGTCTTATCGTCCGCTTTCTGCTTCAAGTAGTAGCTGATGAGCGCGCCGTAAGGCGGGTTCTGTCCGGCGAAAGCCTTGTCGCCAATGCCGTAGCGCGTCATGCGCGTGGCGTACCTGAGCGCAGGCCGCACGTCGAAGAGATGCGCGTCCTCGCGCGCGACCTCCGCCGTCATCTGCTGAATGGGCGTTGCGTCGTCGAGGACGTAGATGCTGCGGCCGTGCGTGGCGATAATGAGGTCGTTGTCGCGTGGATGGACGAGGATGTCGTGAACGGCGACCACGGGCAGGTTCTTCAAGCCGAGGCTCGTCCAGTTGCCGCCGCCCGTGTAAGAGACGTAGAGGCCAAGCTCCGTCCCGGCGTAGAGCAATCGAGGGTTCTTCGGGTCTTCGCGCACGACCCAGACGTAGGCGTTCGCGGGCAGATTGCCCGTGATGTTTTGGAAGGTGCGCCCGCCGTCCGTCGTCTTGAAGACGTAAGGTCGCCGGTCGTCGAGTTGATGACGGTCGAAGGAGACGTAAGCGAGGTCTGCGTCCGTGCGCGAAGGCTCGACGTGCGAGACCGCTGAGTTCGCGGCGAGCCCCGGAACGTTCTTAACGATGTTGCGCCAGTTCTTTCCGCCGTCGGTCGTCACCTGTAGGTTGCCGTCGTCGGTGCCCGCCCACAGGAGTCCCGCTTTGAGCGGCGACTCGGCGAAGCTGATGATGGTCGTGTGATACTCGGCTCCCGTATTCTCGAAGGCGACGGGGCCGCCCGCCGACTTCTGCTTCTCCTTGTCGTTGGTCGTGAGGTCGGGGCTGATGGTGGTCCACGTCTTGCCGAAGTCGGTTGACTTGAAGACAACGTTGCCGGTGAGGTAGACGGTATTCTTGTCATGCGGGCTCGGGACGACGGGCGAGTTCCAATTGAAGCGATACTTCGCATCCGAGGCCGGGCCGCCATCGTCGCCCATGTATGGAACGACCAACTGCTGCTCGCGCGTGCGCATGTCGGTGCGGACGAGGTTGCCGCCCTGCGACTCGGAAAGATAAAGGTCGGGGTCGTCGGCGTGGTTGAGCACATAGAAGCCGTCGCCGAAACTTATCATCCGCCAATCGTCGTTCTGAATCCCCGCGGGCTCGCGCGTGCGGCTCGGCCCCGTCCACGTGCCGTTGTCCTGTAGACCGCCCATCACGTAGTAGAACGGCTGCCGGTTGTCAGCGTAAATTTGATAGAACTGCCCCCACGGAAAGTTGTTGACCACTTCCCAATTCTCGCCGCCGTCCATTGTGACGGCGATGCCGCCGTCCTGCCCCTGCCACATCCGCTTCGGGTTTTGCGCGTCGAGCCAGAGCGCGTGAAAGTCTACGTGCGTGCGCCCGCTGATGGGACGGAAGTTTCGCCCGCCGTCAACCGAGACGAACAGTGTCGAAGCGACGGCGAAGACGCGGTTCTCGTTCTGCGGGTCAACGCGCACGTGCGTGTAGTAGAAGCCGCGCGAGACAATCGAGGTCTGCTTCGAGACGTTGCGCCACGTCTCGCCTCGGTCGTCCGAGCGCCACAGCGTCCCCTCCTTCGCCTCCGTGATGGCGTAGACCACGTTCGGGTTGGACTGTGCGACCGCGACGCCGATTCTTCCAATCACTTTCGGCAGTCCGCCCTCCAACTTCTTCCACGTCCGCCCGCCGTCAATCGAACGAAACAGCCCGCCCTTCTCATCACCCGACGTGTGCGTCCACGGCGTGCGACGAAACTTCCACATCACCGCGTAGATGATGTTCGGGTTCGCGGGGTCTATGTCCATGTCGGCCACGCCGTGCTCGGCGTCGAGGTAGAGCGTCTTAGTCCAAGTCTTTCCGCCGTCGGTCGTCATGAAGACGCCGCGCTCCTCGTTCGGCGCGTAGGCGTGACCCTGCGCGCCGACGTAAGCCACGTCGGGGTTACGCGGGTTGATGAGAATCTTCGAGACGTGCTCGGTGTTGCGCAGTCCCATGTGCTGCCAAGTCCTACCGCCGTCGGTTGACTTGTAGACGCCGTCGCCGAAACTTACCGAGTTGCGCACGGCCGACTCGCCCGCGCCGAGCCAGATGACATCCGGGTTGCCCGGTTCGAGCGCGATGTCGCCGATTGAGATCGAGCCCTGCCGTTCAAACAGCGGAGTCCACTTCACGCCGCCGTTCGTCGTCTTGAACAGTCCGCCCGAGGCCGTCGCCACGTAGACGAGGTTCGGATTTCCCGCGACGCCCTCGATGTCCGCGATGCGCCCGCCCATGTTGGCGGGGCCGATGTTGCGCCACTCTAAACGCTCGAACGATTTAATCTCGGTCGTCGCGTCTTCGGGATTGTCGGGCGTCGGCGTTGTCTGCGGCGTGGCCTGCTGCTGCTGCGCCGCTGCAACCATCGCAACACACAAAAGCACGACGCACGCGAGCGCCGCGCGCAAAGTAGGACTCTTCGTTTCTGGCATGAGTTCCGGCTCCGGGTAAGAACTGATTCGGTTAAGACGTGTGGTGAGAGGATAAACCACGCCGCCGCCGCGCGTCTACAAACTTGAGGCTGTGCTCTCTGTCCGCGATGATTGACTTTCACTTTGCCGGGCGCTGCGCGCTTGCTTACACGGCTGTGGATGTTCAAAAATAGCGCGCCTCTCGTCCTCGCGTCGGCTCTCAACCCGCCGTCAGTGGGTGTGCTGCAAACGCCGGGGTCGGGTCGCGTAAACCAAGAAAGAAAGAACTACCATGAGAAGAATTTTAACGGGCTTCGCGCTCGCACTCACACTATTGGCGGGGCTCGCCTCCCGACCGTTCCCTCTTTCCGCGCGCGCACAGACGGCTTCGCAGGCAAGAGTTGTTAACGGCCTCAAGATAGAGATGGTCAACGGACAGGAGGCCGCCGCCGGTCGCGTCATCGTCAGGTTCCGAGGGACGAAGGACGCGCAGTCGCGCGCCGCCGCCGCAGCCTCCTTCGCCGTAGACGCGGACACGGACAAGGGACTCGGCGGCACGGGCGCGCACCTCATCACCTCGCGCAGCAAGGACACGACGACGCTCATCAGCGAACTCGCGGCGCGCGACGATGTGCTCTACGCCGAGCCGGACTATGTGGCCTATGGCGGGGCGACGCCGAACGATTCTTTCTACGCGCAGCAGCAGTGGGGTTTGCGCAACACGGGGCAGACCGGGGGCACGACCGGTGCCGACGTTTCCGCGCAAGCGGCGTGGGACATCTCGACCGGCTCGCGTAATCAGGTGGTTGCCATTCTCGACTCCGGCATTGACTACAACCATCCAGACCTCGCGCCGAACATCTGGACTGCGCCCGTGCCCTTCTCCGTCACACTCGGCGGCGTGAACTTCAACTGCCCTGCGGGGACGCACGGCTTCAACACCATCACGAACACGTGCGACCCGCTCGACGACCACAATCACGGCTCGAACGTCTCCGGCATCATCGGCGCAGCGGGCAACAACGGGCAGGGTGTCACAGGGATTAACTGGCAGACGAGCCTGCTCGGCATCAAGTGGCTCAACAGCAACAACGCGGGCTTCCTCTCCGACGCCATTGACGCGCTTGAGTTCGCCGTCCAACTCAAGCAGCAGGGGCTTGCCAACATCCACGTGCTCAACAACAGTTGGTTCGCGGGCGGCTTCTCGCAATCGCTCCTCGACGAGATCAAGCGCGCCGAAGGGACGGGCATGCTCTTCGTCGCCATCGCGGGCAACGGCACGTCCAACGACGGGTTCTCGCTCGGCGGACACGACAACGAGTCGGTGTTGACCTATCCGAGCAGCTACAAGACGACCGGCATGATCTCGGTGGCGGCGACGGACAATCGCGACGCGCTCGCCTTCTTCTCCAACTGGGGCCGGACGAGCGTTCACCTCGGCGCTCCCGGCGCGAGCATCTTCTCTACTCTGCGCAACGGCACATACGGCACCTTCAGCGGAACGTCGCAGGCCGCGCCGCACGTGGCGGGCGCGGCCGCGCTCATGCTCTCGCGCTGCGACCTGACGGCGGCGGGCTTGAAGGGCGTGCTCATCACCACGACCGATGCGGACGCCGCGCTCGCGGGCAAGACGACGAGCGGCGGCCGTCTCAACATCGCACGCTCTCTCTCGACCTGCGCCGCATACACGAACATCGCGGACGAGTCGCGCTTCTACGTCCGCCAGCATTACGTGGACTTCTTCTCGCGCGAGCCCGACGACTCGGGACTCAACTTCTGGACGAACGGCATCGAGACGTGCGGCGCAGACGCAGCGTGCCGCGAGGTCAAGCGCGTTGACGCATCGGCGGCCTTCTTCCTCTCAATTGAGTTTAAAGAGACGGGCTACCTCGTCTATCGCGCATACCTCGCCGCCTTCGGCAACCTGCCGGGTAAGCCCGTGCCGCTGCGTCTCTCGGAGTTTCTGCCCGACATGCAGGCACTCGATCAGAGCGTCGTCGTCCTCGCGCCCGGATGGGAGCAGCAGTTGGAGACGAACAAGCAGGCTTACTTCAACTCGTTCGTCACGCGCTCGCGCTTCACGACCGCTTACCCGACTTCGCGCACGCCTGCGCAGTTCGTAGACGCGCTCTTCGCAAACGCTGCCGTTACGCCCTCCACGTCAGAGCGTGCCGCCGCTATCAATGAGTTCGGTTCGGCGAACGACACCACCGACACGGCCGCGCGCGCACGAGCCCTGCGCGATGTCGTGGAGAACGCCGCGCTCGCCGCGAAGGAGTTCAACCGCGCTTTCGTCTTGATGCAATACTTCGGCTATCTCAGGCGCGACCCCGACGCCGCACCCAACACGGACTTCTCGGGCTACCAGTTCTGGCTCGACAAGCTCAACCAGTTCGGCGACTATCGCACGGCCGAGATGGTCAAGGCGTTCATCACGTCCATCGAGTACAAGAAGAGGTTCGGCCCCGCTTAGTAGGGCGAGCCACGGCGCATCGGTTAAAGCGAACCGTCCGACTCAACAATTGAAACGAAGCTTCCCCGTCAACATCACGGCCGCACTTATGGCACTCGCCGCGTGCGGCCTGTTTTTCGTTTCGTGCCTGTCGCCTTCGCGGAAGGGACAAGTCACGGCGGCAGGCTGGCGCGCACGGGTCACGACGGCAGCGGGCGACGGCGAGCCCGGCCTCAGTGAAGGCATCGCTTCGGGCGCGCACTTCTCCGATCCGTTCGGCGTCGCAGTTGCCGCGGACGGAACCATCTACGTCGCGGACGCGGGCGAGGCTGACCGTATTCGCAAGCTGACTCCGCAAGGCGAAGTCTCGACGCTCGCGGGCGGACGCGAAGGCTTTGCCGAC
>JAVXWN010000073.1:0-21204 GCA_032230645.1 Acidobacteriota bacterium | reverse complement strand
CTTCGTCGTCGCAGACTTACAACGCGCCGCCGGACTCGGCACGAAAGAGGTTGAGTGACCCGTTGAAGGCGGAAGTATGAACGATGACCTGAAAGGCCGGATGCCTTTCAGTTCATCGTTCATACTTCCGCCTTCATCGGTTCACTCATCCTCTTTCGTGCCGAGTCCGGCGGCGCGTTGTAAGTCTGCGACGACGAAGCGAATCATACGATAGGTGATGTGGCGCGGGAGGGCTTCGCGCAGGGGCTTCAGGCGCTCGGTGCCTATCTGTGCGGCCACCTGCTCGATGTGCGCGCGGTCTTCCGCGTTGACGTATTGCGACACGTCGAAGGAGCGACCACGCAGGATGCAGTCGGCGAGGTGGCCTTCGACGGTAATCTCGGTGAGGCCGCGCCGAGCGCAAATCTCTTCGACCGTGAGTCCCTGCTCGTAGAGCGCGTATGTCTCGTCAACCGTGTTCGTCTTCGGCGCAGAAGCGGCGATAGACGAAGTGCGCCGCGCCGCGCGTGTCGGAGGGTCAGCGTTGTAAGCAGGGGCTGTGTAGAGCGGGGGCAGGCGCAGTTGAACTGAGGCGCGCTCGCGCATCACTTCGCTCCCGAGCGACGTGAGCGAGATGGTCGGGTAAGTGCCGCCCATGACGTGCAGGCAGCCCGAGGCTACGAGCGCATCAACGTAGAGCAGTATCTCGTCCTGCGTTCTTCCAGCAAGAATGCCGTAGGTCGAGAGTTGGTCGAGCCCCGCCTGCGAGAGCTTGGCCGAGCGCGAGCCACGCAGCGCCAACGCCAGCATCCCCTTGCCGAAGCGCCCGCCCATTCGCGCCGCGCACGCGAGAATCTTGCGCACCGTCAAAGTCTCTTCCCCCGACAACTCGCGCGGCTCGGTGAGAGCGATTGAGTCGCCACTCTCATCCTCTTCACTCACGGCTGGGCCTTCGGCCGCCTCACGCCTGCGACGCGCGCGCGACTGGGTCGCAAGCTCTTCTTCGAGGTCGAGCGCGACGGGCACGTGCTTCATGATGAAGCGGTCGAGGTCGCGCGCGGGCTCCATTGGCGGCGCGCTCTTGCTGCGCTGTTGAAGACAGTTGCCGCACGTGCCACAGCTTCCGGAGTGCGAGCGGTCGCCGAAGTAGTCGAGGATGAAGGTGCGATAGCATGCTTCGGTATAGCAGAAGGAGATCATCTCGCGCAGCTTCCGCTGTTCGAGCGCGGCGCGGCGCGCGAGGTCTTCGGGCCTGATGCGCAGGCGCGTCGCGGGCTGCTCATCACGCATCAGGACGCCGCGCGTCCGACGCGCGGGTTGATACCTGATGACGGCGGCTTCGGCGAGCGCGGACAGCGTGCGCCTCATGCTCCCGAGTTCCATCCCGAGCGTGTCGGCAAACTCGGCCACGTCAATCTCGGCCTCCGTGCGCTCGTTCAGGTCATAGCCGCCGAGCAGACCGAAGAGCACCTGCTTGAGTTGTACGCTCCGGCGCGCAGCCACCGCCTCGCGCGCAAGATGCGGGGGCATCGCGAGGCGCAACGCGGCCCTGTTCTCCGCGCCCGTGCCGCGCTCGATGTGCCCGGCCTTCTCCAGAGTGATGAGCGAGGACTGGACGGCCATCTCGTTACGGATGCCCGCACGCGCGGCTATCTCGCGTGTTGAAAGCTCGATGCGTTTCTGATTCGTTCCGACCAGCGCCTCGTATACTTTGGCGATCAGCTCGGGCGGCGGGTACGAGCCCTCGATGAAGTAGTCCTGCGTGCGCTTGTCGGCATAGTTGAAGAGGAGCAGGCAGGCAGACTGTTTGCCGTCGCGCCCCGCGCGGCCTATCTCCTGATAGTAAGCTTCGATTGAGCCGGGCAGGTGGAAGTGTACGACGAAGCGTATGTCAGGCTTGTCTATCCCCATGCCGAAGGCGTTCGTAGCGACGATGATTTGCGTGCGCCCCGACATGAAGTCCTCTTGCGCGCGCACGCGCTCCTCGTCCGTCATCCCCGCGTGGTAGCCGACTACGCGCAGCCGCGCGTCGAGGAGCTTGCGTGTAATCTGCTCGACCGACTTGCGCGTCGAGGTGTAGACGATGCCCGACTGGCCTTCGTACTCGGCGGCGAGTTGTCGGATGCGCGTGTACTTCTCGCGTTCCTTCTCTGTGTGTAGGACGACGAGCGAGAGGTTGGGACGGTCGAAGCCGCTGACGAAGGCGCGCGGCTCGTCGAGCTTGAGCTGCTCGATGATGTCGGCGCGGACGTAAGGCGTGGCGGTCGCTGTCAGCGCGACCGTCTGGGGCTGGCCGATGCGTTCGCGGAATGATTGAAGACGAAGATAGTCGGGGCGGAAGTCGTGACCCCATTGCGAGATGCAGTGTGCCTCGTCAACGGCGAAGAGCGAGATGGTCGCGCGCTGCAACGTCTCGACGAAGTGGTTGCTGCGAAAGCGTTCGGGCGCGACGTAGAGCAGCTTGAAGTCGCCACGGCGCACGCCCGCGATGCGCTCCTTCTGCTCCTCGAAGTCGAGCGAGCTGTTGATGAAAGTCGCGGGAAGCCCGCGCGCGTGAAGCGCGTCCACCTGATCCTTCATCAACGCGATGAGCGGCGAGACGACGACCGTCACGCCTTCGCGCATGAGCGCGGGGAGTTGGAAGCAGAGCGACTTGCCGCCGCCCGTCGGCATCACGACGACCGTGTCGTGCCCCGCGAGTATTGACTCGACGACCTCGCCCTGTCCCTCTCGAAAACTCTCGAAGCCGAAGAATTTTCGGAGCGCAGCCAGCGCCTCGTCCATGTTTGTAGCTGGGTGAGTCATCGGTGTGCGAAGCTAAATTGTACCGCAAACCGGGGGCGAGCGCAGCCGGAGTGGGGAGGTGCGTGGCGCGGAAGTTGTGCCTTATGCCCCCGCCGCTTTTGCCTTCAAAAGCCGGGGCGTCGTAAGCTCTCCGTCGTGGCAAAGAGTCGCGAGTGGGAGGCGCGGACAAAGCGCGAGCTGATGATCGAGGTGTGGGAGCATCTCGATTGCGAGTCGGTCGGCGCGCGTGAGCTTGAGGCCGTGACCGAGGTGGTGCGCGAACGCTTCGGCGAGGGCGCGGTCGAGAGCCCCGCGCGCGTGGCGCGTCTGCTCGCCGACGAGGGCGCGGAGCTTCGACACGCAGAGGTGTTGGAGCTTGACGCACGCTGGCGAACTCAAGACCCTTACGAAGCCGCGTTCCGCAACGTCCTCAAGTTCTCGACCTTCACGGAGGCCGCGCAGTCCATCCGTCGGCTCGACAACTTGCGCAAGCAGTTCGGGCGCAAGAATGATCGCGAAGGCTTGCGGCGCGTACACGAGACCGTGCTTAAGGGCAAGCAGCGCGCGCAGATGATCGCGCGCAACGCGGCCGTCAACGAGCGCAAGCGCGCCGAGAAGATTGAGATGGCCGAGTGGTTCACCGTCTGGCTCAACCAACCCGAAATCTTCGACGACTGGCTCGCGCTCCGGCTCTCGTCAAAAGACTTCCGCACGCGGTTCGGAGAAGACGACGATGGTGGTGCCTAGCTGTCGCTTACCCGTCGCGCGTCTCTTATCTCACATCCGTTTTCTCACCACATCTTATGTTCGTCGCACCCGGCCGTGTGAAGCGGTGACGTAAGCTTCGCACTCTCTATTTGACTTACCAGAGCCGGTCATCTTGAAGTTAATAGCAGTCAGGCTGACTCCTTGCGCCTCTCTTCTCCCGGCTCAAACTTCGCTGATTCCTGCGAATTTCCGGCTATTTAGCTTCTCCCGACCATTGGAACGGGGCGTGCAAACGTCTGTGGCGGCGAAGCGTCAACAGACGCATTCGGACGGGAACATCTATAAGATAAAGAAGATGAGAACACACAGACTCACATCCCCCATCACAGTGCTGGCAACGATTGCTTTCATCGTCGCCGCCCTTTCGTGGCGCGGCGCGGAGCCGGCCGGGGCGCAAGCCTCGTTGAACGGCAAAGACAAGGTCTCGGCCGACCTGCGGCAGCAACTCTCCTCGGGCAGCAAGGTCAACGTCGTCATCAAAGCTACGGGTGCGTGGGGCAAGACGCTCGACGACGCGGTCAAGACGAACAACGGAACAGTCAATAGAACTTACAACAACTTCCCCGTGCGCGCCGTATCGCTCCCGGCCACGGCCGTCGAAGCCCTCGCCAACCGCGCGGATGTTGATTATGTCGCGCTCGACCGCGACGTGAAGTTGCTCGGTCACGTCACGCTGACCTCGGGCGCGGACGCCGCGCGCGTGATGGCTAACTACAGCCCCCTCTATGACGGTACCGGCGTCGGCATCGCAGTGCTCGACTCGGGCCTCGACCCGAACCATGCCGCCTTCAGCGTCGAGTCCGGCGGCGCTTCGCGCATAGCTTACAGCAAGGACTTTACGGGAGAGAATCGCACCGACGACCCCTACGGGCACGGCTCGCACGTCGCTTCCATCGCGGCCGGTAACGGACAGATTTCCAACGGCGCGTATCGCGGCATCGCGCCGAACGCAAACATCATCAACCTGCGCGTTCTCGACTCGCAGGGCAAAGGCAAAGCCTCGTCGCTGCTCTCGGCAATCGACTGGATCAAAGCCAACAGGGCCGCCTACAACATTCGCGTCGTCAACATGAGCCTCGGCACAGCGGCCGTCGACTCGTACAAGAATGACCCGCTGTGCCTCGCCGTGCGCGGCCTCGTAGACGTGGGAGTGGTCGTCGTCGCCGCTGCGGGCAACGAGGGCAAAGACGGGCAGGGGAACAAGATTTACGGACAGATTCACTCGCCCGGCATAGACCCCAGCGTAATTACGGTCGGTGCGGCGAACACCTTTGGCACCGATGCGCGCAATGACGACACGGTGACGACCTACAGCTCGCGCGGGCCCACGCGCTCCTTCTGGACTGACTCGCTCGGCACAAAGCATTACGACAACCTCGTCAAGCCGGACGTGGTCGCGCCGGGCAACAAGATCATCGACGCACAGGCGGGGGGCAACCTCCTTGTCACGCAGAACCCGACGCTTGACGCCAACGTCAGCGGGTCGGCGGCGCGCGACCAGATGTACCTGTCGGGGACTTCGATGGCGACGCCGGTCGTCTCGGGCGCGGCGGCGCTGCTTCTTCAGGCCAACCCGTCTTTGACGCCTAACCTTGTCAAAGCAATTCTGATGTACACGTCGCAGTCGCTCGCGGGCTTCAACACGTTCGAGCAGGGCGCGGGCGAGGTCAACCTTGAAGGCGCGATGCGTTTGGCGCGGCTCGTCCGCACAGACCTTTCGGCGACGACCGCAGTCGGCTCGCCGCTCCTCACCTCGTCGCTCGGGTCGCAGCAGACGAACATCGCGGGCTATCAGTTCGACTGGGCACAGGGTCTCGTCATGGATCAGACCTTCGCCACGGGCACGAACCTCGTCACCAAGTATCAGAAGGTCTACGGCCTCGGCGTGCTCCTCGGCGACGGCACGACGCTCAATGCGAGCGGCTCGCTGATGAGCGATGGTTCGCTGATGAGCGACGGCGTGCTTTTGGGCGACAGCATCGTGACGAGCAACGGCTCTTTGATGAGCGACGGCTCGCCCTTCCTGAGCTGCGGCGCGCTCTTGGGCGACGGCGTGCTCTTAGGCGACGGGTCGTTGATGAGCGACGGCGTGCTCTTAGGTGACGGGGCGCTGCTCGGCGACGGCGTGCTGCTCGGTGACGTTAGTGTTCAGGCTTCGCAGGCGCTCATACAGGGAGACAATACGGCCTCGATGGCGAAGGTCGTCGAGGCGGCATTGCCTCCCGCGGCCCCGAGCGGGCTGAAGGCAGCAGCGGCCTCGAAGACGCAGATCAACCTGACGTGGTCGGACAACTCGTCCGACGAGAGCGGCTTCAAGGTCGAGCGCTCGACCGACGGCGTGACCTTCACGCAACTCGCCGCAGTGGGCGCGGGCGTCAAGTCCTACGCGAGCACGGGGCTGACCGGCGGCAAGAAATACTACTACCGCGTGAGGGCCTACAACGCGAACGGCAACTCCGCTTACGCGACAATCGCCAGCGCGACGACGCCCACGAAGTAGACGGAGCGATTTTCGGAGGCGAGGCACAGCCGCCTCATCGAAAGGATTAAGCGAGACACCAACCACCCGACCTCTCTGACAGCCCCAATTGAAAAACCACTCATCGCTTTCGCCCTCTCACGGGCGGGTGAGTGGTTTTTCGTCAGTTTGAACGGCGCACGTCAGGCTGACTGACCGACACGCCCCGCCCCGCGCCGATGGCCTGCAAAAAGCCGCGAAATACACGCGTTTTCTTGCTCCCACCACTCTCCCGGACTGGAATGCCGCTTGCACTAAGGACTGTGCCCGCGGGCCGATTCCCACGTTCAAAGCCCCGGCGCTCTCTAAAAATCTACGGCACCAGCCGAAGACGCAACCGATGCTCGACTCCGCGAAAAAACAGCGCATGGCGCAACCGTACCTGTGGACGGTCATCGTCCTCGGCGCGGTCGCCTGCGCTTACACCGTCACGCGCCTCCATCCGGCGGGGCTCGGGCTGCGCTTCGCGCTCATCGGTTTAGTGACACTGGCTTTCGGCTCGCGCGTCTATGTGAAGATACCGCGCGTGCGCGGTCAAATCTCGGTCTCGGACACCTTCATCTTCTTCTCACTGCTCTTCTTCGGCGGCGAGGCGGCGATATTGCTGGCGGCGGCCGACGCCTTCTGCTCCTCGCTGCGCATCACGAAGAAGAAGACGGTCATGGCCTTCAACGCGGCCGTCTACGTCTGCTCGACCTTCCTGACGGTCGTGGTGTTGCGATTCACCTTCGACGGCGACATCCAGCAGCTCCCGCTCGGCGACCAGACAATCTACATCACGGCGGTCTGCGCGATGGCGCTCGTGCAGTACGTCGTCAACTCCGGCCTCGTTGCCATCGGCGTCGCGCTCCGCTCGGGGCAGCCCGTGTGGCAGATGTGGCGGCAGAACTTCCTCTGGACTTCGCTCACCTACTTTGCGGGCGCTTCGGCCGCGGGCATCATCGCCAAGCTCGTCGAGTCGTTCGGACTCTACGCCTTTCTCGCCACCGCGCCCATCGTCGTCGTCGTCTACTTCACCTACTGCACCTATCTCAAGAACGTCGAAGCCTCGACGAGACAGGCCGACCTCGCGCGCGAGCACGCGCTCGAAGTCCAGCAGCACATGGGTGCGTTGCGCGAGAGTGAGGAGCGCTTTCGCTCGGCCTTCGACAACGCGACCATCGGCATGGGCGTCGTCTCTCTGGAAGGGCGTTGGCTTCAGGTCAACCGCTCGCTCTGCGACATCATGGGCTACGACGAGCGCGAGCTGCTCACCTCGAACATCCATCGCGTGACGCACCGCGAAGACCTTGTCGCGCTCGACGAGCAGATGCAGCGCTTCATACTGGGGACGATCTCGTCGCACCAGACCGAGGTGCGTTACTGTCACAAGAGCGGCAAGGAAGTCTGGGCGCATCTCGGCATGTCGCTCGTGCGCGACGGCGAGTCGGGCCCGCTCCACCTTATCTTCCAGATTCAGGACATCACCGACCGCAAGCGCGCCGAAGAGCAGTTGCTGCACGACGCCTTCCACGATGCATTGACGGGATTGCCGAACCGCGCTCTCTTCATGGATCACGTCAAGATGGCGATTCAGCGTTCGCGCCGCAGCGGCGACCGTCTCTTCGCCGCGCTCTTCCTCGACCTCGACCGCTTCAAGATTATCAACGACTCTTTGGGTCACATGGTCGGCGACCAGCTTCTCGTCGGTATCGCGCATCGTCTGGAGATGTGCCTGCGCCCCGGCGATACGGTCGCGCGGCTCGGCGGCGACGAGTTCACCATCCTGCTCGAAGACCTTGAGACGACCGCCGACGCGATAGATGTCGCGCTGCGCGTGCAGGAGGCCGTCACACAGCCCTTCAACATTGGCGGGCACGAGGTCTTCACCACCGCGAGCATCGGTATCGCTCTCTCGAACACCGGTTACGAGCGGGCTGAAGACCTTCTGCGCGACGCCGACACCGCCATGTACCGCGCCAAGATAGAGGGCAAGAAGCGTCACGTCGTCTTCGACAAGGAGATGCATGCCCGCGCGATGGAACTGCTCCAGATCGAGACAGATTTGCGCCGCGCACTCGCACGCAGGGAGTTCTTCCTCAACTACCAACCGATAGTCTCTCTGGAGACGGGCAAGGTCGCGAGCTTCGAGGCGCTTGTGCGGTGGCGACACCCCGAGCGCGGCCTCGTCATGCCCGGCGACTTCATCACCGTCGCGGAGGAGACGGGGCTCATCGTTCCGCTGGGACTGTGGGTCTTGAACGAGGCGTGCTGTCAGATGCGCGAGTGGCAGAAGCAGGGCATCGCGGGCGAGGAGGTGACGGTGAGCGTCAATCTTTCGAGCCGACAATTCTCGCAGGCCGATTTGATCGAGCAAATCTCTTCGGCGTTGCGCGAGTCGGGGCTGCGTCCCAGCAGCCTCAAGCTCGAAATCACCGAGAGCATGGTTATGGAGAACATAGATACGGCCATCGGCATGCTCGCGCAACTCAGGGGCTTAGGCGTCGGGCTCTCGATTGACGATTTCGGCACAGGCTACTCGTCGCTCTCCTACCTGCATCGCTTCCCCATCGACACACTCAAGATTGATCGTTCGTTCGTCACGCAGATGACCGACAACACGGAGAACGCGGAGATCGTCCGCACTATCGTCACGCTCGCGCGCAGCCTCAGCATGGACGTTATCGCCGAAGGGGTCGAGACCCGCGAGCAGTTGCGGCGTCTCGGCGACCTCGGCTGCGACTACGGACAGGGGTATCTCTTCTCGCGCCCGGTCGGCGCGGGAGCGGCGCAGGAGCTTCTCGCGAACGGCGAATTCTCCGAACTCACTTCAAGGCGCGAGGAGGCGAAAAGCGTCCTCGCCGCTTAAGGGGCAAGACAGTGGTGGCAGCACTTCTTCACACAGACGCGGGGCCCGCCGCCCCGGTCGCCTCCGACCGGATCGAGACGGCGCGCATGCGGCTCAGGATGTTCGCGCCCTCCGACCTCGATGCGATGTGCGAGATAACGCGCGACCCCGAGGTGATGCGTTACGTCGGGCACGGTCGCCCGCTCACGCGTGAGGAGACCGAGGCCAACCTTACGAGCATCGTCAGCGCCTTTCGCCGCCGCGGCTTCGGCCGCTGGGCAATCGAGAAGAAAGACGACGGCGCGCTCATCGGCTACTGCGGGCTCTCGATGGGTAACGAAGAGGTCGGCGTCGAATTGGCCTACATGCTCGCGCGCCGGGATTGGGGCAGCGGGCTCGCGACGGAGGCGGGGCGCGCGTGCCTGCGCTACGGCTTCGAGAGACTCGGTCGCGAAGCAATCGCGGGACTCACGATGCGCGACAACCACAGGTCGCGCCGAGTGCTTGAGCGCGTCGGGATGAGATACATGCACGACGCGTGCTTCTACGGCTTCGACTGCGCGATGTACTCCGTCAACCGTCGCGACTGGCGCGACGACGGCTCGTACTACCGTCTTATCTCTTAGAGGCGTTCACCAACTCAGACATAGAAGGAAACAGAAGGGCACGGAGGGTTGAATTCTCCGTGCCCTTCTGTTTCCGCGCATGGGCTAAGATGTGATACTAAATCCGGAAAACTTTTCTTGAGGAGAAGGCCCGATGACGTTGCTATTCTTCGAGCAGGAGAACGTGAGGAGCATTTTAGTCTCCCCCGGCGAGAGTTGGGTCGAAGGCTCGGTCGTCACCGCCGTCCAGTGGCTCAAGCTCGGCATCGAGACGCTCGGCGCGCTCATCATCGGGCTCGGCGTCGCGACCGCGGTCGTGCAGTTCTTCCGCGCGCTCGCCCCGCCGCGCGTCGAAGGCTTCAACAGCATCCGGCTGACGCTGGCGCGCTACCTCGCGCTCGCGCTCGAATTTCAACTCGGTGCCGACATCCTCACAACGGCGGTCGCGCCCACATGGGAGCAGATAGGCAAGCTCGGCGCAATCGCCGTCATCCGCACCGGACTCAACTACTTCCTTACGCGCGAGATGAGGGACGAGCAGCAGCGTCCCGTAGAACAGCCGCGCGAGGCGGCAAGCACTCTTGGAGCGATGAGTGATGAACGATGAATGATGAATGCGGAGTGAATGAATGATGAATAGGGCCGTGTTGAGATACTCATTACTCATCACTCCGCATTCATCACTTGCCCTTCGAGCCAGCGTTCGATGACGCAGAGGACATAGCGTTTCTCGGGGTCGGAGAGCGGGCGGCCTTTCGGGATGCGATGCCACTTTGAGAGGCAGCCGCGACAACACGTGGCCGTAGCGTGCTGCGCGACGAAGGCGGGGTGATGTCCCATCGGCGTCTGCCGCCCGTCGTTCGCGGGCTCGGCCGGGGCCAGACGCTTCTCGACGAAGTCGGCCGCGTGTTCGAGCACGACGGGCAGACCTTTAGCTCGCAGGTAGGTAAGCTCCTTGCCTTTCAGGCGGAACCGGCTTCGGAACGCCGACTCGCCCAACTCGCGGAATAGTTCTTCAAGGTCGCGCATCCGTCTCACACGCCGCCGCGCGGCTCACAATGCGAAGCCCGACGACGCGAATGTACAACAAAACGCGGGGCAGTCGTAACCCTTGCAAGCGGGATGTGAAGTGGGGCATCATAACGGCGTTACTCCTTCTCTCGCGCATCAACGGTGATGCGCCCCGCGCCTCGATTGGCGGCGGCGTTCTGGATGGTTCGAGAGTGGGCTGATTTTAACTACGCAGGAGCCGCTCCGACAAAAGCACCAAAAGCGAAAACTTCGCCGTGACCGTTACGACGAAGTCACTTCACGCGTTGGAAGCTTCTCCTGAGAGACCCCGCTCCGGGGTCAGAGGATCACACACCATGTCCATGAAACTTTACGTCGGCAACCTCTCGTTCCAGACTTCAAGCGAAGACCTCCGCGAGCTGTTCGCGCAGGCCGGAACCGTGGAGTCGGCGAACGTCGTGGAAGACCGCGACACGGGCCGCTCGCGCGGCTTCGGCTTCGTTGAGATGGCCTCAAAGGAAGAGGGCGAGGCCGCCATCCAGCAGTTCAACGGCAAAGACCTCGGCGGTCGCAACCTGACGGTCAACGAGGCGCGGCCCCGTGAAGACCGTGGCGGTAGCCGCGGCGGTGGTGGCGGTCGCGGCGGCTTCGGCGGCGGCGGCGGCAGCCGTGGTGGTGGCGGCTACGGTGGTGGTGGCGGCGGTCGCGGAGGCGGCGGCGGTGGCTTTGGTGGCGGCGGAGGCGGAGGCGGTAACCGCGAGCCGCGCTGGTAATCCGAGCGTCACGTCAGTGCTGACGCGAAAAGAGCCCCGGGGAAAACCTTCCGCCGGGGCTCTTCGTATCTGAGTGTGAGTGATGAAGCTTCGCCCGTTATCATTCGTTACTTGAAAGTAAAGTTGATGGCGGCTCACGACCGCAGACAGGTAGAATCCAACGCGATGAAGTGTCCCGCCTGCACGCGAGAGATTGCCGAAGAGAGTCCGTCGTGCCCGTCCTGCGGCGCTGACCTCGAAGACTCTTACGCGAAGACGCGCATCCTGCCCGATGACTCGAAGCCCAACTCGGGCCGCTCCTCACAACCGGGACGTAAGACCTCGACGCCGTCGCGTCTCTCGGGCATCCATTCGACTTCCGACTCGCTCGACCACGCGCGCTTTGTCTCCGGCACCATACTCAACGAGCGTTATCGCGTCGTCGGCCTGCTGGGACGCGGCGGCATGGGCGAGGTCTATCGCGCCGAAGACCTGACGCTCGAACAGCCCGTTGCGCTCAAGTTTCTGCCCGAAGCGTTGTCGGCGGATGAAGCGGCGCTGGCACGCTTCCGGCGCGAGGTTCGCGTCGCGCGCCAAATCTCGCATACGAATGTCTGCCGCGTCTATGACATCGGCGAGGCGGAGGGGATGCACTTCCTCTCGATGGAGTACATACGCGGTGAGGAGCTTTCGTCGGTGCTCAAGCGCTTCGGGCGACTGCCATCGGACAAGGCGACCGACATCGCGCGACAGATTTGCGCGGGGCTTGCCGCAGCACACGACGCGGGCGTGCTTCATCGCGACCTCAAGCCCGCGAACGTGATGATTGACGAGAACGGCGATGTCCGCATCACCGACTTCGGGCTCGCCGGTCTGGTCGAGGAGTTCGGAGACGGCGCTGCTCTCGAAGGCACGCCCGAATACATGTCGCCCGAGCAGCTTTCGGGGCGCGAGCTGACCGTGAAGAGCGACGTATACTCGCTCGGCCTCGTCCTCTATGAAATCTTCACGGGGCGCAAGGCATTCTCGGCGGGCACGCTCACGGAGATTCTGCGCCTGCGCAAGACCGTGACGATGCCCGAGAGTCTCTCTTCAATCGTGAGAGACGTAGACCCGCACGTCGAGCGCGTCATCGAGCGTTGCTTAGCCTCCGACCCGAAAGACCGTCCGGCTTCGGCGCTGCAAGTGGCGGCGGGTCTGCCGGGCGGAGACCCTCTGGCGGCCGCGCTCGCTGCGGGCGAGACGCCATCGCCCGAGATGGTCGCGGCTGCGCCCAAGCATGGGAGCCTGCGCCCCGCGGTCGCTGTCCTTCTGCTCGCGGCGACATTGGCCGCGCTTGCGCTCTCGCTCTTTCTGACGAACAGGACTGCGCTCCATCGTGTAGTGCCGCTCGACAAATCGGTGCAGGGTCTGCGTGAGCGCGCCGTTGAGATCACGCGCAAGTTCGGCTACGACGCGGCGGCCGACAACGACTGCGGGTTCTTCATACAGAACGACTACCTCGACTATGTAAGAAAGAACGACTCTTCGCCGCATCGCTGGGACAGATTAAAGACGGGCCGCCCCGTAGCAATCGGTTTCTGGTATAGGCAGAGCCCGCGTTATCTCGTCCCATTCAACCGGCAAGACACGACCGCGCTTGACCCGCCGCACACCGTCTCGGGCATGGCGGGCGTCTCGCTCGACGCGCGCGGGCGGATGCTCTTCTTCTACGGCGTCCCGCCGCAGGTGGACGAACACTCCGACGCGCCTTCGCCCGCGTTCGACTGGTCGCAGTTGTTCGCCGAAGCGGGACTCGACATGCGAGAGTTCACGCCGTCCGAGCCGAAGTGGGTGCCGCCGCAGGCATACGACCAACGCGCCGCGTGGGATGGGCATCACCCCGGACAGCCCGACAGTCCCATCCACATCGAGGCCGCCGCGTTTGAAGGCCGACCCGTCTGGTTTCAGATTATCAACCCATGGAATCGCCCTGCGCGACAGGAGGAAGCATCCGGCTTAACGAACGAGAGGGCGGCGCAGGCGTTTGCGATCTTCCTCTTCTTCGTCATCCTGCTGGGCGCGGCGCTGCTCGCGCGCCACAACCTGCGCATGGGGCGCGGCGACCGCCGGGGCGCGTTTCGCCTCGCCGCGTTCGTCTTTCTGCTTGAGATGGTGTCGTGGCTCTTCGGGGCTCACCACGTGCCCGAGGTCAACGGTGAGTTCAGCCTCTTCGTCGAGAATCTCGCGTGGACGCTTCTGCTCGCGTGTCTTATGTGGCTCGTCTACGTTGCGCTTGAGCCATTCGTCAGGCGGCGCTGGCCGCATCGCATCATCTCTTGGAACCGTCTGCTCGCGGGCGGCTGGCGCGACCCGCTCGTCGGGCGCGACCTGCTGCTCGGCGCGCTCTTCGGCTTTGGCGAAGTGCTGCTTGAGTATGTGCAGACGCTTGCGCCGCAGTGGCTCGGTATGGGGGCGACGACTCCGCCGCTCATACATCCGGCCACGCTGTCGGGGATGCAGTACGTGATAACGATTCTCGCCGCGCAGACCATCAACGCGCTGATCTTCCCGGCGTCGCTGATGTTCCTGTTACTGCTCTTCTCGATCATCCTACGCCGCGAGCGTGTGGCGCTCGCGCTGCTCTTCGTCGCGGTGGTCGTGCTCTCGACGTTTTCGGGTGAGCACTTCGCGCTCGATCTGTTCTTCGCGGTGGTCGGTTCCGTGCTGACCTTCGCGGTGCTACTGCGCTTCGGCCTGCTCGCGTTCGTCTTCATGCAGTTCTTCGCGCTGATGTTCTTCTTCTTCCCGATGACGACTGACTTTTCCGCTTGGTACGCGGGCGCACCGGCCTTCGCGCTCGCCGTCTCGCTCACGCTCGTCCTCTTCGGCTTTAGGTCGTCACTCGCGGGTCAGCCACTCCTGCGCGGCTCGCTGGTCGAAGACTGAAGAGCCCCTTACACGCTCAAGTGAAGTATTCGCGCGCGCCGCCGATGTCAATGCCGAACGCTCGCTCTACGCCGATGACAAGTCAAACCGTCTTGACGCCGCCGGAGACCGCGTGTACTTTGGCACGCACACAATCGCACTTCGAGTTACACACAGAGAGAGGAGAAGGATTCAGACCATGACGCTCGGCAGACAACTTGCTGCTTTCATCTGCGTAATGACGACGATCTCATTGACGGGTTGCAAAATCCCTGACCTGAACTCGCATCAGGCTAACCAAACGACAAACACTTCTTCCACGCCACGGCCCGGGGCCACGGCGACAGCCAGCGCCGAGACGGGTGTTGAGAAGATGAAGCCCGCGCCCGGCACCGGCAACGTGCAGGGTAAAGTCCTCTTCAACGGCAAGCCCGTCGAGAATATCGAAGTCAGGCTGTGCGAGCAGTTCAACCAGTACTTCGGCGGCTGTAGCGAAAAGCGATATACGGCGCGAACGGACAAGGACGGCGTGTACGTCATCACCAACGTCGAGCCGAAGACATACGAAGCTCTGGAGGCGCGCGTCTTCGACACGGACTCATACGTCTTCGCGACCACGGGCATCGGCGGACTCAGCTCGGCCAAGTACGAAGTCGTCGCCGACAAGACTCTGTTCGTCACGCCGACCAGCATCTTCAAAGGCGACCTGAAACTGCTCAACCCTAAGGCGGGGGCGAAGGTCAGCGCGCAGGGGCTTGAGTTGAAGTGGGAGCCGTACTCCGATGCGGCCTATTACAAGTTCAGCATCTACGCGGACGATGCGTCCGTCACGTCCCCCTACGTCAACGAGCGAGTCGAAGCGACCTCCTTTGGCGTAGACAAGCCGCTTCAGAAGGGCACATACCGCTGGCAGGTTGAAGCCTACAACGGCGCGGATCAAAAGCTCTCGGAGAGCAGCAGCGACATCAAGTTCACAATCACCGACGGCACCGCCGCACCCTGAGCGGCGCGCAGCCGTCGCCACGCAAACATCTCCGGTCGTCAACCTTCGTCAACGGCATCCTCACACGTCCATGCCCGTGGCCGGAGGATGCGGCTTTTCAATTCGTGCGCAAAGTCATGCCGAACCATTCGACGCGATAGTGGTTTGATGTCAGAAAGTGGTGTGGTTAATTTGAAAGTCATTGAGACAGACAGGCTGATACTTCGTTGGCTCTCGACCGATGATGCGGAGTTCATCGTTGAGCTTTTGAATGATCCCGCGTGGTTGAGGTTCATCGGCGATAAAGGTGTGAGAACCATCGAGGACGCACGTGACTATATCTTGAAAGGGCCGGTTGAGATGTATGGCCGGGTGGGCTTCGGCCTGTATCTGGCCGAGGTGAAGGAGGGCGGATTCCCCGTCGGGCTTTGCGGCCTGATTAAAAGGGATACGCTGGAAGATGTGGACATCGGGTTTGCCTTTCTTCCGAGTCATCGTAGGAAAGGTTACGCATACGAGGCGGCGTCCGCTGTGATGGAGTATGGGAAAAATGTTCTGGGGCTGAATCGCATCGTGGCTATCACATCCACGGACAATCATGGCTCTGCCAAGCTCCTTGAGAAGCTTGGACTTCGATTTGAAAAGATGGTTCGGCTTGGCACTGATGATCGAGAGGTAAGGTTATTTGCGCCGTAAGAGCGTCATGACGGCTCGCTGAACCCAGACGCTCCCGGCTTACTTTTCAACGGGCTCCGCCGCTTTATCTCACGCTTCGGGTCTTTCTCTTTTTGGCTGCCTTCCTCCGGCTCGCCAGCCGCAGAACGTCACCGGGCTGGCAGCCGAGCGCCACGCAGATGCTCTCCAGCGTAACGAAATTTATCCCGAGCGCCTTGCCCTTCTTCAGTCGCCAGAGCGTTGTGTGGCTGATGCCGGTCTCCTTCGACAGCCAGTAGAAAGAGTGCCCGCGTTCTTCAAGCAACTCGTCAAGATGCGTTTCGACCATAAACAGTCTTTCACCTCCCGGAGTTCCCGCCTTCAACGAAAACACTATGTTTCGCATGCAGGATATGTTCTTAAGTTGACATATATGTGCGTCGAGCGCAAGATGGTTTGTGAACAGAGTCTGGCTCGCTCCCTTCTCAGCCCCTCCGGAATCATCCGGACTGCCTGAAGTCAACAGCGCAATCACCGGGGCTGAAAAACTTGTTCACACGTCGCGTTGTCTTTCAAATCAGTCCCGACTCGTCCGCGGAGTTTACAAGCGCCATAGAGAGCGATGTCCTCCCGCTGATGCGCGCGCAGAGTGGTTGTCGCCACGAAGACTTGCTCAAGATGTTTTAGGGCCCGTCCGGGGATGGGTTGATTTGGAATGCCTTATTCAATACAACACAGGGGTGAAGCGCCTTATGCCTGAAAGTGATAAGCCGACGCACGCCGGGTTCGGCAACGTTGCCGGAGACACTGGTTGGCCGGGGATAGATTCGAGATTCCGTCTGGTCGTCGTGGCCGCGCAAAGGAGCAAGCAGCTTCAGCGCGGCTCGCGCCCGCGCATCGTAGCCGACCCGAAGAGGCGTCGGAACACGAGCATCGCACTGGAAGAGGTGAAGCTCGGGCTCGTGCCTTTCATCAACAACACGAAGGACACGTCGGGCGAAGGTGATGGCTCGGCCGGGACGAGCGACAAGAGTTGAAACCGAGGTGTGCGATAGGTTGAGAGTATTCCTCGAAGGCCGGAGGCGGTTCGGATGAGAGACCTGCGAGTTTATTTGGGGCCTTCGGATATGGAAGGGCTCGGCGAGAGCGCGACGTTCTACAGCCAGCGTGCCGACGGCCCTTACTACCGCTGGCTCTACGTCGAAGGGCCCGGGCATTGGCGATTCTCCCGCGTACACATGTCGAGGCTGACGTTGCGCGTGCTCTGCGTCGCGCGTTGGGAGGCCGTCCCGGCGGCTCTACAGGCGCGGCTCGGCGAACACTACCTTGAATAGCTCTGACAAAGACGTTTAGAGACAAAGGCGGTGACAGTTGGACGGGTACGATGACTTCATAGAACGTCTGGAGGCCGCGCTCGAACACGACGAAGGGCGCGAGGAATTTCTGGAGTACCTGCAAGGGATGACGAAGGAGCAGCGTGCCGAACTGCTGGCCGAGGCGGATCAGCGCGGAACCGAGACGAAAGTTCAATGAAAAGGCGGAAGTGATGGGCGCGAACGAAATGCCGCAGCACGAATCAGGAAGTGAGCCGGAAGAGGGCAAGGCTCAACCGCATGTCGAACAGATTTCCGACGACGGACACGGCCTCCCGCTCTTCCTCAGAGACAATAGCGAGGGACGGAAGGGAAATGCTCAGGATGAGAAGGACGAGATGGGAGAGTAGAGAGTTATGGGAAGTGAACTAGCCGACACCGGCGCAGGAATTAAAGCAGGTGATTCCGTCCGTGCCCGCACAGGCGCTTACAAGGGTGAGGTCGGAACGGTGCTGCGCGTGGTGACGACCCATGACGAGGGACGAACTTTGGAATCCGTCCTTGTGAGCTTCCCCGAGGGCGGAGCCGATTACCTCAATACGGACGCTCTGGAGAAGGCGGACGAGTTAGAGAAGTAAGCCTGCGTCAAGCCCCGACCCGCGCCGCCCCTGCCTACCTCGCCTTCAACGTATATCAATTTTCACTTGAAAGCTCCGCGATGAGAGCATGCTCTCGATTATGCGCGCGCGTGGATGAGGCGGCGCATACGGTCGGGGAAAAGCACGTCTATCTTCTGCGGCTCGATGACCGCCGTCACCTCGCCAATCCCGAAGACGGGGTGCGTCAGCGATTGTCCCGCGCGGTAGGTGTGCATGCGATCATACGGCTCTCCCGATTTTGCAGTGGCGCGCGACGACGTGCCGATGCCCGCCTTGAACGTGCTACGCGTGCCGCACTTCGGGCAGCTCACGCGCGAGATGCGCCCGGCCTTAGTAACTGACACCACGACGTGCCCGCGCTCTTCGCCGCACACCGCGCAGAACTTCTCTACGCGCTCGCCGTCAACATGAATCTGTTTCTCCACAATAATCTCCTTTTGATATTCACAAACATTTGTAAGTGACACGCTCACTCGTTCGGCCCATAAGGCGACTACTCGCAGCGGCAGCAGTCGCACTTTACGGCGCGGTTGCCCCGCGCGTGGCCCTCACGACCTGACGCACGAGGCCGAGCCGCGCCATCAGTCGTATCACGTATCCCGATACGTCCACCTCGTACCAGCGCCAGCCATGCAGTGCCGAAGCAGGTCGCGCATGATGATTGTTATGCCAGCCCTCGCCGAGCGAGAGCAGCCCGACCCACCAGACGTTGCGGCTTTCATCCTTTGTCTCGTTCGGGCGACGCCCCCACCTGTGACAGACGCTGTTCACGCTCCACGTTACGTGCCACAGCGCGAGCGTCCTGATGAGAGTTCCCCACAGGACACCGCGCCACCCGGCGACGGCGAAACAGAACAGGCCCGTGAGCGCCCACGGCAGTATGAATAGCTGCCCGCGATCCATCACGCGCATCCACGGGTCGTTGCCCGAAACGTCAGGCACCAACTCGCGGTAATCTTCTCCGTCCTGCTCGTCGAGTCTCAAAATCCAGCCGACGTGTCCGTAGAAGAATCCGTCGAGCGGCGAGTGCGGGTCGCCCTCACGGTCTGCCTTGCGATGGTGTCGGCGATGAATCGCAACCCAACGCGCGGGGCCGCCCTGTAGCGCCGCGCCGCCCATCCATGCCAGCAGACGCCTCAGCCACGTTCGACAGACGAACCCTCTGTGAGTGAGCAGGCGGTGATAGCCGATTCCGATACCGAGACAGGTAATCAGGTAAAGGCCGATAAAGAGAGCCGCGTCCACAGGGCGCGGCCAGTACCAGAGTCCGAGCAATCCGAGCGCATGCACGCCGACGACAAGCGTTGTATGAGACCGATTGAAGGGCGACGCTCCTTCAAAGGCTCGGTTAGGAACTGCGTTGATTCGACTCAAACTTAAAACCCCTTGCTCGTCGAAAGAGAAAGCCGTTGACGGAAAAAGCCCCGGGCCGAAGTTTTAGACTTGCCCGGGGCTTCTCATTTTAAGAACCGCCAGCGAGCCGGACGGTGTTACCAGCGCGACTCGCGTCCGCCGCCACCGCCACCGCCGTAGCCGCCGCGACCGCCGCCGCCACCGCCGCGATTACCGCCGCCGCCGCCGAAGCCGCCGCGACCGCCGCCGCCGCGATCTTCGCGGGGCTTGGCCTCGTTGACCGTCAATGCGCGCCCGTTGACTTCCTTGCCGTTGAGCTGTTGGATGGCGGCCTCGCCCTCTTCCTTCGACGCCATCTCGACAAAGCCGAAGCCGCGCGAGCGGCCCGTGTCGCGGTCTTCGACGACCGAAGCCGACTCGACCGTGCCGTGCTGTGCGAAAAGCTCCTGAAGATCGGAGTTAGAAGTCTGGAACGAGAGGTTGCCGACGTAAAGTTTCATGGACATGTGTTGTACCTCGCCCGCCTTTGGCGAGCAATCAGGAGAAGCTGCGAATCGAAGTGGCTTCGTCGGATCGGTGACAGCGAAGGGCCTCTGGTTCGGGTGCTCACGTGTGAGCGGCTTCTGAAGTTGAAAGTGAGCCTGCTCTCGAACCATCCAGAACGCCATCGCCTTACGAGGCGAAGGGGCGCATCACCGTCGATGCGCGAGAGAAGGAAAGACTTCGCTATAATGCCCCACGCACGACAGCAGTTGCAACCACCCGCGCGCGGTCTCGTGATTTAGAGATGTCATGTTTGTGTGTCGGCTGACCTTCTGTCGTTGTTGTTCCACGTATGGGTAATTATCTACTCGATGCAGATCGTTAATCGTCAAGGTGGTAACACTTCAACAATCCGTGACGATTGACTGCAATAAAACCAACAATCCTGCGTCAAGTAGATAATTACCATTGAGGCAGGCCGAAGTCTGACCAAAAACAGGCTGATATTGAAAAAGACTCTCATACGGACATCAGCTCAGACGCCGAGGAGTTGACGTATCCTTGGTCGGGTAGGAAGAATATGCCTATGACCTTCATCAAGCGAATGATTGCGTGCGCTGCGGCGATGTTCCTCCTCGCCATATTTGTTGGGGGCATGCCGCCACGGGCCTCGGCGCAAGGGCAGCATGAAGCAGGCGTCTACTCCGGCCTGCGCTGGCGTTTGCTCGGCCCGTTCCGAGGCGGGCGCGTCAACGGCGTGTCGGGCGTGCGTGCAGAGCCGGAGACTTTCTATTTCGGTTCTGTTGGTGGCGGCGTGTGGAAGACTTCTAACTCGGGGCGCACGTGGACGCCGATTTTCGACTCTCAGACTGTCGCGTCAATCGGAGCAATTGCCGTCGCGCCATCAAACCCGCAGGTCGTCTACGTCGGCACGGGCGAGGCCGACATGCGCTCGCAGATCTCCTACGGCAACGGGGTGTACAAGTCGTCTGATGCAGGGCAGACGTGGAAGCACCTCGGGCTCGAAGGCACGCGACAGATCAGCCGCGTCATCGTTGACCCTCGGAACCCGGATGTCGTCTTCGTCGCCGCGCTCGGCCACGCCTACGGCGCGAATCCTGAGCGCGGCGTCTACCGCACGCGCGACGGGGGTCGGACGTGGCGGAAGGTTCTCTTCAAGAACGACGAAGTGGGCGCGGCAGACCTCGCCTTCGACCCCATGGATTCGAAGGTTGTTTACGCATCTCTGTGGAACACGCGGCGACCACCGTGGAGCATCTACCCGCCATCGTATGGCCCCGGCAGCGGCGTCTTCAAATCCACGGATGGCGGCGACACATGGCGTCAGTTGACTACGGGGCTTCCGACCGAAGGCTTGGGCCGCGTCGGACTCGCCGTCGCACCGACGAACCGCCTTCGCGTCTACGCAATCGTTGACGCGAAGGCGGGCGGCCTCTACCGCTCGGACGACGCGGGCTTGACGTGGAGCCTCGTCTCGAACGAGGCGCGCATCTGGGGACGCGGCTGGTACTTCTGCAAGGTCACGGTTGACCCGAAGAACGCTGACACGGTCTATGTGTCCAACACTTCGGTTTATCGTTCGGCGGAC
>JAVXWN010000038.1:0-2621 GCA_032230645.1 Acidobacteriota bacterium | reverse complement strand
ACTACACGCTGACCGGGGGGGCGCTGTGACACAACGCCGCGAGCGACCCACCCCTATCCGCTTCGGCACCGACGGCTGGCGCGCGACTATCGCCGACGAATTCACCTTCGAGAACGTCGAGCGCGTCGCACAAGCTTACGCCGACTTCGTCAGACGACAGCCGACGGGCGCGAGCGATTCGGCTAAAAGCAGAACGCACTCGAAGACGGACGAGGCTCACGCGCACCTTCATGCGGATGATGCTTCCGCGCACAGGCACGTCGTCGTGGGGTTCGACCGTCGCTTTCTCTCCGAGCGTTTCGCCGTGCGCGTTTCGGAAGTCCTCGCGGGCAATCAAATCGAAGTCGCTCTCTTCGACGCGGACGTGCCGACACCGCTCGTCTCCTGGGCGGTGCGCGAGCGCGGCGCGGCGGGCGGCGTCGTCATCACGGCCTCGCACAATCCGCCACACTTCAACGGCTTCAAGATCAAGGCCCCGTGGGGCGGGAGCGCGACAGCCGAGACGACCGTTGTCGTCGAATCGCTGCTCGACGCAATGCCGCCGCAGCTTGCACAGCTTCCGGCCGACGCACGGGGCCGTCTCGGCGCGGAGGTTGAGAGCTATCGCAAACAGGTCGCTGCTTACGTTGACCTTGAAAGAATGCGTGCGCTGCGCGCGAGCGTAGTCGTTGATCCGATGCACGGCTCGGGCGGTCGTTGGGTCGAGAGTTTCTTGCGAGGTGGGCGTCTCGGGGTCGAGACTATCAGGGCGGAGCGCGATACGCTCTTTGGAGGGGTAAGCCCTGAGCCGATTGACCGCAACCTCGCGCCGCTCCGCGAACGTGTGCGCGAGCGCCGCGCGCTCTTAGGGCTCGCGACCGACGGCGACGCCGACCGCGTCGGCGCGGTCAACGAACGCGGCGAGACGATGACCATGCACGAAGTCGTTCCCCTCGTGCTGCTTCACCTCGCGCGCGCGCGCGGGCAGAAGGGCGGCGTCGTCCGCACCTTCTCTCAGTCCGTCCTACTCAAGCGCATCGCGGCGGCGCACGGCCTGCAACTACACGAGACGCCCATCGGCTTCAAGTACATCGCCGACCTCATGCTGCGCGAGGACATACTCGTCGGCGCGGAGGAGTCGGGCGGCATCGGCGTGCGCGGCCACATCCCTGAGCGCGACGGGATTCTCAACTCGCTGCTCCTGCTCGAAGCTGTCGCCGCCTCGGGCAAGACGCCGACCGAGATGGTCACGGAGATGCATCGCGAGTTCGGCGAGTTCTATTTTGGCCGCCGCGACCTGCACACGGATGTCGCGCGCGGCCTCGCGCTTGTCGAGACGCTTGCGACGAAGCCGCCCGCCTCGTTCGCGCAGATGACGGTCGCGGGCGTCGAGACGCTTGACGGCACCAAGCTTCTCTTCGGCGACGAGTCATGGCTGCTCTTTCGTCAATCAGGCACCGAGCCGGTGCTGCGCGTCTACGCCGAAGCGACTTCAATCGAAAAGATGAATACGCTGCTCGAAGAGGGTTGCCGCCTCGCCGAATCTTTTCACTAATGAAGTAAGAGACTCATGCCCGAACTGCCCGAAGTCGAACTTGTTGCGCAAGCACTCGACCGCGCTGTCGGCGGCCTGCGCGTCTCGTCGGCGAAGCTCATTCGGCCGGGGCTCGCGCCCGAGAATACGCCGCGCGAGTTCGCGCGCATCATGCGCGGCGCGGTCGTCAACAGCGTGCGACGACGCGGCAAGCACATCCTCGCCGAGTTGGACAACGGCCACGTGCTCATCACGCACCTGCGCATGACGGGGCGCTTCCTGCTGCTCCCCACACGTGCGACGCTACCGCGACACACGCACGCGCGCTTCCGGCTCGCGGACGGACGCCGCCTCGTCTTCACAGACCAGCGCCACTTCGGGTTGATGAAGCTCGTGCGCGCAGACCGACTCGCGGAAGCGCGCGAGCTAAAGCATCTTGCGCCTGAGCCCTTCTCCGACGAGTTCACGCCCGACCACCTCGCGCGCGTGCTCGCGAGTTCGAGACGCGCGCTGAAAGAGGTGCTGCTCGACCAGACGAAGGTGACGGGGCTTGGCAACATCTACGCCGCCGAAGCTCTCTTCATCGCGCGCGTGAACCCCTTCGTCACAGCCAACTCTCTCCCGCGCCGCAGCGTGACGCGCCTGCACCGCGCCATCCTTGACGTGCTCGGCGAAGCACTCACACACGGCTCGACGCTCAACGTCGAGCTTGAGAAGGTCGAAGCCAGCTATTACGGCGGCGGCTACAGCAAGCGTTGGCGCGTCTACGACCGCGAGGGCGAACCATGCGTCAAATGCGATGCTCCGGTCAATCGCCTCTCACGCGCCGGACGCTCGACCTACTTCTGCCCGCGCTGTCAGATTCGTTGAGTCTGAAATCAAGGCGCGACGAACACGGTGAAGTTGTCCCAGCGGTTGGAGAGCCCGAGCCCCGGCCCGTCGCCGTAGAGCCCGGCCCCAGTGGCCGAAGCCATTACAGTATTTTGCGTCGTGAAGATTTTAGAGCCGTCCGCATACACTTCCAGCAGACCGTTCGCACGTGTGACGACGCGCAGGGTCGTCCAGCTTTGAGGCATATTCACACCGGCCGTCAAATCGGTTCGCTGGC
>JAVXWN010000047.1:0-25993 GCA_032230645.1 Acidobacteriota bacterium | reverse complement strand
GTGCTCCATCACGCAGAAGACGAGATAGGGGTCAACGCCGTGACGCGCGCCGTTCTGCCTGATGATCGAGTCGAGCCGCGCGCTTCCCGTCGTCCAACGTCGCTCGCGCCGCACGCCCCCGCCCTTGTCCGCCGCCACTTCGGGTGCAACACGTTCGCGCTCGACGTGGTCAACGCGCGCGCGCTCGATGAAGGTCGAGATGTTGCCGCGCTTGAACCAGACGCCATCGGCCGTTTCGCTTGCTTCGTCCACCTCCATCTTCGCCCCGCCGACGAGGTATATCCACACGGTCTGGACTTCTTCGACCTTCGACACGTCTTCGCGCGCGGCCTTGACGAGAGGCACGTCGTTCGTCTCTTTCGCGGCCCTCGTCTGCTTCGCATCTTTGAGCGCGTCGCCCGCGTGCGCGACCTTCACGACCTCGCGAACGCGCGTGCGCTCGACGAAATAGGTCACGCCGCCGCGCCTGTACCAGACGCCCGAAGCGTCCTCCCAAGCCTCGTCAACCTCCATCGTCGTCCCGTCCGCCAAACGCAACTGATCCGCAAGCGCGGGCGCGGACAGAGAGAGCAGGAGGACGGCGAAGAGCGCGGCTCTCGTCAAAGACGTAACGCGCGGTCTGCTCGCGCTGCGTTCAGATTTGGAGCGGGTTCGCATCTACTAATTCCCCCGTGCTCTTTCGCGTCTGCTCCTGCGCACTGAAGCCGTGCGAGGTGCCAAAGTAGTTGCGCCACGCGGCGTCAATTAACTGGACGCTCACTTCGGGCGGGCGAGCCTCGAAGAGACAGATGTCGGTCATGCGGTCGAGCAGGTCGCGCGGCTCGCATGCCTTCATCTGACGATGTTCGAGCATGTAGTTGTTGAGCAGATGGTCAAGGCAGTGCTGCTCGACGCGCAGGCCGCGCGTGTATGCGGCGCGTTTGAAAATCTCGACGTAAGCCGAGGGCGTCGGCGGCTCGACCCGCGCGCGGTAGCCCATGCGGCGCAGGAACGCTTCGTCAACCAAATCCTTCTCGTCGAGGTTGGTCGAGAAGACAACCAACTGCTCGAACGGCACCTCGATCTTCTTGCCCGTGTGCAGCGTCAGGTAATCAACGCGCTTCTCAAGCGGCACGATCCAGCGATTCAAGAGGTCGTGCGGCTCGACTCTCTGGCGGCCGAAGTCGTCCACAACGAGCGTGCCGCCGTTCGACTTCATCTGGAAGGGAGCTTCGTAGAAGCGCGCGGCCTCGCTCCACTGAAGGTCTGCGTCGTCAAGCGTCAACTCGCCGCCGACGATGACGAGCGGGCGCTCGACGAGCACCCAGCGACGGTCGTAGTCAGTGGGCGTCTCGTCGCGTGGCGCGGGCCGGTGGTTGTGGTTGTCGAAGACGCGCACAATCTGGCCGTCAACCTCGATGGCGTAGGGAACCCAGATGTGTCCGGGCAGCCCCGCGTTGATGCGCTCGGCGACCGCGGTCTTGCCCGTGCCCGCGGGGCCGGTGATGAAGAGTGAGCGGCGCGAGTTGATGACGCAGCCCATCGTCTGTATGAGCGACTCGGGCAGCACGAGGTCGCGGAAGGCGGCGCGCACGGTCTCGACCGAGGCGGCACGCGAAGGGATAGCTTGCAAGCGCATCATGTGCGCGTAGTCGCGCAAGGATACGGGCGCGGGGCCGACGTAACCGCACAACTCACGCACGCGCTTCAAACGCTCCCAGCCGCGCTCAAGCATCGCGTAACGCGTCGCGCCGACCGCTATCTGCCCCTTCACCTCGATCATCTTCTCGCGCGTCAGGTGGACGAGCATCTCTTCGACGAGCGAGCGCGGAAGCTTTAGCTCTTCGGAGATGCCCTGCGTCGTCGGCTCGGGCATCTGCGCGACGTGCTTGAGCGCGAGGTCGCACAAAAAGCTCGCGGGCACGTCTGCTTCGCGCAACTCCTCAAGAACGGGCGGCCCCATCGTCTCAATTTCGACGCGCGTCAGGATTCCGGTGTGGGTCATTTCAAACTCCGTTTAGAAGAAGTGACGAGTGCGGAGTGATGAGTGATGAATACATCCTCGTAGAGACATTTATCACTCATCATTCATCACTCATCAATTTTTATCTTTCCTCTGTCGCGGCGGCCATCTGCCGCGCGTCGGCGGCTTGAAGCGCACGGCGGGCGTCGTCCGCTTGTTCCTTGCGCCCGGCGTGGTCGTAGAGTTCGGCGAGTTGGCGCAGGACGTTCTGCGACTCGGGCTGTAGACGGCGCGCGGCTTCGAGGTGCTCGACGGCCTTGTCTTCGTGACCCACGCGGACGAGGAGCGACGCGACGTTCGCGTGCGCGTTGAACTCGCCGCCCGCGCGCGCGAAGTTGCGATAGGCGTCGTCGTACTTGCCGAGCCTTACTTGCGCCAGCGCGAGGTTGTTAAGTATGCGCGCGTCCGACGGCGCAAAGCGCGCCGCACGCTTGAGGCGGTCAACGGCCGCGCGATAGTTGCCGCTCAGATATAACGAGTAGCCGAGATTGTTGAGAGCCTGCGGGTCGTCGTCGTTCACATCCATTGCGTGCTTGTATGAGTCCTGTGCGCGGTCGTGCAAGCCCTTCTGGTCGTATGCGACGGCGAGCAGGCTGTGCGCCTGCGCAAGCTTCGGGTCGAGCGAGACGGCACGAGAGAGTTCCGCGACCGCCTCGTTCAAACTCCCGGCTTCGAGCAGAGCGCGCCCGCGCTCAAGATAGTCGCGCGCCGTGCCGCCTTCGTCGGGCGCAGTGGGGCGTGCGTGGTCACGGTCTTCGACGCGCATCACGCCCGCGCTCTCGAAGCGTTCGGCATCGTGCTCGGTCATGCGCGCGAGCTTGCCCGAGTCGTCGCCCTTGCCGAAGAGTCGGCCGACAGCCTTGAACGGAGCTTTGAAGATTTTGAAGAACCCGCCGCCCTTCTTCTTCGTCGCTTGTGCATCCGAGCCTGCGTCCGCGCCCGACGAGGCGACGACGTTGGTTGCGGTGTCGCCGTCGCGCTCATCGCCCTGCGCTTCCCACAAGGCCGTTGCGCTCAACAAGAGTGCGAAGGCGACGAAGATGATGATGACTCTGCGCGTGTTCATGGGTTTCTCCTATCTCGCTTTACATGTTGCCGAGCGTGTCCATGAGGTTGAGCGCGGCGGGGCCGAGGATGATGATGAAGAGCGTCGGGAAGAGGAAGAGCGCGAGCGGCATCAAGAGCTTGACGGCCGCCTTCTGCGCGGCCTGCTCGGCGCGCTGACGGCGCTTGGTACGCAGGCTGTCGGCGTAGACGCGCACTGCGCGGGCGATTGAAGTGCCGAAGCGGTCGGCCTGTATGAGCATGGCGACGAGACTCTTCAAGTCGTCAACGCCCGCGCGCTCTGCCAAGTTGCGCAGAGCCTCGTCGCGCTCGCGCCCGACACGGATTTCAAGGTTCGTCAACTCGAACTCTTCGCTGATGTCGGGATGAACGCCCTTCAACTCTTCGCCGACGCGGACGAGCGCGGCGTTGAGGCCAAGTCCCGCTTCGATTGAGACGACCATCAGGTCGAGCGCATCGGCGAGTCCCCAACGCAGCCGCAACTGTCGGCGCGCGATCATGCGCTTGAGGATGAAGCGCGGCAGATATGCGCCCAAGCTGACGGCGAGCGCAATCCAGACCATCGCGCTGCTCAAGGGGCGTCCGAGCACCGCGCACCCCATCGCCACCGCCGCCGGGAAGCCCGCGAGCGAGAGAAGCTGAAGGCCGCGATAGATGACGGGCCCGATCTCCGTGCGATAGCCCGCGTTCATCAGTTCCTTCTGCACCTTGCGCGCTTCGGCTGCCGAAGGCGGCGCGAGACGTTGCAGCGGCGAGGCCATGCGCCCGGCCAACGCACCCACGGGCGAGTCCGAGGCTTCGACCGACGGAGCGATGATGCCCCCGCCCGCGCCCGCGCCGCCCATGCGCCTCAAACGCTCGGTGGCCGCGCTCGTCGGCCGGAACATCAGCCAGTAGAGCCCCATCACGCCCAGCGTGACGCAGACGAAAATTGAGATGGTGATGATTAGCATGGCTTTGGTAAATGGTGAATGGTGAATGGTAAATGGTAAGTGGTTTTTATCTGTTCACCATTTACCATTTACTATTCACTAAATCTTTATCTTCAGAATCTTCTGAATAATCAGCATGCCCGTGATCTGCATGAACCCGGCGGCGAAGAGCAGATTGTGGCCGCGCGGGTCAGTCCAGAGCACGCTCATGTATTCAGGGTTCATGACGGTGACGGCGACCGCGACGAAGACGGGCAGGCCGCACAGAATCCACGCCGACATCCGCGAGCTTGTCGTGAGCGTGTTCAAGTCTTCGAGGATGCGGAAGCGTTCGCGGATGGTGTGCGAGACCTTCTCCAGAATCTCGGCGAGATTACCGCCCGTCTCGCGCTGAATCATGATGGCCGTGATGCAAAACCGGAGGTCTAAGAGCGGCACGCGCTCCGAGAGATTTTCGAGCGCGAGTTTGAGCGAGAGCCCGAGGTTCTGCTCCTCGTAGGTCTTGCGAAACTCGGTCGCGATGGGCTCGGGCATCTCGGTCGAGACCATGTGGAGCGACTCGGCGAAGCCATGTCCGGCCTGAAGAGCGCGGCTCATCAACTCCAAAGTGTCGGGGAGATGTTCGAGAAAAGCGTTGAGCCGCTTCTTCCTCTTGTACGCGATGTGGAGGAACGGAATCGACGCGGCCACTACCCCGGCCCCGACCATCAGAAGTTTCGAGATGGTCAGCATCGAGACGGCGAGCGTAGCCAGAAGCCCCGCCATCAACGCGAGCATCAACAGACGCGAGACCGTGATGTGCAGGTCGGCCTGATCGAGCATGCGCCGCAACCCCGTCGCCATCCTCACGCGCATCAACACGCGGCTGAGCAGCGGTATCTCGCTCATCAACTCAGCCCGCGCAAGCTGAATCTCTTCGTCCTCTGCGCGCTGCGAGTAGAGCAGCGCGTCCGAGAGGCGTTGCTGCAAGCGCTTGCGCTTCGCGTCCGTGCCGCGTGTCGCCAGAAGGTACGCGCCAAAGACGCCGAACATGCACGTGATGAAAACAAGGGAAGGAATCATGCTTCACACCTCTTCAAAAAACACGCGCGGCAGTTGCATGCCGTACTGCTTGAGTCGCTCGGCGAAGCGCGGGCGGACGCCCGTGGGGCGGAAGCGGCCGACGACGCGGCCGTCCTTATCCATGCCCTTGCGCTCGAAGTGGAAAATCTCCTGCATCGTGATGGTCTCGCCCTCCATGCCCGTAATCTCTGAGATGGAGGTGATGCGGCGCGTGCCGTCGGAGAGACGCGCGGCCTGCACGACGAGGTCGAGCGCGGCGGCTACCTGCTGGCGCATCGCACGGTCGGAGAGACGCATCCCCGTCATCTGAATCATCGTTTCGAGCCGTGCCAGTGCGTCGCGCGGCGTGTTGGCGTGGATGGTTGTTAAGCTTCCGTCATGGCCGGTGTTCATCGCCTGAAGCATGTCTATGGCCTCGCCGCCGCGCACCTCGCCGATGACGATGCGGTCGGGGCGCATGCGCAGAGCGTTCTTGACAAGCTCGCGTTGCGTAACCTCGCCCTTGCCCTCGATGTTGGGCGGGCGCGTCTCAAGGCGGACGACGTGCGGCTGCTGCAACTGCAACTCGGCCGAGTCTTCAATCGTCACGATGCGCTCGTTGTTGGGAATGAAGGAAGAGAGCGCGTTGAGCAGCGTCGTCTTGCCCGCGCCCGTTCCGCCGGAGATGAGGACGTTGAGACGCGCGCCGACGCACATCTCAAACATGTCGGCCATATCTTTGGTAAGCGCCTGCTTGTCGATGAGCGAGGACATCCGCAGAGGCTCTGCGCCGAAGCGACGGATGGAGAGCACGGGCCCGTCGAGTGAGAGCGGCGGGATGATGGCGTTGACGCGCGAGCCGTCCGAGAGGCGCGCGTCCACCATCGGCGACGACTCGTCTATGCGACGCCCGACGGTCGAGACGATGCGCTCGATGACGCGCATCAAATGCTCGTCGTCCTTAAATTGAACGTTCGTCAGTTCGAGCTTGCCGCCGCGCTCGACGTAGACCTTCTTCGGCGAGTTGACGAGGATGTCGCAGATGTCGGGGTCGGCCAGAAGCGGCTCCAAGGGCCCGAGACCGAACAGCTCGTGACGGACTTCGCCCACCAGCCGTTCGCGCTCGCCCGATGAGAGCGGCGCGTTCTCGGCCACGAGCATGTCTTCGGCGAGGCGCGAGACCTCTGCGTGAAGCTGCTCGGGGTCGAGTTGCCCGAGCTTGGTCAAATCCATGCGGTTGATGATGGCGCGGTGCAGCCGCGACTTCATCTCCTGATAGACGTTGCCGCTCGCTGCGGTTGCTGCCGCCGCCTCGTCGCCGCGCCCGAAGAGCGCCGCGCCGCTCGGAGCCGTCTCCCTGATGAGTCTTTCGCGTAGTGACATGATTCCCTTCCGTCTTCAGTCTGAAGCCTTGCCGCTGTGCCGGGCGCGGACGTTCTAACTCACTGCCGAAAGCTGTTTGCCGACCGCCTCTTTCGCAACCGTCTTCTCGCGACGCAGGAACGAGCCGAGCAAGCCCCGGCGCGTGCCTCCGGCGGGTGCGGCGGCGACGTTCGAGCCGAAGCGCGCGGCAATCTGCCGAAGCTCGGTCGCGATCTTCGATTGCGGCTCGGAGTCAACGAGCGGCTGGCCGAGGTTGATCGAGTTGACCGCCATGCGATAGTCGCTCTGCACATAGCCCATAACGCGCTCGCCGAGGAAGCGTTCAACCTGTCGCAGGTCGAGGTCTATCTGCTTGCTGAAACGGTTGACGACGACGTGCAGCTTGTGGCGCGGGTAGCCGAGCCGGTCGAAGATTTCGAGCGCGCGCTGCGTGCTGCGGATAGCGGGAATGTCGAGCGTCAAGACAAGCAGTATCTCGTCCGACTGGTCGAGCGCGGCGAGCGTGATGGGGTCAAAGGTATGCTGCGGGTCAACGACGACATACTCGTGACGCTCGCGCAGTATCTCCAAGACCTGAAAGATGTGCTCGGCCTCGATGTCGTCGGCCGAGTCGGCCTCACGCGGCGCGGCAAGGAGCGAGAGATTCTCGGAGTGCGGCGTGAGGTAGCTGCGAAGGAGCGAATCGTCAACGCGCGCGTGATTCTCGATAAGGTCGGCGATGGAGAACTTGGGCTCGACGCCGAGGAAGAGGCCGAGGTCGCCTGCCTGTAGATTCAAGTCCATGAGCACGGTCGGTGCGCGCAGCGCGGCCGCCACGTTCGCCGCGATGAAGGTCGTACCCGTGCCGCCCTTCGAGGAGAAGACCGAGATGACGCGGCCACGTTTCTTTGGAGCCTCGGGCTGGACGGCGCAGAATTCGGCGGTGCGCTTGTAGACGGTTGCGAATTCGTCGGGGCGAATGGGCAGGCGCAGGAACTCGCGCGCGCCCGCGCGCATCGAGCGGAGAATCACGTCCGGTGACGAGTCGCGCGAGGCGCAGATAACAGCCGTCTGCGGACACTCGCGCGCGACCCGCTCGACAAAGCGCAGGTCGGCATCCGGCTGAGAGCCGAGCGCGACGACGACCGCCGAAGGCCGCAGCCGCTCTATCTCCGGAAGCATCTGTTGCGCGTCGTCGCCGCCCGCGAGCAGGCGCGCGCCCTCCTGCACGGAGAGCGCGCCGCGCAACTCGCGGAAGGTCTCCAGCCCTGTGCTCAGAATGACGAAGGTTAGTTGCTGAGTCATCGCTTGTCCTTGCGGTCGCTCGGGGTTCGTCTTGCTCACTGTCAGTCTTCAATCAATCACCGTTCGTCTTCACTCACTGTCCTTCTTCAATCAATCACGCCGCGTCATGCTACAGACACTTGCCCGAGCCGGTCGGCTTCATCGGCGGCTTGCAGACGCAGCCCGTCGAGACGTTCTCGCCACGGTTGCACGTGCGCGGCGTCGGCGACGGTGTCGGTGTGGGCGTCGGCGTCACAGTCGGCTTCGGCGTTGGAGTCGGTGTCGGCGTCGGCGCGGGTGTCGGCGTCGGCGTTGGCACGGGAGTAGGTGTCGCGGTCGGCGCAGGCGTGGGCGTCACGGTCGGCGCGGGTGTAGGCGTTACAGTTGGCGTTGGTGTCGGCGCGGGAGTCGGGCCGATGTCGGAGGGAACCTGTCCGGCGCTCTCGGCGGTCAGCGTCGTGTGATAGTCGGGCATCGCGATGGTCGTCCCTATGAGCGGGACGACGAAGTGAAACACGTAGCCGGTGATGCTCACGGTCACGGAGCCGCCGGGGTAGGCGAAGGTGCCCGTGACGGGCGACGGCTTGTACTGCACAACTACGTTGTCATCGGTGAGGCCGAAGGCAACCGGAGAGCCCGTCCCCGCAGCGTTGCCGTAGACGACCATGTTGTTGACCTCGGCCTCGTCGCTCGAAGGGTGGCTGACGGCGTAGCGCGCGCCTCGGCGCGTGGCGTCGGAGAGCGTGTTGTGCGTCCAGAGCAGGCGCGCTGCTTCCAGCACGCCGAAGATGGCCGTGAGGAAGACGACCGCTGCGATGGTGAACTCCACCAGCGCCGCGCCGCGCTCACTTCTGCCGCTGCCCTGCGGGCGTCTCATCACACTCTCACCTCAGCTCGGGATGGAAGAGAAGTAACGCATCGTTGTGCTCGGGCTTACGGGCACGCGGAGCGAGAGACCGGGCTTGCCTATCAGCTTGCCGAGGTCGAAGACCGGCTGATATGTGTAGCCCTCGATGCGGACGGTGACGCGCTCGGGGAACGCGCTCGTCCCTCCTTCGCGCATGACGCGCACGTTCGTACCCGCGAGCCCGGAGATGACGGGGCTGCCCGTGCCTGCGTCGTTGCCGTAGACGACGAGGTTCTTCGCCTGCGCATCCGAAGTCCCGGCGGCCGATTCGGTCGAAAGGTACCGCGCGCCCGTGCGCGTCGCTTTGGCGAGCGTCTGGTAGGTGTAGAAGAAGCGGCCGAACTCGGCCACCGCGCCGAACATCATCAACAGCAGGGGGAGCACGATTGCCAACTCGACGAGTTGCGTCCCGCGCTCGGAGCGCGCGAAGCGACGGAAGGGTCGTGCCGGGTTTGCGAGTCTTGCGAACACTTACCATCTCCCTTCAGCGATAGAGAACGGGCTGCGCGAGTTGCGGGTTGACGGGGCCGCCCGAAGGCTTGTAGCCGTTCTTGCCGAACATAAGCCGCTCGCCGATGTACTCGGCCTGCACGTCGCCGCCCGAGCCGCCCTGCACCTTCGCTTGAAGGAAGAAGGCCGCGAACTTGTAGAAGGTGACGGTGTCGCGCCCCTGGTTGTACTGGCTGAGCGCGACCATCGGGATGAGCACGACGCGGCGCATCGCTACGCCCGCATGACCGGGCGACTGCCAGTTGGCCGAGCCCGGCGTCGCGTTGCGATACTGATCCCAGGTGATGTTCTCTTTCACGTTCACGTCGGGCGGGTCGGTCGTCGCGTCCATCCCGGCGACGTAGTCGTCAAAGCGCGTGTTGAGTCCCTGACGCACGGGCCCGGCCGCGACGCCCGGCTTGGTGTCAACGGTGTAGACCGAGCCGGGCTCGGCGCATTCGTTGACGCCATGCGCGAGGTCTTCGCGTGCGGAGCTTCCGCCGCGACCCGTCGGCGCGAGAATCTGATAGTTGCCGGGCGAGACCATGTTCCCCGGCGAATCGCGTATCGTGTAGGTCTGGCCGGGCTGCATCGGGTGTGCGTCGTCGTCAATGACCGAGAGCGGTATCCATTCGCAGAAGACGTTGGGCGGGACGCTCATCCCGGCGATGGCCTGCTGCGTGAGGTCAACCGAGTTCTTGCCGACGGCACTCGCCGCGAAGAAGACGCCGACCGTCTTCGGCGGAACTTCGACGCTGACGAAGCGGACGTTGGCGGCGACCGAGCGCGCATCCGTTTCGCTCATGTAAGGGCCACCATAGTTGACCGCGAACTTGACGTGGTCGGCGGTGATGGTGACGCCCGTCTGGTTGAACTCGTAGTTGTTCATAACCTTGACGGCGCGCGTCGTCGCCTCGGTCAACCCTGCGGGCGAGGAGTTGAGCGCCGAGGCCCCGGCAAGCGCCGAAGCGTCGGCCGCGTTCTGCAACTCCGCCTTGACGACGTAGAAGTGGCTGATGTCAACGCACAACCCCGTGGCGAGGATGAGCGCCAGCATGCCGAGCGCGCTTACCGCGAGGACTGAGCCGCGCTCGCCCTTCACCTTCGCACTGGATTCGCCGAGCCTCATAACCCCTCCCTCCCCCTCTTAACTACTACTGCTGCTTCTTCGAGACTTCGACCGAAGCAGCGGCGTCCGTCTTCGCATCCGCGTCCTTCTTCTTCGGCTGTGCCTCGGGCTTTGCAACGGACGGCGCGGCCGAGCTGCTCTTGTCGCCGGTCGAGAAGCCGTGGTCGCCCGTGATGCCCTCGCCCTTCGGTTCGACGCCCAGAGGCGAGCCGTTCTTCAAGCCATCCACGCCGCGCATGGCGGGCAGGTCGTCGCGGTTCACGGGTTTGACGAGTTGCGCGGTGACGATGAACATCAACTCGGTCTCGCTCTTCTGGAACGACTTCGAGTTGAAGAGAGTGCCGAGCACGGGGATGTCGCCGACGATGGGCATCTTCGAGATAGAGCGCGTCTCGCTGTTGTCGAGCAGACCCGCGAGCGCGAAGCTCTGACCGTCGCGCAGCTCAACGCCCGTCTTCGCGCGGCGCGTCTTCAAGGCGGGAATGAGGAAGCCGTCGAACTTGACGCCGTTGGCAAAGTCAATCGTCGAGACTTCGGGCTCAAGCTCAAGGCGTATGTGATCCTCGTCAATGATGGTCGGCTTGAAGTTGAGGCGCACGCCGTACTCCTTGAACATGATCGTGACCATCGCGCGGTCGCCCGAGTTCTGCACGACGGGCACGGGGTACTCGCCGCCCGCGAGGAAGCTCGCCTCCTGCCCGTCCATCGCGATCAGGTTCGGCTCGGCCAGAGAGCGAAGCGCGCCCTGCGTCTTCAATGCGTGAATGAAGTTGTATGAGTTGCCGCCCATCACGAAGAGGTTGAGGGCGCTTCCGACCATCGTGCCGAAGATGTTGCCCTTGTCCACGCTGCCCATCGTCCACGGCCCGCCGCCCGAGCCGACGACGCCGCCGACACCGGGACTCGACTCGTAGCTGTAGGTCGCGCCAAGCTCGCGCAGACGGCTGCGGCTCACCTCGGCCACGCGCACCTGCAACTGCACCTGCGCCTTCTCCATCACGGGCGACTGAAGCATGTTGACGGTGTTGAAGCCCGCCGCCTTAACGACCGCCTCGACCTGCTCGACCGTCTTCGCCTGCTGCACCTTGCCCGAGATGACGACCGAGCCGTTGGCCTGACTCAAACGTATATCGTCTTTGGGAAAGAGCGCCTTGATCTGCGAATCAATCAAAGAGAGATTCGAGCGGACGAAAACGTCGAAGACGATGAAGGTGCCGCCCTTCTGCTCCCACGCGATGAAGTTGACCTGCCCGAACGCCTTGCCGTTGACGAGCACCTGATCGGGCGCGACCAGCACGGCCTCGGCCACCTCGGGGTTCGAGACCGAGAAGCGGCCGATTGGCTTATCGAAGTTGATGACGCGCGATTGGCCCACGAGCACGTTGATTTGCACGGGCTCCTTCTGCGCGTTCTCGAAAGAGGCCGGGACGAAGTTCTGCTGCGGCGCTTGCGCGCGCGCCGCCGTCGCTGAGAGCGACAGCACGCCGACGAGCACAAATATTTTCGCGATCAGGGAACGATTCTGCATGACGGTTTGACTCCTTTGGCTGAAGTGATGAATTAGGATTGACGAGTGATGAATATGAAGCTGCCTCGGCCTTCTTCTAATTCATCATTCCGCATTCATCATTCATCGTTACGGAAATTCGACGGTGCTCTTCTTCGTGCCCTGAATCATCTCGACGTTCGGGCGCGGCTGCGGTGTGGGTTGCGGCTTCGAGGCTTCGGCCGGAGCAGCAGCGGGACGCGGCTCGCGCGCGAAGCTTTGAGCGCGCGGCGCGCGGCGCGACTGTGGCGCGGGCGCGCGCTGTTCGCTCTTGAGCGAGCCGGGCTCGGGCGATAGCGCGGCGTGCTCGCCTGTGAGCAGGCTCCGCTTGTCCGCGCCGGGCGTCTGCTCGTCGTCCTGATCGATCATGTTGCGAAGCACCAGACGAAGCTTGCCTTCGGTCGAGGCGAGAGCGAGCTTCTCGGCCTGCCCGGGCGTGACCTGTAAGGTGACTGCCTTGACGGCGTCGGCCTCGCGGTCGTTCTTCGGCTTGTCGAGATTCTGACCTGAGGCGAGCACCTTGACGTTCTGTAGGACTATCTTCGAGATGGGGTTGCCACTCGCCATGTTGCCCGGAGGGTCAATGACCGTGAGCACGTCCACCATCGTCCCCGGTTGGAGGAAGCCCGCCACGCCTATCACGTCGTCAACCTTCACGGTCATCGCGCGATAGCCTTCGGGGATGACGGCGGAGAGCCCGCCCGCCGAACCTTCGGGCGCGAGCTTGAAGTCGGTGACGGGCTCGCGCGCGGCGACGTTGACGACCGCGACGCGGCCGACCAGCTTCTCCGCCTTATCGAACGTTCCTTCGGGGATCGCGTTCGAGGGGAACTGCGCGGTCGAGAGTTGCTCGGCCTCGATCTTCGTGCCGAGGGGGATGTCAACCTTTGCCACCACGACGTTGTTCATGTTCCGCGTGTTGGCCTGCGCGTCCGAGAGATAGCGGCTCACCGAAACGGCGGCCACCAACCCGAACGCAGCGGCGCTCGCCAGCACGAATAGGAGACGTTTGTTCCGCATGTCGAAGTCTTCTCCAATCGAAGTTCTAAACATCGCTCGCCCGCCACACCTCTTCAGGCGCGGAAGACGAACAGCGAGATGAGGCTGCCCAGAGTGATTGCCACCCCGTAAGGCAGCGTGTGTCGGCGGTCGGACGGCACTTCGAAGCGAGGCATCTGCCAGCCCGGCAGCAACCCGACAAAAATCTGTAGAACGCGAGATAGAGTGGTCAGTACCGTTCCGTTGCGCAAGATGTTGTAGACGGCCAGCACGCCGCCCGTCAGCAACACGACGAGGAACGTGGAAGGGACGAGCTGTGTGCCGACGACCGAGCCGACGGCCGCGAACAGCTTCACGTCGCCCGCGCCCATCGCGCCGAAGACGTGCAACACGAACATCAGCACGAAAGCCATCAGACAACCGCCTGCGCTCGCCATAAGTCCGTCGAAACCACCGGCCATGAAATTGATGATGAGTCCGCTGATCAGTGTGGCAAGCACGAAGACGTTCGGGATGCGCCGGTAGCGCACGTCGAAATAGGTGATGACCGCCGTCAGTGGCAGCAGCAGTGCGAGGGCCGCGATGGTCGCCGTCTCAAGCATGACTTTTGAAGGATGAAGTGTGCGGTGTCTATCGGGTCGCGGCTTCGTGCCGCTTGAGCTTCGCAATCGTGCGAGTCTCGCTTTCTAAGGACTCGCGGCGCGCTCCCGGCCGCCGATGCGTTTGAGAGCGCGCCGCTTCTCCCGACGTGGTTACGGCGCGGTGGTCGGAATCTTCCCCGACAAATTCTCGATGGCGACCTTGATGTTGCCGCCGAGGAGTTGAAAAGCGCCGACGGCCGCGAGCGCGATGAGCGCCGCCGCGACGGCGTACTCTGAAAGCTCAAGGCCGGTCTCGTCTCTCAGGAATCTCTTAATCATCTCTCTGCACCTCGGAGTGTCTTTGGGACTGTAGGAAGGGCGACGCGCGTCGTCGGGCGATCAAGTTTCTGAAGGCGCGCGCCGCCCCGTGGGGAACGTGTGATTACGGAGCGGTCGGAATCTTGCCCGACAGGTTCGTGATCGCGTTCTTGATGGTCGTGCCGAGGCCGGAGAAGGCCGTGACGGTGGCGAGCGCGATGAGCGCGGCGGCGACGGCGTACTCGGAAAGCTCCAGACCGGTCTCGTCGCGGAAGAACTTCTTCAACATTTAGTTTTGCTCCTTTTGAGATTGGGTTTCGAGTCGAGGGTTTCAGTTCCGTGCCAGACGCGCTTGCGGCGGGCGGCCGGACGATTGTTCGCGAGCCCTCACAGGCCGCGTATGTTCAGAAAGGTCTGGTGGTGGGCTCCGCCCTGTCGCGGCGCGACGAGCAGCTCATGCCCCTCCCGTTCGTCGGCAACGTTTCGCGCGAAGCCCTTCAAGCCACCGAGAAGTGTCCATACAGACGCCAGCACGGCCAGCACGAAGAACTGCTTCGTGCCACCTGCCCCCGCGACGGCCCGCGCCCCCACGAGCACGGACGCGGCGACGAACGGCAACACCAGTGCCCCGCCTACGACCACCACCAACGTTTTTGTCAGGACAGCTTTCATTAACCTTTCCTCCAAGCTTCACGACCGCCCGGCAGTGCCACCAGCCTCACGAGTCGTTTCAGCTTCCGACGCAATTTCCTTTTCAATGCCTGTGCCAACGCCTCTGCAACACGTAAACCCAACGAAACCGTCATGCACGCACCTTCGTCGCCGCACGCCTTGTCAACCAGCGGCGACAAATAATTCCGAGCACACGCCTGCGCCCGAACGCCGCTCGCGTCGAAACCGACACGCGCTCAGCAAGTTAGAGTCTTGTCGCCGCCGGTTCACAAGGGGCAGGCCACGACAGCCACGTTTCGGCAACGCAAGGCGACAAAAGATGAGCTTTGGATTTGAAAGGGTGCGTGAGGGAAGTAGGTCGGTTAAGACACGTGCGTTAGAAGTACCGGAAGGCGAGCGAGGCGAAGACCGTGCAACTGACGACACCGCCCGCGACGGTGAACGTCCATTCAACGACGGCGCTGCGGCGCGCGAGCAGAGCGCGGAGCATGACCATGCCGCACTTCCACCCGTCCTGCTGGTAGAGCGGCAGCAGGTTCGTCGCCGCCAGAAGATAGTTCATCAGGCTGAACCAAGTCCCCTGCGTCGAGAGCGCAGCGGCGAGGTTGACGAGCACGCCCGCGAGCAGCACGAAGACCTGCTGGACGAGCGGCCTCGCTTGCAGCCCGCGCATATCCAGTCGCACGTAAGCGCCGATTGGCAGAAGGTGCAGCTTGAAGTTCACGCCGCCAATGTTCATACCGAAAAGCTTCGGCCCCCAACCGAGCCCAAGCTCCGGCGCAGGCACGCCGCATAGTCGCGCGGCCACGAGGTGTCCAAGCTCGTGTATGAACATCGTCGCCGCGAAGAGTAGGACGTAGGTGATGAACATGCGAAGGCTGTCCGTGAAGTTCGTGTCGGCTGCGGTCGTGAGTGCAGAGCCGTTCAGGATTCGTGCGTGATGCCTCCGCGAAATAAACAACACTTCACACCGCGCAACGAACGCCGAAGGCGAGAAGAAAAACCGGTCGTGCTTCAAACCCTGTCCGCTCGCAGTTGCAGGCCGGGCTGCTGGTCGTCTTGCAGGAAGTCGCCGACGTTGATCGTCAGCCGCTTCAACTTCTTGTAGAGTGTCTGGCGCGAGCCGAGGCCGAGCGCCGCCGCCGCGCGCGCGACGTTGTAATCGTTCCGCCTGAGCGTCTCGGTGATAACGCGCCGCTCGTAATCCTCAAGCATGTTCTCTAGATGAGCGGGCACTTGCCCCGAAGCGGCGGCTTGCTCCGCCTGCGCATCGGCGGGACGAATGCGCCCACCGATGTTCTCGGTGCCGATGTAACAGCCTTCGTCCGTGTAGAGCACAAGCCGCTCGATCTCGGCCGCAAGCTCGCGCACGTTGCCCGGCCATGAGTAACTCTGTAGCACGCTGATGGCTTCCGCGGTTATCCCCGCGACTGCTCGCTCGTTGCGGCGCGCGTAGTGCGAGAGGAAGTGCGAGATGAGCGCGGCAACGTCCTCCGGCCTCTCGCGCAGCGGAGGCACATGCACGGCGAGCGAGGCGACCCTGTAGTAGAGGTCTTCACGGAACGTGCCCTCCTGCGCGGCCTCGTACAAATCCTTGTGTGTCGCCGCAAGCACACGCACGTTCACACTGCGCGGCGCTCGCTCGCCGAGCGTGTGTACCTCGCCCTCCTGTAGAAAGCGCAGAAGCTTCGGCTGCAAGGTGAGCGGGAGGTCGCCTATCTCGTCGAGGAAGAGTGTGCCCCCTTCGGCCGCACGCACCAGCCCCTCGTGATCCGCGTGTGCGCCTGTGAAGGAGCCCTTGCGATGACCGAACAGTAAGCTCTCGATGAGGTCGGCCGGAGCGGCCGTGCAGTTGAAGGGAATGAAGGGCGCATGCGAACGGCGGCTCAAGCGATGGACGGCGCGCGCTACCAACTCCTTGCCCGTTCCCGACTCGCCCGTGATGAGCACCGTCGAGTCCGAGTCCTTAATCCGTTCGACTGAATGAGCCAGCCCGTGCATCACGCGGCTGACGAAGACCATGCCGGGCAATGACGCCCCTGCCACCTCGGCTGCCTTGAAGGTCTGCAAGGGCGCGTGCAGCTCATCCCGCAGACGCGCGTGCGCGTGCGCGAGTCTCGCCACGTCCGAGAGAATCCTTAGTTCGCAGACCTGCCTTTCAGTCAGCGGACGAACGAAGCGTCCGTAGATGGCAGCGCCCTCGCGCTGCGGAGTCGTGGCGGAAAGGACAAGACAGATTTTCTGCTCTCCGACCTTCGGCTCCTGCCCTGCTTCCTCACCGTTCAAGGCCACCTCCACGGTCGCTTCTGCGTCGGCAGTCTCCTCCGGGTCGAGTCCCTCGACCCACTTCAGGCGCGAAGGCTCACCCTTCTTCTGCGAAAAAGTCGCCATGCCGTAGGTGTTCGCCGCGGCGTCAACCATCAGCGCGACCTTTAGCATCACGTCGTACAAAGCGTCCGAGCCGGTATCGGCGGCGCGACACAGGGCGCGCACCATAGACGCCACCGGTAGCTGAAATGGGTTCGCCGAGTCGTTCACATCCATCCCGGAATGTGTCTGCGGAGACAAGCCTGACATAGAACCCCTTGTCGAAGTAGAAGACTGCGGGGCTTCTAACCCCTTCCACGATCTGGATGAGGAACGAGCAAGAATAGCGATTTGGGGAGAATGATGATGAACTCGAACGGATGTCGGCCCCTTCTATCAGCCGAGGTCTTTTTCAGTCTATGAATTTGGAGCGCCGAGTGTCAACTTATTTAATTTTTGTTTAAAATTTACCCAACTTTATAGACCTCGGAAAACACCTCGCTGGAGAGGGATAGCTTTTCCACATCTGTGACCGGCTCTCACGATTTCTATCTTACTGGCTAACAAGAGAATCCTTATCCGCTGCCCACACAGCGGATTTCCGTTCGCCCGCTGTTCGCCCAAACTAGAAGCCAATCGCCCTTACTTCAAGTAAATGTTGAACTTAGCCGTATAAACCGTTGAAAACGTGCATCTTTACAGCCTCTTAAGCAAGTGCTAAATTCCGGAAACCTTGTCGCCGGGTTCAAGGGCGACAAGTAGGACGAGACCACACTAACCCCTCTTTGAAGTTTTTGCAGTTCTCAGGTTCAAGACACTCTGGCTTCTTAAAGCAGACCAATCTAGAGACCGAACACTCTTCTGCGCCGTTCGTCGCCGCAACGGCTTGCACAGCACTGACCCGATAAAAGATTCGGAGGTAATCTCAAATAATGGCCGCAAATCCCTTCTGGACAGACTCTCGCCTCGACGCACAGCAACCCGTAGCGCGCGCTCTTTCACTTCCCTCACCCGCTGCCGAGACCTTTGTCGGGGACGTGGGCTCACGCGCGGCTGTCCGGCGGCGCGACTTTTCGATTCCCTCCTGGGTCGTCTTCAGCATGATAATGCTGGCAACCTTCGCCGTCTGCGTCACCGTCACCATGCGCACGCGCGCGGCGAGCGCCGCAGCCGAGCAGAAGTTCGTACAGATGGAGACGGAAGTAGAAGGCATTCGTGACAAGAACGCTTCGCTGCGGCGCGATGTGGAGCGCCTGCGCAGAGACCCGCGCGCTAAAGAGGCTGCGGCGCGCGAGCGCCTGAACATGGTTCGCGCCAACGAAGTCGTCATCCCGTTGGAATAGATTCTGACTTCTTCCGTGGGGTGGGTGCTTGCCATCATGCTTTCCTGACGCCCGCCTGAGCCGTTCCGCTCGTCTACTGCCTTAGTTCCCCTACCTGCACGGCGGGGCCGCACGATTAATCGTGCGGCCCCGCCGCCTTTTTTCTCGCACGCGCATGCGGAGGCGATGTGGTTGACACCTTTCGCGAGCGTCAACTAATATCGTTTTCTTACGAATTTCATAAATAATTCGAGCGTGCCCGCGCCCACGTTCGCGGCGCTTTCAGACGGAGCGAGAGCGAAATTTATGTCCGAGACGAAAGAGATCAACTCGCCCGCGGACGCGTCCGTTGAGCGTTGGGAGCGCGAGTCGTTGGAGCCCGCCCTAAAGAAACGCCCCGAGCGTAGGAAGAGTTTCGAGACGGTTTCGCTCGACGAGGTCAACCGCCTCTACACGCCCGCCGATACGGCCGACGTAGACTTTGAGCGCGACATCGCCTTCCCCGGCGAGTTCCCTTACACGCGCGGCATACACCCCACGGGCTATCGCGGCAAGCTCTGGACGATGCGACAGTTCGCGGGCTTCGGCCTGCCCGAGGAGACGAATGCGCGCTTCAAGTATCTACTTGAGCACGGGCAGACCGGGCTCTCGGTCGCTTACGACTTACCGACGCTGATGGGCTACGACGCCGACTCGGTTCTTTCGGAGGGCGAGGTCGGTAAGTGCGGCGTTGCGGTCTCGTCGCTCGCCGACATAGAAGTGCTCTTCGACGGCATCCCGCTCGAAGAGGTGACGGTCTCGCAGACGATCAACGCGCCCGCCTCGGTGCTTCTGGCGATGTACCTCGTGGTGGCGGAGAAGCAGGGTGCGGACTTCCGTAAGATTTCCGGGACGCTTCAGAACGACATCCTCAAGGAGTACATCGCGCAGAAGGAGTGGATATATCCGATTCGTCCGGCGATGAAGCTCGTCGTGGACACCTTCGAGTTCTGCACGCGCCACGTGCCGAAGTACAACCCCATCTCCGTGAGCGGCTACCACATCCGCGAGGCGGGTGCGACGGCTTTGCAGGAGTTGGCCTTCACTCTACGTGACGGCATCGAGTACGTGCAGTGGGGCGTTGACGCAGGGCTCGACATTGAGGAGTTCGTTCCTCGCATCTCGTTCTTCTTTAATGCGCACAACGACTTCTTCGAGGAGATTGCCAAGTATCGCGCCGCGCGACGCATCTGGGCGCGCGTGATGCGCGAGCGTTTCAATGCGAAGAGCGAGCGCACGCTGCAACTGCGTTTCCACACGCAGACCGCCGGAGTTTCGCTCACCGTGCAACAGCCTTTGAACAACATCGTCCGCGTCGCCATACAGGCGCTCGCGGGCGTGCTCGGCGGCACGCAGAGCCTGCACACTGATGCATACGACGAGGCGCTCGCGCTACCGACCGACCGCGCCGCGCTCATCGCGTTGCGCACGCAGCAGATCATCGCGGAAGAGACGGGCGTGGCGAACACCATAGACCCGTTGGGCGGCTCCTACTTCATCGAGTCGCTGACGAAGAAGATGGAGGACGGCGCTTACGATTATTTCGAGAAGATAGACTCGATGGGCGGCATGGTCGAGGCCATCGAGAAGGGCTTCCCGCAGCGCGAGATTCAGGAATCGGCCTACCAGTATCAGAAGGCGGTCGAGCGCGGCGACCAGACAATCGTCGGCGTCAACAAGTACGCGATGGAAGGTGAGAAGACGGAAGTACCCATCCTCGTCATTAACGAAGAGGTGCGCGAGCGACAGGTCGAACGTCTCGAACGCGCGAAGTCGAAGCGCGACAAAGGCGAAGTTGCGGGCGCGCTCGAAAAACTTAAACGGGCCGCGAGCGCGGGCGACAACACGATGCCCGCGACCATCGAGGCAGTTCGCGCCTACGCCACGCTCGGGGAAATCTGCGACGCACTACGCGACGTTTACGGCCTTTATGAAGAACCGTCCTTTTAATAACATCAGCTTTTATGAGTGAGAGAAAGATTCGCGTCCTCGTTGCAAAGCCCGGACTCGACGGCCATGACCGTGGGGCGAAGATTATCGCCCGCGCGTTGCGCGATGCGGGGATGGAGGTCATCTACACGGGGCTCAGGCAGACGCCCGAGATGATTGCGGCAGCCGCTTTGCAGGAGGATGTTGACGCCGTCGGTGTCTCCATCCTCAGCGGTGCGCACAACACCCTCTGCCCGCGTATCGTGGAGCTTCTGCGCGAGCGTGGGATGGATGACTGCCTCGTCATCGTCGGCGGCATCATCCCGCAGGAGGACATCCCGCGCCTCAAGGAGCAGGGCGTCTCCGCGATCTTCCTCCCCGGCACCTCCACCGAAGATATCGTCAACTTCCTCCGCGAGAACGTCGGCCAGCGCGCATGAACTCCGGCGCGAACGACGACACTCAACCCCTTCACGTCCTTATCGAAGAGCGCGGCACGCACGCGGTCATAAGCATCAACCGCCCCGACCAACGAAACTCGCTCTCCATCGCCACACTCTCAAATTTAGAAGCGGCGTTCACGATGCTCTCCGCGCGAGATGACATCACGGCCGTCATCTTCACGGGCACGCGCGACGCTTTCGCCTCCGGCGCGGACATACGCGAGCTTCAAGCGCTCACCCTCGACTCCGCGCGCGCATTCGCCGAGCGCGGACAGAAACTTTTTCAAAGAATCGCCGAAGCGCGACAGTTGACCATCGCCGCCGTCAACGGCTACTGCATGGGCGGCGGCCTCGACCTCGCGCTCGCCTGCCGCGTCCGCGTCGCTTCGCACTCGGCAATGTTCGCGCACCCCGGCGCGCGTCTCGGCATCATTACCGGCTGGGGCGGCACACGTCGTCTCCCTGAAATAATCGGCGCGGCACGCGCGTTTGAGATGTTCACCACCGCGCGACGCCTCACAGCACACGAAGCCTTAGAAATCGGCCTCGTCGCACGCCTCCACGACGACGCACTCGCCTGCGCCCTCGAAATAGCCTTGCGCCACGATTCGCGATAATACTTCAACCGCAGTTCATACCGCCGCCCGACACAGAATCTATCAACGTTCATGAATGAATGAGGAGATGAATCCGGGGAGCAGACTGATTAAGCGTGGGAGATTGATTATTGTGATGTGAAATTAACGACTACGCCATCACTCCGAACTTCCACGGCTTGAGATTCGACCACTACGAATCGCAAACGAACTACTACAAGCAAAAAAGGTGTTACTACAGTCTGAAATTTCACTACTACCGAATAAAATTTACCTGCCATGATGTGAAGTTGAACCACTACAAATTGAATTGGAGCATCTACGGCGTGAAATCACACTGCTACGATCTGTTTTCGCACTGTTACGATTTTGATTTGAACCACTCAGGCGTGTGAATTGACTATTCAGGGGGACGCATTTGAAAAAACGTTCGAGGGATTAGTTCTTCAACTTCAATCCGAAGTGATGACACTCGATTGCCATCCTCTTGTTCAAGTAGAACCTGTGAGCGGCGAACCGGTGCACACCGGAATCGAGATGGAACTGATCGCAACCTTCATCTTTCGCATACTCAATCAGCCAATCGAACAACTCGCCCCCGTAACCTTTAGACCTCTCGTCGCTTTTAGACACAAGGTCGTCAACGTAAAGAAACTTACCCCATGCCAGGCACTCCGAAATCCTGACGCCAGCGACCGCCTTGACCTCTCCGTCAACGAGACAGGCTAACTTGTAGCCCGCAATCTTCATCAGCCTTCTGACCCTTAAAAGAAACTCATCCGCCTCCACGTGCGGGCGCAGTTCGGCCATCACCTGATAACAATCGCGAATTTCATCGTCGCCCTCGGCGAGAAAAATGTTTCGGGCCATATGACTTCGCTTCTATTTATTCTTCGACAGGAAGCGCGCGATACCGGCGCGACAGTCTTCGGTCATGCGGGCGATGGTGTTGGTATCGGCTCCGGCTTTGAGCGCAGCGTCAAAGGTCATGCCGTCCGTGTGGTAGAGCAGGCGCTTGGTGAGAAGGACTGCGGAGCGGCTGACGCGCTCGAAGTCCGCGACGTAGTGCTCGACCTTCGTCTCGAAGTCGGCGTCGTCGAAGACGTGGTTGATGAGGCCGATGCGCTCGGCCTCGGCCGACGAGATTTCCGCTCCGCGCGTGATTAACTCGAACGCGCGCTTCTCCGATACGTTGCGGCGCAGGATTGCCATGACCATCGCGGGCACGAAGCCTATCTTCACCTCGGGATAGCCGAAGCGCGCCGACGCAGAGGCGAGCACGATGTCACAGGCCGTCGCCAGCCCGCACCCGCCCGCGAGCGCGCGCCCGCGCACCGCCGCGACGACAGGCACGCGCACGCGCCTTATCAAAGCGTAAAGCTCCATCAAAGACTGCGCGTCTTCAAGGTTATCCGTGACCGACCCCCCGGAGATTTTCCTGAGCGCGGAGAGGTCTGCGCCCGAGCAGAAGTCCGCGCCCGCACCCGTGATGACAACGGCGCGCACTGACTCGCGCTCGTCCGCGTCGTGCAAAGACTCTTTCAGACCGTGGACGAGTTCATCGTTCAGCGCGTTCCGCTTCTCGGGCCGGTTGAGAGTGACGAGCGCCACCGCTCCCTCGACTGCGTAAAGGACGGGACTATCATTCATAAAAGAAGCTGTTGGATGTCAGTTCACTCTTCGAGAAAGCTCAGCAGCGCGGCGTTGACCTCCGCCGGGTATTCCTGCTGCACCCAGTGATTGCTGCGGCCGAGGCGCAACTCGGTGTAAGGCGCGTCAACGTAGTCGGCGACGCCCGCGACCGTCTCGGGGGCGATGGCGAAGTCGCGTTCGCCGTAGATGAAAAGCGTGGGGACGCGGACGCGCTCGTGCTTCCTGATTGTACGGTCACCAAAGCCGCGCTTGAGGAACGCACGGAGGTTAGCGCGATAGTAATTGATGCTCGCCGTGAGCGCGCCGGGCTCGCGCGCCGCAGCCTTGAGGACGGCGATGTCGGCGTCGTTGAATGTGCCGGGACGCGAAGTCCCACGGAACATCTTTACAAGCCCCGCGAAGTCTCCGCGCCTCACCCACCATTCGGGGACGGAGGGGAGTTGGAAGAAGAACATGTACCAGCTTCGCAGCAGTTGCTTGAGCGAAAGGTTGCGGCCCCAGACTGCGGGCGGCGGCACTTGCAACGCCGCGAGCTTCCGAACGTAGTCGGGGTAATGCTGCGCGACGGCCCAAGCCACGACCGCGCCCCAATCGTGTCCGACCAACGCCGCCTCGCGCGCACCGAAGTGGCGTATGAGCCCGGTCACATCGTCCACCAGACGATTGATGCGATAGTCCTCGACCCGCCCCGGCTTGTCGCTCAGGTTATAGCCGCGCATGTCGGGAGCGACGACGTGATAACGCTCGCCCAACACGGGCAACTGCTTGCGCCACGAATACCAGCACTCAGGGAACCCGTGAAGCAGGATGACGAGCCGCTCACCTCCGCCGCACTCGGCGTAATGCAAACGCACGTCGCCGACCTGCGCGTAGCCGTGCCGGATTCCGGATTCGTTATCGCCTGAGACTTCGCTCATCTCGTTCTTATCATCCTGCCTTCACGTCAGGCCGAGCCCGTGCGCCTCGTCTTCGGGCAAGTCAATCTCCATCCTCAGCAGCGCAGTCGAGAAGGTCTTGCCCTGCGCGTCGGTCATCAAAGAGAGCGTGCCGCCGCCGCCGAGGGATTCGTGCAGGAGAAAGTTGAGCGCGCCGAGATTCGGCAACTCGAAACGCTCGACGCCGCCCCTGACCATCGGGCCGAAGTGCTCCTTGACGCGCGCGGCCGTCACCTCTCGCGCAAGCACCGTGTAGAACTCTTCGCGCAGCGCGATGAGCCCGACGTTCGCCGTGTCGCCCTTGTCACCCGAGCGCGCGTGCGCGAGTTTGAGAAGTTTGATTCGCATAAGCGTTGATGAAGGTCGCGCCCAACAGGCTCGACGTTGATGAGCGCCGGGTGAACTTGCTCAAGTCCGACGCGCCGCTTCGATTGTTCCCTGCTCCCGTAGCCCGAGCCAGTGGAATCCTACCACGACGAGCGAGTGGTCAATCTCGCCTCCCGCGATGAGCGCGGATATTCTCTCCAACGGAACGAGCCGAACGATTGTCTGCTCCGTCCCGTCGTTCTTCGGCTCGCCCCTGCGCTCGACTCCGCGCGCAAGGAACGTGTGAATCCAGTTATCCTGTATCGCGGGGTTCGGCCGCGTCTTCCCAAGAAAGACGACCTCCGACGCTTCGTAGCCCGTCTCCTCCAACAACTCACGCGCGGCCGCGCTCGCGGGGCTCTCGCCGGGGTCTACCATGCCGCCCGGAATCTCCAACGAAATCTCGCCCGTGCCGTGACGGTACTGTTCGATGAGAACCACTTGTTCATCGCTCGTCAGCGGAATGATGTTAATCCAGTCCGTCGCTTCGATGACGTAGAAGTCATGCGCGCGCCCGTCGCGCGGGTCTGCCGAGATGTCGCGCCTCACTTTGAAGACGCGACAGTCCGCGACCTGCTCCGAGCGTTCACGCTTCCATGAGAGGTGTATTGGTGCGCTCAAACTTCGTTGACCTCCACGCGCGGCTCGATCTCGGTCTTCGGAATGAGCGCGGGCCAGTAGGCGACGATCTCTTCGACCTTCGGGCGGCCGCCCGCGAAGCCCGTGACCGCGGGCGGGCCCGTCAGGATGAGCGGCGCAATCTCTTTAGTGAAACGTTCGACCGCCTTGCGGTCTTCGCCGCGCACGCCGACTCTCAACTGCACCTCGGGCGCGTCCGGCGAAGGCTCGCCCGCGAGCGCGCCGTGCGTGGCGTTTGCGCCGACGAACTCGGTCAGTATCTGGTCGAACTTAAGACCCAGACGTTCGAGGCGCGCGCGCAGTATTTGGTCGGCGGCGCGAGCCTTCGCGTAAGTGTCGGGCCACGCATAGACGAGTGTGCCGACGGCCTTGAAGCCCGCCGAGTAGCTGATCGAGACTTTCAAAAACTCCGTCGCCGGTCGCCCTCCGATGCCGTAGACGCGCACGCGGTCTGCGCCTGCGTCTTCGAGTCGAATGGTCGTGAAGTCCGCGACGCAATCGGGCGTGAGGTACTGGTGCGGGTCGCCCATCTCGTAGACGAGTTGCTCCTTGACCGAGGGAACGCTGACGCGACCGCCCGTGCCTTCGTGCTTGGTCACGACGAACGTGCCGTCGGCGCGCGCCTCGACGATGGGGAATCCGACGTTCGCCAAGTCGGGAATCGTCTGCCACTCGTACTGGCAGTTGCCGCCCGAGCACTGCGCGCCGCACTCGATGATGTGCCCCGCGACCGTACCGGCGGAGAGCTTGTCCCAATCCGTCTCGCTCCAACCGAACTCGTGAATCAACGGCCCGAGCGTGAGCCCCGTGTCCGTGCAGCGCCCGGTGATGACGACGAGCGCGCCGCGATTCAAAGCCTCGACGATGGGCCACGCGCCGAGATATGCATTCGCGCTCTGCACACGTTCGCGCACCTTCGAGAGCGGCTCGCCCGTGTCCATGTTGCGTAGCTCGACGCCGCGCTCCAAAAGCTCGTCGAGCCTATGCATGATGTCGTCGCCCGTCACCGTTCCAATCTTCATGCGGCCCGCGAGTCCGAGTTCGTGCGCCGCGCCGCGCACGGCTTCGGCGCAGCCCAAGGGGTTGACTCCGCCCGCGTTGGCCGTCACTCGTATATTGCGCTCGACGCAGCGCGGAAGAATCTCTCGCATCAGCGGCACGAAGTCGCGCGCGTAGCCCGCGCCGGGGTCGCGTGCCCGCTGCTTCTGCATGATGGACATTGTGACTTCGGCGAGGTAGTCGAGCATGAGGTAGTCAATCGGCCCCTCGTTGACCTGCCGGACGGGCGCGTCGAGCATGTCGCCCCAGAAGCCCTGCCCGCAGGCGATGCGAATCGTCTCTTTTCTTGTGCTCATAAAGGTTCGGCTGAACGGAATTCAAAGGCAGTTTAATTCAAGAGCCCGTGTTTCGGCGAGTCCACACAAAGCGAACGTGCGG
>JAVXWN010000025.1:0-7778 GCA_032230645.1 Acidobacteriota bacterium | reverse complement strand
CGTTCGCCGCCACCATCGGCGCGCTCAACGCGGGACGCTACACGTTCACGCGCGTGGCAACGCTCTTCGCGCTCTTCGCGATGGCCTTCACGGTGGCGGTCGCGTGGTCTGCGCGAGCGGGGCAGACCGACACGCTCAAAGCGGTTGCGAGCGATGCGGGCATCACGGCCTCGGCGCTGCTGCCGCGAAAGACGCACATCATTCGCGACGCGCCCGCGCTCACGCGCGAAGGCGCGTGGCGCATCGCCGCCTCGCTCACGCGGGGCCGCGTCAGTGATGCGCGCGTCGTGGGCACGGGCGCGGGGCAGGTTGTTGCGGCCGTTGCTTCCGACCCATCGGACGGCGGCGCATCTACGCTCTTCATCATTGAGCGCGGCGCTATGCGCAGTGCCTACGCGGTGACGGCGCGTGTGCCACTTGATGTCGAAGGCTTCCGAGGCGCTGATTGGGCGGAGGAGGTCACAGACCTCGATGGTGACGGCTATGATGAGGTGCTCTGCGCGGGCTCGCAGCCGAGCGACGGCGCGCAGGAGAGCCGACGTTACGTCGTCTACACGCCGCGCAAGCACGAGACCTACAGTTTGCACCTCGCCCCCGACTTGACCGGCGTGCACGCGCTGCGCGCCACGTGGTCGCCCAACACGCAGGGGCGTGACGCACAACTCTTCCGCTACGCGCTTCGCCAGCGCGCGCTCGTCAACTAGAAGAGGAGAGGTCAGAGGTCAGAGGCAGTAATTGCGCTTTGTCGTCGCGCCTGTTTTTATCACGGGCGATTGATGGCAAGGCGCAGCTACTAATCTCTGACCTCCGACCTCCACTCTTTCAGTGTCGGAAGATACGCATGATGTCGGGGCCGAACTCTTTGAAGATGATGTTGCCGAGCGCGTTGGTGGCAAGGAGGCTTGCGAAGCGGCGCAGCGTAGCGTCCGTGCCGACGCGGTCGTGACCGGGCGTGCTGTGCTCCCAGACGTTGGCGAGCGCGCTGGCGGTCATCACGCCCGCGAAGCGCGAGTAGTTCGGCTCAAGGTTGCCCGCGTCGTCGCGCGTGACGAAGACGCGACTGACGGCGTGCAGCGTTCGCCGCCCGAAGTGTTTGTTCTGCGAAGGCTCATAGCGTGGGTCTTGTTTGAAGAGCGCCGGGTAGAAGCCCGAGGCGAAGAGGGTCGCGGTTGTGCGCGTGGCAAAGGTGCGTGCGGCGCGCGAACCCCAGTCGGCCGCCTCGTCGCCGCTGTCCTTGTGCGGCAGCCTGTCTTCGCGCATCTGCGTGATGCCCGCTGAGAAGATGCTCGACAGGTACGGCGTCGGTCTGAGAAAGGCCGCGCGGAACGAGTGCTCGATCTTCTCTCCCGAGGTCAACGGCACGGGCTGGCTCTTACTCTGCTGCTGTTGCTGTGCGCCACTTGCCTGCGCGTCCTGCTGCCCGGTCTTCTGCGCTTCGACTTTATTCGTGTCGCCGGTCTTCGGCGTCGTGTCTTGCGCGCGCGTCGCGACCGCGGCCGACAGTGACAGCGACAGCGCGAGTAGCGCGGACGCCGGACGTGGACGCACCTTGAACATCACACTTCCCTCCGGTTCGTTCTTTGTCTTTGGGGGTATGGCCGACATTGTAACCCGGACGCGCTCGCTTCGGCACGTTGTTTAAAACCGCGAAGCAGAATAAAATTCCGCGCGTCAAAGCTTCGGCGCACATCTTTTGCACTCGGGGCGCGAAAACTCGCCGAGCCTTCGGCCACGTCCGTCACGAATCTCTCTTCTCAAAGTGGAGTCGCGGTAGTGTACTTCAAACAGTTCTATCTGAGTTGCCTTGCGCACGCTTCCTATCTCGTCGGCTCGGAAGGCGAGGCCGCGGTCGTTGACCCGCAGCGCGATGTCGAGCAGTACATCGTCGAGGCCGCCGCGCAAGACCTGAAGATCAAGTACGTCGTCGAGACGCACCTGCACGCCGACTTCGTGAGCGGACACCGCGAGCTTGCGGCGCGCACGGGGGCCGAGATCGTCTTCGGCGCGCGTGCGGGCGCACGCTTCCCGCACCACGCGGTGCGTGACGGCGACGAGTTGCCGATAGGTAAAGTCATCCTGCGCGTTCTGGAAACGCCGGGGCACACGCCCGAGAGCATCTCGCTCATCGTCATTGATAGGGAAGTCTCGGAGGTGCCGCGAAAGGTTCTGACCGGCGACACGCTCTTCATCGGCGACGTGGGGCGGCCCGATCTCGCGGGCGCGAGCGGTTACACGTCCGCGCAGATGGCCGCGTTGATGTATGAGAGTTTGCACGGCAAGCTCTTAAAGCTCGACGATGAGGTCGAGGTCTGGCCCGCGCACGGGGCAGGCTCGATGTGCGGCCGTAACATCTCGAAGGAGACCTCTTCGACCATCGGCCAACAGCGCCGCTTCAACTACGCGCTCGCGCCGATGCCGCGCGACGAGTTCGTCCGCATGTTGACGACCGACCTGCCGGAAGCACCCGCCTACTTTCCCGTTGATGCCGCTATCAACCGCGAGGGCGCTCGGCCGCTCACGGACATCAGAAGTCCCTCCTCGCTCCTCGCGCAGCAGGTCGCCGCATACGCCAACCTCGGCTACGTAGTGCTCGACGTGCGCACGCCCGCCGAGTTCGGCGCGGGGCACGTGCCCGGCGCGCTCAACATCGGACTGGGCGGGCAGTTCGCAAGCTGGGCGGGCGCGCTCATTCCGTTGAGCGCGGCGCTCATCCTCGTCGCCGCCGAAGAGGCGCAGGTTGACGAGGCCGTGATGCGTCTGGCTCGCGTCGGCCACGACTCGGTGCGCGGCTACCTGCGTGGCGGCATGGAGGGGTGGCGCGAAGCGGGACTCGAAGTCGGCGAGGTAGAACAAATCTCGGTCGCCGTGCTGCGTCGCATGCTCGAAGAGCGACCCGATTTGCAAGTGCTCGACGTTCGCCGCTCACCTGAGTTCGCCGCGGGGCACGCGCCGCGTGCGGCGAGCGCGCCTCTTGGAACGCGACTGCGCGAAGAGGCCGCGCGACTCGACCGCGAGCGACCCGTCGCGGTCATCTGCGCGGGCGGTTATCGTTCGAGCGCCGCGACGAGCATGCTCCGGCCGCTCGGCTTCCCGCATCTCTACAACGTCGAGGGCGGCACGGGCGCATGGATTGCCGCGGGCTTCCCCGTCGAGAAGCCCGCCGCCGCGATTTAAGCTCGCCGCGATTTCAACCAACACTCATGCGGGCCGACTCTCCCTCGTCGCCGCGCTCTTCTTCACGCTGCGAAGGTCGGAAGCTTGAGCGGTTTCGCAAACTGCTAAGCCGCCGCCTGCCGCTCGCCATTTGCAAGGGCTCATCTGAAAAATTCAGAACATAAGTGTAGGCCGCACGCGCGGCATGATGCTTGATGAAGTAACTCGGTGAAGGCGCGCGAGCAGGAGCGCCGCGAGGAGGTTCAAGCTCATGTCTGAAGTGCGTATGTCGAAGAGGCGTGTGGTGCTTGCGGGCGGAAGCGGATTTCTCGGCCGCGCGCTGGCGAAAGAGTTGCTCCGCGCCGGTTACGAGCCGGTCGTGCTCACGCGGAAAGTTAAGCTCAACAGGTCGCGCGTGCGGCAGGTCGAGTGGGATGGGCAGAGTGTGGGCGAGTGGGCGCGCGAGCTTGAGGGCGCGGCCGTGGTCATCAACCTCGCGGGCCGAAGCGTTGATTGTCGTCATACGCCGAAGAACAGGCGCGATATTATCGCCTCGCGCGTCGGCTCGGTCGAGGCCATCGGGCGCGCGATACTTGCTTGCGCCGAACCGCCTGAGCTTTTTGTGCAGGCCGCGTCACTCGCCATCTACGGCGATGCGGGACGACGCATCTGTGACGAGCGCGCGCCTGCTGGCAGCGGCTTTCCCGTCGAAGTGTGTCTGCGTTGGGAGCACGCGTTCGACTCGCTCTGCTTGCCTTCGACGCGCAAGGTTCTGCTTCGCATCGGCTTCGTGCTCGGGCGCGACGGCGGCGCGCTCACAACACTCACACGGCTCGCGCGAGCTTATCTCGGCGGCACGATAGGCGAGGGGCATCAATACGTCAGTTGGCTCCACGTGCGCGACTGGTGCCGACTCGTCCTCTGGTGCATCGAACATGCGGACGCCGAGGGCGTCTTCAACGCGACGGGCCCGTGCCCCGTGACGAACGCCGAGTTCATGTGCGAGCTACGCTGCGCGCTCAAACAGCCGTGGAGCCCGCGCGTGCCCGCGTGGCTCGTGCGGCTCGGCTCGTTGCTATTGAGGACTGAGCCGGAGCTTGCGCTCACGGGTCGCCGCTGCCTGCCCGAGCGGCTCATCGAGCGCAACTTCAAGTTCATCTACACGAATCTTGAGAGCGCCCTCGCAGACCTTTTGACGAAAAGCGAAGGGCAAAAGGCGGAAGGCGAAGATGTGCGAAAGGAAGTGCCCGCGATTAAAAGTGAAACGGGAGCACACGCGAGCGCAAGAGGCACGGTCGCGCACGGCGCGGCTCGCGTTTGAGTGACCGCAGCAACCGCGCTTTCCCCCTTTGCGCTTCGCGCTTCGCCTTTCCGTTTGACGCCTTGCTCGTTGTGCGTTTAGCATCGCCGCAGATGTTCCCTTTCACATCTCCGCAGCGCGCTTGAGGGGTGCTCGCCATCGAGTGGGTTAACGCCGTCATCCACAGCAAGTGGTTCGAGTTGTTCCTGATCGTCTCCGTCGCCACGCTCCACGGTTACGGCGCGGCATGGCTCGCCGTGCGGATGCTCTTCCGCCCGCACAAGCCCGTGCGCGTGCTGGGCCTCACGGTCTGGCCGCAGGGGATGATTCCGCGCCACCGCGAGCGCCTCGCCCAGACCATCGGCAACGCCGTCGGCAACGAGCTTGTCTCGCAGGAGACGGTCATCCACGCGCTCTTCGAGACGGGCTTCTTCCGGCGCAAGGTCGAGACGTTCGTCGGCACGTACACGGAAGAACTGCTCGATAAAAACTACGCGACCTTTCTCGACGCGCTCCCGCGCCCTGTGCGCGCGCCCGTGCTTGACGCGCTTGCCGCTCTCCAAATGCGCATCGCCGATCACATCGCGGGGGTCTTGAAGAGCGAGGAGACAGCCGAGGCCGTCACGCGCTTCATTGACCACCGCGTTGACGAAATCCTCTCGCAACGCTTGAGCGAGTCGGTGAGTTCCGAAACGTTCGAGCAAGTTTTGGGGTTCATCGAGAATCGCTTTCGCGGCGTCGTCACCGAGCGCGGCTTCGAGTCGAAGGTCAGAGAGTTTGTCTCGTCGCGTGTTAACGAGTTGGCCGCAAGCCGCGCCACGCTCGCCGAGATGTTTACGCCCGACACCGTGGCCGTCATCAAAGAGCGCATTGACAGTCAGGTGCCGCCCATCGTCCAGAAGCTCACCGAGATTGCGACCAACAAGGGGACGCGCAAACAGATCGGCGCGCTCATCAAGCGCGAGGTTGACGAATACTATCAGCAGCTCAACTTCTTCAAAAAAATCTTCATCTCCCGTGAGCGCATCCACGGTGAGGTTGACGAGCTTGTCAACAAGACGCTGCCGCGCCGCGTCGGAGAGTTTCTCTCGGGCGAAGCGTTCGAGCATCAGGCCGAAGAGTTTCTCAACTCGACGATTGACGGCGTGCTCGCGCGACCCGTCAACGAGCTGATCGGGAACGTCGCGCCTGACCGGCTTGAGATTGTTAAAGAGCAGATTGCCGAGCGCATACTTTCACTGGCGCGCAGCCCCGAGCTTTCGGCATCGGTCTCGGCCTACGCCACGGATGCGCTAGAGCGTTTGAGGCCGCACAGCCTGCGCGCTCTACTCGAACACGCGCGCCCCGACTCGGCCGAGCAGATCAAGAGTTTCCTCGCGCGCGGGCTGATGGGCGTGCTCTCGCGCGACGAGACGGCGCGCACCATCAACGCGATACTCGCGACGCAGGTCGAGAAGCTGCTCGTCCGTCCCATCGGTCGCGTCGGCGACCTCGTGCCCGAGGAGAAGGTCAGGCGCGCTTCAGTCGCGCTCGCCGAACGCATCGAGTCGGCCGCGCGCGAGCGCCTGCCACACGCTATCGCCGAGTTCGACATCGGCCGGATAGTGCAAGAGAAGGTCTCGGGCTATCCCATCACGAAGCTCGAAGACCTCGTGCTCTCGGTCGCCAAGCAGCACCTCAGAAAAATCGAGCTGTTCGGCCTGCTCATCGGCTTCTTCATCGGCGTCGTGCAGGCCACATACCTCTACTTCCGTCTGCTCTGGCACTGAGCGACGCCGCCCGGCTTCGCTTGCATTGGACAACCATTTCGTCGGATAACATCACCAACCCCCATCAACCCCCTTTTGCAAGTTGAAGTGTAAACGGGTGCGCGCCCGGCTCTCCCTCTCGGCGCGTGCGTGAGTTTTTATTCAAGGAGGGAGAGAGGCATTCATGTTGGCAAGCACTATCTTAAGAAGGTCGCTCGTCGTCATCATCGCTCTGTTCGCGACGACACCGGGCGCGGTGCGTGGACAGCAGCAGACGCCGCCGCAGCAAGACCTCGTTCGTCACGACCGCTTCGAGTCGGAGCGTTCGGACAAGCTCACGGGCGGGCACATCGAGCGCGCGGAGTTCGAGGCGGGACAGCCCGACATCAAGTTGACGCTCAACGTTCCTTCGTTCCGTCTGACCCTTTGGCAGAACGGCCGCGAGGTGAAGTCGTATCACGTGGGCGTCGGGATGAAGCAGTATCCCATCTACATCGGCGAGCGCGAGGCACGAGAGGTCATCTGGAACCCGTCGTGGATTCCGCCCGCGAGCGATTGGGTCAAAGGCCACAAGGGCGTGACCCCCGGCGAGATCATCACGGCGAGCGACCCACGCAACCCGCTCGGCAAGGTCAAGATTCCTCTGGGCGACGCATATCTCATCCATCAGGCCAAGGGCCCCGGAGACCTCGGCAACCTCGTCTCGCACGGCTGCGTGCGGATGCTGCGCACAGACCTCTACGACCTTGCGGAGAAGATAGTCGCGGCACGCTCTCTGCCCGTCACGCCGAAGCAGATCGCACGCGCGAAGGTGGGGACGAAAACGCTCGTCGCCGCGCTCGACGAGCCGCTCCACTTCGACATCAACTACGACACGCTGGTCGTCGAGGGCGGCGTGCTCTACATCTACCCGGACGTGTACGAACGCGGCACCAACACGGCAGCGCGCCTGCACGACGAGTTGCGTTCGAGCGGCGTGGACGACTCCGCCCTCGGTGACGGCGATGTGAAAAAGATGCTTGCCTCGGTCACGCGCCGCACAAGGTTCGTCGTCCCCGTCCACAGCATCGAGCAGGGACGCGCGCTCGCCGACGGCCACGCCGAACCGCTCCTCGGCGGCCCGAAGCCCTCGCGCCCAGCGGGGAGGAGAAAGACTGTGACGAGTATTGGCAGGTAAGGATAGAAGGCCGGGGCCGGTGGATGCACCTGCCATTCACCGGCCCCGGCCTTCTATCCATAACATGAGGTGACAGCCGTCGGGCCCACTTCACTCCGAATCGTGGCTGCGGCCGATGTTTTCGGCGAGCGCCTTGGCTTCGGGGAAGAGTTCGAGGGCGCGAAGCGTCTGCGGGTCGCCTTCGAGGAGGAAGTGCGTGGCGGCGTCGCCGCCGTAGGCCGCGTTGACGAGGTCTTCGCGGATTCTCAGCTTGACGTATTCAAGGTCGCGGTCTACTTGCGCCTGCGACAGTCCGGCTTCCGTGTCGCGCTTGACGAAGTCGCGGAAGGCTTGGACGACCTTGTCGTTGATGGGGAAGTCGGTCGAGCGCGGCGCGTGACCGAACTGCGGCTCGGCGTTG
>JAVXWN010000001.1:0-15589 GCA_032230645.1 Acidobacteriota bacterium | reverse complement strand
GTCCGCGCGCTGCTCATGGGGCTGAGCTTTTCAGTCCGGCACGTCTACAACAGCGGCGACCTCGGCACAGTCAAGCCGCTCGGCCTCGTCGGCGTCAACACGATTCACTTCGCGCAGTGGATTATGATTGACGGCGGGCGGCGCATGTTGTTCCTGAGCAACTACGACGGCAGCCTCGGCAGTTACATGGATGATTTCGTCAACAAGGTCGCGTGGGGACTAAACGCCGTCTTCAGCAACGGCGCTTCCTACCCGAAGACCGACTGGCTCTTTCTGCACGGCGCTCACGACGAGCAGGGCTTCAAAGCGTTTCTGCAAAAGCACCAGATACCGACGCAGGCGTGGTACACAGCCTACAAGCAGTCCACCGCACTTAATCTCACCAACAACGCGAAGCTGCGGGCCGGCCTCTTCGATACCTTGAGCGAAGAGGGCCGGGCCGACTGGCTGCGAAAGCTCTAAAGAAGAGAGCGCCGCCGCCCACACAATTTTAAGGACGCGAAACGCCAGAGGGATACCGAAACGCCATGTCAACGCTAGACCTCAAGGACATTCAGGGAATCTTCGTCAGAGGGTACGGCGAACTCGAAGCGGGCTGTTACATGCTTCTGCATATCCGTGATGCTACGCCTGCGCGCGATTGGCTCGGCCGTGTGGCCGCGCTCATTACGGACGGCGAGCAGAAGCCGGAGACGAGAGCACTCAACCTCGCTTTCACGTGCGAGGGGCTGACCGCTCTCGGGCTCGACGCCGAAACTCTCGCGACGTTCTCGCATGAGTTTCAGGACGGCATGGCGAGCGAATATCGTCGTCGCATTCTGGGCGACCACGGCGAGAGCGCGCCGGAGAATTGGGCTTGGGGCGGGCCGACGACCACGCCGGTTCACGTCCTGCTCATGATCTTCGCCGTCAACGAAGACGAGCGCAGTGAGTTTTGTAAATCGCTCTCCGACGGCTTCGCCTCGGGCGGCGTCGAGCAGGTCGGCGAGGTGCTGAGGTCAATCGTACTGCGCGACGTTTCCGGGTGCAGCAAAGAGCACTTCGGCTTTTGCGACTCGATAGCGCAGCCCTTCATCGAAGGGTTGGGGAAGACGGGGCCGCCACCGAATACGGTCAAGGCGGGTGAGTTCGTCTTGGGCTATCGGAACGAGTACAACCTGCTCACCGAAAGGCCGTTGGTCAAGGCCGAGCGCGACCCGCACAGCATCCTGCCTCCCGCCGAGGAGAGTGCGGGCGATCATGACCTGGGGCGTGACGGCACATACCTCGTCTTCCGTCAGTTGCAGCAGCACGTCAACCGCTTCTGGCAGTTCATGGAGGACTCGACGCGAGATGCGGGCGGCGGAAGCCACCCGGACGCGCGCATCCGTCTGGCTTCAAAGATGGTCGGGCGTTGGCCGAGCGGTGCGCCGTTGATTCTATCGCCCGATGGAGACACGCCCGCGCTCGGGAAAGAGAACGACTTCGCTTACTACGAGGCCGACCCGCATGGACTCAAGTGCCCCATCGGCTCGCACATTCGCCGCTCGAACCCGCGCGACACGCTCGACCCGCACCCCGGCACCGAGAAGTCAACCGATGTCAACAAGCGACACCAACTGCTTCGACGCGGGCGCGCATACGGCGAGCCCGTCGCCGCCTCGATGAAGCCCGAAGACATCCTGCGCGAAGAGGTGCCGGGTGATCGTGGCTTGCACTTCATCTGTCTCAACGCAAACATCAGCCGTCAATTCGAGTTCGTACAACAGACGTGGGTGAACAATCCAAAGTTCAACGGGCTCTACAACGACTCTGACCCTTTAATCGGCGACCGCGACGCGCTTGGGCCTGGGCAGGCGGCAATCTTTACGGAGCAGGCCGAGCCGGTGCGCCGACGCGCCACACGCCTGCCGCAGTTTGTGTCGGTGCGCGGCGGAGCCTACTTTTTTCTGCCGGGGCTGAACGCCATCCGGTATCTTGCATCCATCTAGCGGGCCGCCCCGCGCCCCGTGCTGAAACGATATGAGCAGCGCACGCTTCATCAACGACACGCTCGACTCCTTCATCAAATTCACACGCCGCTTCCATCCCGAACTGAGAGACGCCTTCGATGATCTCTTCCGCGAGCCGCTCTTCGCGGCGGCGCAACTGCTCGTCAACCTCGGCCGCCGGAATGAGCACCTTGCGCTGACCCAGGAGAAGTTGCTGCCCGGTGAAGAGGAGCTTACAAGACAAGTCACCGAACACATGTGCGCCTTTCTGTCGAAGACCTATGGCGGCGGGCGCGTCGCGCTCAGGGCGGGGAACACCAAAACGCACGGCCTCTTGAAAGCGGACTTCGTCGTGCCCTCAGACCTCCCGGCCGATTTAAGCGAAGGGGTTTTTCAACCTGCGAGAACTTACAAAGCGTGGGTCAGGTTCGCGGGGCCGGGCCCGCTTGCGCCCGCCGACGTTGATGACAACGGCATTCTCAGCATGTCGATTAAACTGATGGGCGTCGAAGGCGAGAAGCTGCTCGACGACGAAAAGTTCACACAGGACTTTACCGGCATCAGCGCGCCGACCTTCACCACTCCAAACGTCCGCGAGAATCTCAAACTTCAGAAGCGCATCTACGACGGGACGCCCGTGCTCTACTTCCTCAACCCCTTCGACTCTCATCTGCTCGACGCGCTGATGCAGGGGTTGTACGCGAAGCTTCGCGGCAATCCTCTTGAGGCTACGTACTACAGTTGCGTGCCCTATATGTTTGGCGAAGGTCGTGCCGTGCAGTATTCGATGAAGCCGTGCGGCGATGAACACACAAAGGTTCCGAAGAGGCCGACGCCCGACTACCTGCGCGAAGCGATGGTGAAGACGCTCGGCGAAAGGGACGCTTCGTTCGACTTCATGGTGCAGTTTCAGACCGACCCGCACAGGATGCCCGTCGAGAACTCATCGGTGAGGTGGCCGGAAAAACTCTCGCCCTACAGGAAGGTCGCGACGCTGCATATACCCGCGCAGGTCTTTGACTCGCCGGAGCAACTTAACTTCGACCGCAACCTCTCCTTCAACCCTTGGCACTCGGTGGCGGCGCACCGCCCGCTCGGGAATCAGAGCAGGGCGCGCAAGCATATCTATCTGGAAACGTCGAAGTTCCGTCAGCGTATGAACGGCGACGCGAGAGTCGAGCCGACTGAAGATTACGAAATCGTTTGACCACGGCGCGGAGTGACCCGCATGCCCCTCACGCTCTACAACGGCTTACACTCGAATGTACTGCGCGAACGCCGGGAGCGCGGGCACACTAGCCCGCCTAAGCGTGCTGCTGCACGCTTTCAACCTTACTCTTCAACTCAACCTTGAGTTTTAAAGCTTGTTCGTCTTCGCGCCTGCAGCGGTCATGGCGGGCTAGTGTGCCCGCGCTCCCGGCGTGAGGTTTCACTCAACCGCAAGCCGCTCTATACGGAACGGCGCGCGTCTTCGGTGATGACATCGAAAGCCTTCTCGCTGACCATGTAGATGGCCGCGACGATAAAGTAACCGGGTATCTTCGGAAAGACCGACGCGTCCACGACACGCAAGCCCTCGGTTCCGCGCACGCGGAAGCGGCTGTCGAGCACGGCCAACGCGTCGTCGTCGCCGCCTATCTTGCACGTGCATGAGGCGTGATGTCCCCACGCTTCATCCTTGATGAACGCGCGCAACTCCTCGTCGTGCGTGACCTCGTCGCCGGGAACCTCTTCACACTTAATCAACCCGTGCCGCTCCTTCAGCCGCGCGTTGATGGCGCGAACGAACCTGATGCCGCGCACGACGGCTTCGAGGTCAGGGTCGGCGTGCCGTTCACCGTCACCGAAATACTGAAAGTTGATACGCGGCCTGTCCCAAGGATTTGCTGAGGCGAGCGTGACGCGTCCGCGATTGTCGGTGCGTGCCTTGACGATGGCCCACGTGAACTTGGTGTGCTTGCTCTCGAAGATTTTCGAGTAGCCCGGCTGATAGCCTTTGAAGTAGCCGGGCAGCCCGAGGATGTAGAGGTCTGGGTCAGCGAGGCCCGCGCGCGAACGTTTGATGATGCCGATCAGCGCGCCGTTCGACGCGTAGATACCCTTGCCGCCCTTCTCCCAGTCGAGCAGGAACTCGTCTGCCACTTCACCGTCGCCGGGGGGCGCGAACGTCGCTCCATCCATCAGCACGAAGTCTCTGACGAACTCGGAGACGATGCCCACCTCGTAGCGGTCTTGCAGGTTCGCGCCGACGCCGGGCAGGTTGACGACCACAGCGATGCCGTGCTCATTGAGATGGCCTTCGGGGCCGACGCCCGAGAGCATAAGAAGCTGCGGGGTGTTGAAGGCTCCGCCCGAGAGGATGACTTCGCGGCGCACCATGACGCGCGCGCGCGGAAGCGTCGCCGGGTCGGGTGTCTCTTCAACCGCGCGCGGGTCGGCGCGATAGACGTGCGCCCGGTCAATGTACTCGACGCCGATTGCGCGCTTCCCGTCGAAGAGGACGCGCGTGACGAGCGCGTGCTGCTTTATCGTGAGGTTGTCGCCGTGCTCGCTGCTCTTCTTAACTCTTAGCACGAATTCGCGCGGGCCCGCGCGCTTGCCCTTACCCACAGCGAGCGGCGTGAAGAACATCCCTTCGCCCGAAGCGTTGCGGCTGTCGTTGGGGTCGGCGCGGGTCACGACGCCGCGTGCGAGGTCGCCGAGGTGTCCGTGGAATGTGCCGAAGGCCGAGTCCGTGAGCAGCGTGAAAAGCTCCCTGTCTTTTATCACCATCCTCGGGTCGGCTTCCGAAGTTGGCAGCCACCCCTTGAAGCCGTGGCCGTGCGTGAAGTCCAGCGCACCGGGCTTGCCGCGAAACAGCCCCGCGAGTGACGAGAGCAACGCGTTGAGGAAAGACCTGAGCGTGCCGGGGCGAGGCACGTACTTGCAATCCTCAAGGCGTGCGAAGTAAGTGCGCATCCGCTCGCCGCGCCACGAGTCGTCGCCCGTGGCGTCCGCGATACGGTTCCAGTCGTTGTCCTGCGGCACGACCGTAATCATCGCATTGTGCGTGGTGCAGCCGCCGAGCGCGCCCGCGCGCGGATACCAGATTGTGTCCTCACCGCCTACGACAACCTTCTTGCTGTCCTTCGCCTGCTGCGCATCGTCAGTGTAGTGGCGCACGAAGTAGTCCCACGCGCACGGCTTGTACTCGGTCGAGAGCCCATGGAAGATCGGAACCTCGTACATGAGGCGGCCCGTCTCGTCCTCGGAGCAGGGGTCGCCGCCCGCCTCCATCAGCAGGACGCGGAACCCCGCCTTTGCGAGATTGGCCGCGAGCGGGCCGCCGCCCGCGCCCGAGCCGACGACGACATAGTCGTAGTCCGTTGCGCTCATATTCTTTATCGGGAATCGGGAAAGGGACGACGATGACGACCCGTCTCGTCGTCATCGTCGTCGCTGTTCGTCAGAAGGTCTTCAGGAACTCTATCAGGGCGCGCTTGTCATCTTCGCTCAGCGCGGGCTCGCCGTCGTAGCCCGTCCCGAAGTAGTGGCCGCGATTGACGACGTAGTCCGGGCACTTGCTCAAGGCCATCAGGCGCTCGGCAAGCGGACGGAAGACATCCTGTGCGCGCTTGTTGTACGCCTCTTGCTCGCGCGGGTCGGAGGGCGCAGGGCCAAGCTCGCCCAGCTTGTGCTTCACGTCGAAGACGAGCGCCACCAACTGCCGGTCGTGCTGGAAGCGAGCCCAGAGTCCCATCTCTTCCGGAAGAATCATCAGGTTCGTGAGCAGGCCGACGGGTGTGCCGCGCGGGATGGGGCCGAGTTCGATGCCGTCTTCGGCGAAGACGCTCGGCAGCAGCCAGTGGCCCCAGCCCTTGAGACTGTCGGGCAGATAGCCCGGCGCGACGCGGATGTAGGAGAGCTGCGAGGTGCGGTCAATCAACCCCACCCCTTTGTCGCCAAGCACCGAATCCTTTTCGCGCGGCTTCAACAAAAGCATCTGCTCGATTGAGTCGTTGAACGAGTGCATGCGCCCCGTAACCGATGGGTCGGGGTCGAACGCGCCAACGCTGTTGTTGAGCAGGAACGGAGCCGTTGACCAAAGACTGATGAGCGAGGCCGGGCGCGTGTAGCCGCGTCCGCCGCCCGGCATCTGATACTGCTTCGGGTCGCCGGTCACGGGGTCGTAGACGGTAATCGCGCCGACCGAGGGCAGGTCTTTGTAAGTGTCCGAAGAGAAGTTGTCCCAGATGTTGCCGCGTATCGCGTTCGTCGCCAGTGGGCTGCAAGCGTTCGTCTGAAGCAGCGTAACGGGGACGCGAAACTCGGTCGAGAGATAGTTGCCGTCGAGGAAGTCGGGCGCGGTAACGATGGCGCGCATCTTCGACTTGTACTCGTCGGTCTTCGTCCACTGCCAGTAATCGTCCCAACACTTCAGGTAGTCGGGGCCCGAACACCCTTGCCCGTCATAAATCTTTTTCGGTGCGTCGGGCGTGGGCAGCTTGCTCGAATGGCAGCGCGCGCAGTTCTCGGCGAAGACGACCTTGCCACGGTCGAGCACGGCCGCGTCGGTCGAGAGATACGATTCGTGTCCGGGCGCGTCGGCCAGCTTGTGCGGCGCGGTTGACTTGAGGAAGAAGAGCGCCGTCGCGGGAGTCTGCGCCTCGGTGGCCCCCCAGTAGGATGAGTTCTTGCGCGCGTCGGCGATGAGGATGGGCGTGGTCGGCTTGCCTCCGGCGAGCGGATTGAAGTGCAGCATCCACTCCTCGCTGAAAAGCCCGATGTTGATGTAGACGCGGTTGAGCGCACCGAGAGCGCCCACGGAGTCCGAGCCATCCTTGAGCACGCGCGGCACAAGCGCGGTGGCCGGCGGCGTATAGAAGCGCGCGAGCGGGTCGGCGGCCGGGACGTAGTCGTTGAACTGCTTGTTGAGCCCGCTTCCCTGATTGAGCGCGAGCGTCTCCTTGCCGAAGCGACCGGCTTGATCGAGTCGCGCCCCGAGGTTGTAGATGGCGTTCATCGTCCGTGGGTTGTTGATGTTGTCGGTCGAGATGAGAGAGGTGTCGAGCGAGCCGGGGCGCGAAGTGTGGAACATCTGGAAGATGAAGCTCGATGGGTTGGCCTGCCAGTCTAAGATGCGATCAATCCAGAAGTACTGCGCGCCGACGTTGGACGAGAGGTTCTTCCACTCGGGCTGCTCGGGGTTCTCAGGCGGCATGACCGGATTCGGGCCGACGTGGCAGAAGGCGCACGACATGCCGACCCTGTAGGGGCGAACGAGGTCTTTGGAATTGTAGTAGCCCGGGTCGGTGTAGTACTTCTCGGGGTTCCAGTTGCGCGCCGCCGCTTCGTCGAAGTCGGGGTTGGGGAAGAGGCGCAGGCCGACGATGCCCGTGGCGTAACCGTAGTATGAGCCGACGGGCATCTTGCCGTCTTTGGGCATGGACTTGGTGCCAGCGGGAAGCGGCTTTCCGCGTGAGCCTGTCACCACGCCGGGGTACTTCGATTCGTTCTCGAAGGGGTCGGCGGGGCAGTCGGGCTTACGCCGGTCGAGCCAGAGCCCGAAGCGTTCGGGGTCGGGCGCGCTCGGCTTCTCGAAGCACGGCTCGTTGACAAGGCCGAGATAGTTCCAGCGATTGTCGCGGCTGAACTTCATCTTGTTGTTGGGGTCTGAAGAGATTGCGCCGGGATAGGACGAGAGCGTCTTGAGGAGGTCGACCGTGCCGACGCTGTTGACCGAAATCTTATCCCAGAAGCGGTCGTTGCCGCCCGTCCAGACGTTCCAAGTGTTGCGCCCCTTCACTTCAACGGGCGTGAGCGCGACACCGCTGTCCATGTCGTGGAAGTAGTCCTCGTCGGCGGCCGGGAAGGAGTCGGGCGCACGGCTGACCGCACGCGCTTCGTCGAGCACGGTGCCCGGCTGCGGCCCGCCACGCACCCACTTCGCGACGACGAACAGGCAGACGACCACGATGATAACTATGACCGCGATGACTTTGAGTAAAGTCTTTTTCATGAAACTCACTCCTTGAAGTCCTCGTCGAACTCTGGGGTTAGACAGACAGCCTGTCCGGGTCTGCCGCCGGGCCGACCCGCGCGGAAAATTAAACGGGAAACAGCAGCCATCAGGAACGCCGCGACCGAGCTACGAAAGGTGCGGTGAGTTCGGCGGCGACCGACTCTTGTGTCCGAGAAGATTTTGGTTAACCGTGCCGGGGCTTCATGGTCGGCCATGAGGTTGCCCCGGCCTACGCCCTTGTCGGGCCCCGTGGTGAGCGGTGGCAAAAGGCTGTGGAATCAGTGCGAGCTTTCGGCCGCTCCGCGCGAAGGTTGACAACTGTGGATGTAGCTTTACAACCCCTGTATCAAACGTGGGCGCATCATACCCGCCGTTGAAACCGTCGTCAATAAAAACGTTTGCGTCCCCGGTGCGCGCTTGCGTGGTCGTTGAAGTTTTACGTTCGGTGGCCGATGAAGTCAAAGAGTTGTGGGCCGTAGTGTTCGGCGTCGCGTCTGCCGGTTGCGATGGTCGCTTCGAGCAGGTCGGGGCGCGTGAAGTCCCACGTGCGGACGGGCAGCGCCGACCTCGGGGCGATGTAGAGACGACGGCTCGACGGCTGCGCTTCGTCCTCAGCAGGGCGCGGGGCGGTAAGCAGTACGAGGGAGTGCTTGACGCCCGCCACATCGTCGGCGAGAAAGGCGGGGGCCGGGTCAATGATGCCGCCGTCGAGAAGGCGGTGCCCACGGAATCGCCCGGTGGGCGTAAAGGGCGGCGTGGCCGACGTGGCGATGATGAGGTCGGCCAACTCTTCGGGAGTCGAACACTGGCGCGCGTCGAAGACCAAGGGCCTGAAGCCGACGCGGCGCGCGAGCGGCGTGCGATGTTTCGCACCGGGGCGTTGATCCAGACTGTAGACACAGAGACCGAGCAGGGCGGCGACCGACGAAGGCATCGGACGAGGGAAGGCCGAGGTCAGGACGAGCAGTGGGAACGGTTGCGAGCGCAGGCGCGCAAGCCCACCTTCGGCGAAGGCGTGCAGAAGTAGTTCGCGATAAAGCCCGCCGTGCGGAGTCGGACGTCTTCCGCGAAGCAGCCGCCGCCACTCGAAGTTTCTCTTCACGTCGGCGCAACGACGCTTCCAGAACTCTTCGACCTCGCTCTCACGCCCGCTTAAGAGTAGCGCGGCCACGCAGGCCCCTGCGCTGCACGCCGTCATGACGCGGACGCGCGGCAGCAGGTGCTCGCGCCACCCGCGCATCAGCCCGAACTGGTAGAAAGACTTATTACCTCCGCCCGCGAAAGTAATACTCACGTCTCTTTCCGTCATGAGCGCTTTGCAGAGGAGCAATCGAGAGCGACGTGCATGGATTGTGATGCTGGCCTTGCGGGACGGATGAAGGTGGTTCGCGCGGACGACCGGCGGTATTGAGTCGTCGTCCGTCCGCGCGTCATTAGAAATCGTCTTCGGCGTCGTCAACCTGTTGGAGGGCATTGACGACGATGCGCGCCTCTTCCGATTCGTACTCGTCGGCCTGTGATTCGAGGGCGTCACGCGCGGTCTCGGCGTCAACGGGGTCGCCGAGGAGCGCGACGAGCATGCCGGTCGGCAGTTGCAGCAACGCCTCTTGTGCGACGGCGCGGACGGCAGGGTTCGGGTGGCGAGCCGTCTCGCACAACTCGCTCGGAGCGAGGCGCGCCGTCATCACGTCAGCGACTTCATCGAAGCGCGTGTAGTCCTTTGCGCGCAGAGCGCGTTCGAGCAGTTGCGCGAAGACCTCGGACGAACGCCCCTCGCGGTTGAGGACGGCGGCGCACGTCTCGGTCATGCGACGGAGTTCGCGCGACTGCTCGGCGTTGAGCCGGTCGCCGCCCTCCTCGGCCGCGCGCTCGTCGAGCGCGGCAAGCAGACGGCTCAGCTCCCACTCGGAGCGCGCGTCGTAATGCGTCTCGCGGCGTGAGGCCGTGGTGTTGGTGGCGGCAGGTGCCGTGGCCGCGCCGCTCGACTGCATCGCCATGGAGAGGGCGCGCTCGACCATGCTGCGCGTCGCCGGCCTCAAGCCCTGCCACACGCTCGCCACGCGCGCTCCGAAATCCTCAATCGTCATCACTATAAAAACTCTTCCCGCGGCCCCGTTGGGGCCGAACGGCGGATACTATAACATCGTGAATCGTAAATCGTGAATCGTAAACAGTGCCGGGAAGAGTCGCCGGGCAGCGTGCTTAAAGCTGGTTGCCGACGGCGATAAATCAAAATCTAAAATTCAACGATTGTGGTCAATGATCTCCGTGATGACGGAGAAGGGAATTTTGACAAGCTCGCCGTCGGGGCGCTCGATCTTGACACTGGGGCGTGTGAGCGCCTGCGTCTGCTTGAGGCTGCGGACGACGCCGCGGACACGCGCGCCCGTCTCGGTCACGATCTCGACGTTGTCCTTGCCGTAGAGCGGCTGGAGCGCCGCGAGAGCCTTGGTTACTTCCACCTTCCGCCTCCTTGGAGTGAGCAGTGAGCGCTGAGCATTAAGCAGTTGAAGAGATACTGCCCGCCGACCGTTCATGTTCACACACTGCTTACTGCTGACAGCTTACTGCTCACTCTCTCAATCACAGCACTTGACGTGCCGCCCCGCGAGACGCTTGCGCGCGGGGGCGCGGCGAGCCAAAATGTCCCGGTCGCCGCGCGACTCGAAACGTGGAGAGGAGTCTAAGTCCCGCGCGTGCGGGATGCAACCGCGATGCTCCAAAGGGCGTATATTCTTAACACACGACGCCGGCCGAAAGTACGCGAGGAGCGTGCGCGCCGAGCCGGGCTCAAGAAACAATCAGCGGGGACGAGAACGGAGAGGCCGGGATGCGAGCTGAAAACATAGACACGGTCAATTGCCCAAGCTGCGGTGCGACGCTCGTCGCGGGCTTGCGGTTCTGTCGCATGTGCGGCTACCGGCTGGGCGAGGGGGTCGAGGAGTACGTTCCGACGCAGCGCTTCGACGCTGCGTCAATTCCCACGGCGGCCACCTCTCCGCCTCCTGCCACAGACCCCTTCGCCGCGCGCTCCACTTGGGGTGCAGCGCCGATGCAGCCCATCCGTCCCTTCGGCGCGACCTCGGCGCTCAACCGGCCGGACGAAGAATCGGCGGGCCGCAGTTGGATGAAGATGTGCAGCCGGAAGCGCGGCGGGTGGTGGCTCTGGTTGACGATAGCTCTGGTGCTGATGATCGCGGGCGGCATGATTCCGCTCTCGATAAGGACGCGCAACCGCAGCCGCGCGGTGGCCGAAGCGGGAGCGCCCACCAACCCGCTGCTCGCCGAGGCAGACGCATACGACACGCCCGACGGCGGCGGCGCGTTCATACGAGGTCTGGCCGGGCCCGCCACGTCGTTAGAGGCTGCGGGGCTCGTCGGCGGCGACACCATCACGTTCTTCGACGGCAAGCCAGTCCGCGACTCGGATACATTTCGTCGGCTGGCCGCCGCGACGCCGCCGGGCAAAGTCGTCGAGGTCGTCTACATCCACGACGGCGAGACGAAGAAGACCATGCTGACGACCACGGGCCGGCAAGACTTTCGCGGCATGCAGCCGATAGACACGCGACCCGGCGGGCGCGGCATCATCGGCGTTGACCCCGGCGACCGCGTGCGACTGCCCAACTCGAACATCTTCGGCGTTGAGTTGGACGGCGTGGAACGCAACGGCCCGGCCGACATCGCGGGACTGAAGAAGGGCGACGTGATCTTCGAGTTCGGCGGCAAGCCCATACGCACGGCGGGCGACCTGCGACTGCGCATCTACGAAGCGGTGCCGGGTACGACCATCACCGTCTCCGTCATGCGCGACGGCCAGCGCGTAGACGTTCCCATGAAGATAGGAAGGCAGAGGGACTAGGGTGAAATGATGAATGATGAACGATGAACTGAATACGAGATGCCTTCAGTTCATCATTCATCATTCATCGTTCAGCCACTATCGCCTTCATCGCGCGGGGCGGCGTATTCGCGCATGCGCGCCTCCATCTCGCGTCGCACGTCTTCGCGATCCTCCTCGTCCTCGTCCGGCTCGAACACCTCGAAAAGCGCGTAAGGAGTCTCGCCCACCAGCCGCAGTTCCCAAGCCTCGCGCCCTTCGTGCGACGGGCGCGTGAACCACATCGCGTCCACCTCCGACTCGCTCAACGCCGCGCCCTCGAAACTCGATTCGCTGCTCTCGTCGCCCGCGCCTGCGCGCAACTCCGCCAACGTCGCGGCGCGCGCCAGCACGCGTGCGAGCCGCCAGCCGTGCTTGCGATACGTGGCGAGTATCTCCTGAAACTTTTTGAGTTGACTCATCCGTGTTCGACTCGCGGCGGCGAGAGATTGAGCGCGACCAACTGCGCAACGGTTGCGCCCCGATGGTGACGTGACTTGTCGCCGACCGCCCCCGTTCGTTTACAATCAACCTCGCGTGTTATCACACACAAGGCGTGCGGCGACAAGTCACGCCCCTACAGTTTTGACGAGCTTTAACTTTTCAGACCGCGCCGAGAGGAGAACCCACAGGCTTGTCCGTCGAAGAGGACGAAAAGAGTGAGACCGGGCGGAGCACGCGCTTTCACGCCGCGCTCCGCCGCGCGCTCGCGCGAAGGGGCTTGAGCTTCGACAGCTTCTGCGCGGCGGGCGACGTGCTGACGCGGCGCGTGCTCGAAGAGTACGGCGCGATGTTCATCGCCGAGGGCGTGCGGCTCCCGGCCGTGTGCGTGCTTGAGAGCGAAGAGGCGGTCGTGCGTTTCCAGCGCGAGGCGGGCTGGCGCGCTGAACTATTGGACGGCGCGACGGTCGAGCTTCAACCGGCGGCGATGGCCGCGCTCATGCGCGCGCGCGCCTCGGCGCGGGCCTCTGGCCTCGCCCTCACGCCGCGCGGCGGGAGCGAGGCGGGCCGTCGCAGCTTCGCCGACACGTTGAGGCTTTGGCGCTCGCGCTGCGACCCCGCGCTCGAACACTGGTGTGCCGAAGGGAGGCTCGACAATGATGAGGCCGAGCGGATGCGCCATCTCCCGCTTCGCGAACAAGCGTCGGCCGTGCTTGAACTCGAACGCGGCGGCATCTTCTTCAGCAAGGATTTCAAGAAGAGCATCCTTCAGTCGGTCGCCGCGCCCGGAGCCTCGCAGCATCTCGCCATGCTCGCCTTCGACGTGACTGAATTTCAGGACACGCGTGTTCAGACTTTGCTCGCGCGCCACGGCTGGTTCCAGACCGTCCTGAGCGACCTGCCGCACTTCACCTACCTCGGCCTCGATGAGCGCGAACTCCCCGCGCGCGGCCTGCGCCGCGTCGAAGCGGGCGGCCAGACGTTCTGGGTGCCCGACATGGAAGGGATGAGGACGGAGGGATGAGGGATAAATAAGAGGCCGTCTTCATTCATCCCTCATCCCTCCGTCCTCATCCCTTGCTTTTTCCCTTCGTTTGTGAGAAAGACTTGTCGCCACTCGCCGCGCTTTCAGAGTCGGCTCTGCTTGAGTTAGGACTCGCGGCTCGGCCCGAAAATTTCACCCCGAAAAGTTGAGCCCCGACCGAATGGCCGCGCGCGCCGCCTCCGGCCGGGTCGTAAAGGAGAGAAAGATGATCGCATGTCCTTCCTGCGGAGCCGAGAACGTCGAGGGTACGCGCTTCTGCGTGAAGTGCGGCACGACGCTCCCGGCCGCCCCCGCCCCCGAGTCCTGGCGTCAGAGCGGCGACTTGGGGCAGCAGCAGCCCCAGCAAGGCTATCAGTCGGGCGGCTACACGCCCCCGCAGCCGCAGCAACAACAAACGCCGCCGCAGTCCTCCTTTCCCACATACAACCCGCCGCAGGGCATGTACCAGCAGCCCGTAGCGGGCGGCCAGCCGCAGCAGATGCACCCGGCCATCCCGGCGGTCATCAGCCTGCTCGTGCCGGGCATCGGGCTACTGTTCGTGCCCAACAAGGCGGGTCTCGGCCTCGGCATTCTGGCCGCCTACGTCGTGCTCTGGGTCATCATGTTCATCATCGCCTTCGTCACGCTCGGCATTGGCACCTGTCTCTTCATCTTCCTGCCGCTGGCGAACGTCGCCGCGGCCATACACAGTTGGGACGAAGCGGCGAAGGCTTCAGGCGGTCAGTTCCAGCCGATCCTCTTCAAGTAGTCGCGCGCCGGGCCCGTTTTACATGTCACTGCTCTACCGCGCGCTGATGTATCTGGGGAGCTGGTTTTGCCACCAGCTCCCCGCGCGCTCGCCCTTCCTCTTCGGCGTGCAGATGCCTCTGTGCTGGCGCTGCACGGGAATCTTCTTCGGCGCGCTCGCGCTCTGCGGCTGGCTCGCCGTGAAGAGGAGGCTCCCGCCGCTTCTCCCCTGTCTTCTGCTCGCGCTCCTGCTCCCCTTAGACGTGCTGCACGCGGTCGTCACGCACGGCGACGGCAACAACGCGCGACGCCTGTTGACCGGACTCCTCTGGGGCTTCTGCGGCACGTCGGCCACGCTGCAACTCTTGAGGCTCGCAGTGGTTCGACTGAAGAAGGCTCCAGACTTAAGACTGAATTGAATAGTCTCCGGCGGCGTAAAAATTCTTGCGCCCCGCGGCGAAAGTGCTAAACTCTCAACTCGCCCAGTCCGCAAGAGCCGGGCGCAAAAGTCTCTCCCCATACAGACAGTCCCGTTTCAAGTTTCACACGTGGCGCTCGGCCGCGGCCCCTTCTTCTCTCTAGCAGCCCCGTCTGAGAAGCGAGAAAGTGCAGCCCGCAGCGACCCTTCTTTCCCGAACGAGAGGGTCAGAGATGGACATCCCCCAGATCATCGCCGGGCGGTTTCGCGTCGAATGCGAAATCGGCAGGGGCGGCATGGGCACGGTCTACCGTGCTTCGCACCTCGGCCTCGAACGCCCAGTCGCAATCAAAATCTTAAAGCAGGAGTTCGCCGCTTACCCCGAAGTCGCCGAACGCTTCATGCGCGAAGCGCGAACGATGGCGCGACTAAAACACCCGCGCGCCGCGATGATCTTCGACGCCGGACACCTCACGGACGGACGCCCCTTCATCGTCATGGAGTATGTCGAGGGCTCGACACTGGCCGAGACGCTCGCGCGCGAGGGCACGTTCGCGCCCGAGCGGGCGGTGCGCGTCGTCTCGGAGATTTGCGACGTGCTATCTGAAGCACACGCGCTTGGCGTCGTCCACCGTGACCTCAAGCCTTCAAACATCATTCTCAACGAGCGCGGCGTCTGCGTCCTGGACTTCGGCATCGCGAAGGTCTTGCAGGACTCGACCGACGTGACGCGCACGCATCCGACGACCGAGTCGGGGCTCGTCATCGGCACGCCGCGCTACATGTCGCCCGAGCAGTGTCTCGGACACCCGGTCGGGCCCGCGACAGACCTCTACAGCGTCGGCGTGCTGCTCTACGAGATGTTGGCGGGCCGCCCGCCCTTCGTCGATCATCTCTCTTCGGTCGTGCTCGTCAAGCAGGCGACGGCGCAGCCGCCCGCGCTGATGTCGCTTCGGCCGGACGTGCCGCGCTCGCTTGCGCTCGCCGTCCACACGCTGCTCGCGAAGAATCCCGCGCACCGTCCCGCGAGCGCAGTCGAGGCGTGCCGCATGGTCGAGCGCAGCATCGAGGCGGCGCGACGCGACGCGGCCCCGGGCGGCGAAGTGAG
>JAVXWN010000039.1:0-7394 GCA_032230645.1 Acidobacteriota bacterium | reverse complement strand
CCGTCTATCAGATCGTCTCCGACGTGGTGAACCACCAGTTCAAGGGCGGCTTCCACGTCTACGGCGTCGAGTCCGACGGCGTCGGCTACGCGATGGACAAGAACAATCAGTCGCTCATCCCTTCGGACGTGCTCCAACAGGTTGAGCAGGCCAAGCAGAAGATAATCTCCGGGCAGATTCAAGTGACCGATGCCATGAATAAGTGATGAGTGATAAGGAAGGCGCTCTTACTTATCACTCATCACTCATGCTTATGCTTGAACTCAAAGACATAACAAAACGCTTTGGCGACGTGCTGGCAAACGACCACATCAATATCAAGGTCGAGCCGGGGACGATTCACGCTATCGTGGGCGAGAACGGGGCGGGGAAGTCTACGGCGATGCGCATCGCGTATGGCTTCTACACGGCAGACTCGGGAGAGATTGTCGTGGACGGCGAGCCGCGCAATATAGCAACGCCGCACGATGCCATACGGCTCGGCATCGGCATGGTGCATCAGCACTTCATGCTCATTGATACGATGACCGTGGCCGAGAACATCGTGCTCGGGGCGGAGCCGGGCTCGGCCGCTTCGATTGATTTACGAAGGGCCGCGCAGGAGATTCGCGCGCTCTCAGACGAGTTCCGCCTCTCGGTTGACCCCGAGGCGCTTGTCCACGACCTCTCGGTCGGGCAGCAGCAGCGCGTCGAGCTTTTAAAGGCGCTCTACCGCAGAGCACGCCTGCTCATCCTCGACGAGCCGACAGCGGTGCTCACGCCGCAGGAGGTTGAGGAGTTCTTCTCCATCCTCCGGCGCATGCGCGAGCAAGGCAAGACCGTCATCATCATCACGCACAAATTGTCGGAAGTGCTCGCCGTCTCGGACGACGTGACCGTGATGCGCGATGGTCGAGTGGTTGGTCGTGTGAAGACCTCTCAGACGAGCGCGGCGGAGCTTGCGCGCATGATGGTCGGGCGCGACGTGTTGTTGCGCGTCGAGAAGCCGGACGCGAAACCGGGCGAGACGGTTCTGAGCGTGCAGCGCCTGTCGGTTGCGGTAACGGGCGGAGAGCGCGGCGTGCGCGACGTATCGTTCGACGTGCGCGCGGGCGAGATACTCGGCGTCGCGGGCGTCGAGGGCAACGGGCAGACCGAGCTTATCGAGGCGCTCGCCGGGCTCGTCCCGCAGGCGCAGGTCGGCGGCCGTGTAGAGTTCGACGGGCGCGACATCACGCGCGCCACCGCGCGCCAACGCTACGAGCTTGGCATCGCGCACGTCCCCGAAGACCGTCACAGGCGGGGCCTGCTGCTCGACTTCGATCTGTCGGAGAACTCCATTCTCGGCCTTCATTATCGTAAGCCCGCAGTCTCCGTCAGTCCTTTGCTCGACCTCCGGGGCATTCGCATCCGCGCGCAGGAGATCATACGCGACTTCGACGTGCGACCGGCTAACCCTGATCTGCCCGCGCGCGCACTCTCGGGCGGCAACCAGCAGAAGCTCATCATCGGGCGCGAGTTCGGACTGCGCCCGAAACTCCTGCTCGTCTCGCAACCAACGCGCGGCGTAGACATCGGAGCCATCGAGTTCATACATCGCAAGCTGGTCGAGCTTCGCGACGAGGGCTGCGCCATCCTGCTCGTCTCGGCCGAGTTGGAAGAAGTGACCTCGCTCGCCGACCGCCTGCTCGTCATCTACCACGGACGCATCGTCGGTGAAGTTGACCCGAAGCGTGCCACGCAGGAAGAGATCGGCCTCCTGATGACCGGGGGTGAGAAGGGAAAGGCGGAATGATGAGTGATGAATGATAGAGATGACTGCGCAGTCATCTCTATCATTCATCACTCATCATTCATCACTTAACATATGAAACTTCTCCGTGAACTTCTTTTCCCCGTCATCGCCGTGCTGATGGCGTTCGTCGTGGGCGGCGTCATCGTGTGGATTATCGGTGACAACCCGTTCGAGGTCTATGGGCTGCTTTTGGGAAGCGCGCTGACGTGGCCGGACGGCATCGGGTACACGCTCTTCTACGCGACGCCGCTCATCTTCACGGGACTCGCCGTGGCGGTAGCGTTCCGCTGCGGGCTTCTGAACATCGGCGCGGAGGGACAGTTGTACGCGGCGGCGTTCGCGACCGCGTGGGTCTCGATCAAGTTGGGCGGGACGGTCATCGAGGACTTCGCGGGCAAGCCGGTAAGCTACGGGTGGATGAGTCTGCCCGCGGTGGTGCTCGTGCCGCTGGCGGTGCTGACGGCCGTAGCGGTCGGCGCGGGGTGGGGCGCGATACCGGGCTGGCTCAAGGCGCGCTACGGCGCGCACGAGGTCATCACGACCATCATGATGAACTTCATCGCGGTCGCACTCGTCAGCTACTTCACGCAGTATTACTACAAGGCTCCGGGCGACCCCATCATGCAGAGCGTGCCCATCGGCGCGGCCGCACACATCCCGCGCCTCGGCGACTTTGTGCCGGGGCTGCCACAGCGGCTTCCCATCAACGTCGCGTTCCTGCTTGCGATACTCGCGTGCGCGCTCGTCTACATCTTTCTCTGGCGGACGAAGTGGGGCTACGAGATACGCGCGACGGGCGCGAACCCTTCGGCGGCTGAATACGGCGGCATCAACGTGCGCAAGCAGATCGTGCTGGCAATGGCCGTGTCGGGCGCGCTCGCAGGGATGGTCGGCATCAGCGAGGTGCTCGGCTATCGCTATCGCTATTACGACGGGTTCTCTGCCGGGTACGGGTTCACGGGGATAGCGGTGGCGCTGCTCGGGCGCAACCACCCGGTCGGGGTGTTTTTCGCGGCGCTCCTCTTCGGCATGCTCATACGCGGCGGCATCTTCGTAGACGCCTTCTCGCAGCACGTCACGAAAGACCTCGTTGAGGTCTTGCAGGCAATCGTCATCCTCTTCGTCGCCGCCGAAGCCCTCTTCCGCGGCCCGTTCAGCAGGTTCGGACTGCTCAAGCGCTCGAAGGTTTAATTCTTCTTCCACAGACTGAACGATGAGTGAAATCTTCAACCTCGGCCTGTTGTTTTCGGCCATACGACTCGCGACGCCGCTTCTGCTCGCGGCGCTCGGCGGAATGTTCTCGGAGCGTTCGGGCGTCATCAACATCGCGCTCGAAGGCTTGATGTTGGCGGGCGCGTTCACCGCCGCTTCGATGACTTGGTACGCGGGCAGCCCTTGGGTCGGGCTGCTCTCGGCGATAGTCGCGGGCGCAGCGATTGCGGGCATCCACGCCGTCGCGTGCATACGCTACAAGGCCGATCAGGTCGTCTCAGGGACAGCGATCAACATCCTTCTGACGGGCGTGCCCGCGCTTTTGAGCGGCGCGTTCTTTCTCTCGTCGGGCTCGACGCCACAGATACCGAAAGAGCACTTGATGCCGCCGTCTCTCATCATCACAGGTATCTCTTTGTTCATCTTCGTGTGGTCGTTTATGCGCTACACGCCGCTGGCTAAATCCCCGAAGGCGTTGCAGGTCGCCGTCACGGTCGCGCTTGTCCCCTTCATCGTCTTTGTCATCAGCCACACGCCCCTGCGCCCGCTGCTCGGCCAGCCAGCGGTTATCTGGCTTGCTTTCGCGCTGGTTCCGATCTCCTTCTATGTCCTCTTCAAGACGCCGTTCGGGCTGCGCCTGCGCGCGGTGGGCGAGAACCCCGAGGCGGCCGATGCGGCGGGCATCAGCGTCCGGGCGATGCGCTACTCGGCGGTGCTTTTGTCGGGCGCGCTCGCCGGGATCGGCGGCGCGTATCTCTCCATCGGCCAGTCTTCGCTCTTCACGCGCAACATGAGCGCGGGGCGCGGCTTCATCGCGCTGGCCGCGCTCATCTTTGGCAAGTGGCGTCCCGTACAGACGATGCTCGCTTGCCTGCTCTTCGGCTTCACCGAAGCGATTGCCATCCAGCTTCAGGGCGTACACTTCGGCGGCGAAGAGATTCCGACGCAGTTCGTCCAGATCATCCCTTACGTGCTCACCATCGTCGTCCTCGCGGGCTTCATCGGCCAGTCGCGCGCCCCGCGCGCCCTCGGCATCCCCTACCAGAAGGAAAGATGAGAAGGGCAGTAGTCAGTAGCCAGTAACCGGTAGACAGTAGTAAATTGGTCTTACGCAGCAATTCATCAATCGTGCGAGTCTTCTCGACTGACTATTGACTACTGTCTACTCTTATGGCTATTTCGCTCAAGCCCGAACACCTGAAGCGTTACAAGGACATGGCGCTGCTGTTGATGAGGTATGGACGCGCCGACCTCGTCAAGAGCGCGGGGCTCGACGAGGCCATCGAGGGCACGCAGGACGTGCAGGTCTCGCCCGCGAAGATGGAGGAACTGGCGGCCGATGTCGAAAAGATGGGGCCGACCTTCATCAAGCTCGCCCAACTTCTCTCGACACGCGCAGACCTCCTGCCACAGCCATACATAGACGCGCTCACGCGGCTTCAAGACAAGGTCGAGCCCTTCCCTTTCACCGAGGTCGAGCAGATCGTCAACGTCGAGTTGGGCGCGCGCATCTCGAAAGCGTTCTCGCGTTTCGACTCCGAGCCCATCGCGGCGGCCTCGCTCGGGCAGGTGCATCGCGCTGCGCTCAGGGATGGGCGCGAGGTCGTCGTCAAGGTGCAGCGACCCGGCATCCGCGACGAGATGTCGAAGGACATGGACGTGCTCGGCGACATCGCTTCGTTCCTCGACTCGCACACCGAGGCGGGGCGCAAGTACGAGTTCACGCCGTTCCTCGAAGAGTTTCGCAAGAACCTGCTGCGCGAGCTTGACTACCGGCTTGAGGCGCGCAACCTCATCGTCTTCGCCTCGAACCTGCGCGACTTCGACCGCATCGTCGTTCCTCAGCCCGTCGAAGACTTCACCACCTCGCGCGTGCTGACGATGGACTACATCAGCGGGAAGAAGATCACCTCGCTCTCGCCGCTCGGGAAGATAGACATTGACGGCTATAAACTTGCCGAGCATCTCTTTCAGGCTTACCTTCAGCAGATTTTGATTGACGGTTTCTTTCATGCCGACCCGCATCCCGGCAACGTCTTTCTCACCGACGACGGCAGCATCGCGCTCATTGACCTCGGCATGGTCGCGCGCATCACGCCGCGCTTTCAGGAGAACCTCATCCAACTGCTGCTCGCCATCAGCGAGGGCAAGGGCGACGACACGGCGGATGTCACCATCAAGCTGGGCGAGGCCAAGCACGGATTCGACGAGAAGAGCTTTCGCCGCTCGGTCGCCGACCTCGTGCTTGAGAATCAGAACGCGCAGCTTGAGAACTTGGACGCGGGGCGCGTCGTGCTGCGCATCACGCAGATCGCGGGCGAGTGTGGGTTCCGCCTGCCGCCCGAGTTCACGATGATCGCCAAGACGCTCCTCAATCTCGATCAGGTCGTACACACGCTCGACCCCAAGTTCGACCCGAACTTCGCCATACGCAACTGGGCCGATGTCATCATGCAGCGGCGACTCATGAAGAGCCTGTCGGCCGGGAACGTCTACGGCACTATCCTAGAGCTAAAGGAGTTCGTCGAGAAGCTGCCCACGCGCGTCAACCAGCTCGTTGACACGCTCACCAACAAGGGCATACACATTGACGTTGACGCCATAGACGAGCGGAGCCTTCTGACAAGCCTTCACAAGATCGCCAACCGCATCACGGTCGGCTTGCTGCTGGCGGCGCTCATCGTCGGCGCGGCGCTGATGATGAGGGTCGAGACGAGCTTTCGCATACTCGGCTACCCGGCCATCGCCATCATCTTCTTCCTGCTGGCGGCCATCGGCGCGCTCGTGTTAGTTTTCAACATCCTCTTCTTCGACGAGAAGGACAAAGGAGAGCCGGAGCAAAAGCCATGAAGGCGGAGGAAAAGCCGGTCACGCCAAACCTCGAAGGCGCAGCAAATCCCGAGACGCTCTACGAGCGCGCCGAGCACGCCGCGCGCCTGATACGCTCGCGCGCGGGGCGCGACGTGCGCGTTGCGCTCGTTCTCGGGAGCGGCCTCGGCGCATTCGCCGAACAGCTTGCAGAGGCGCAGGCGATACCTTACTCCGAGATTCCCGGCTTCGCGCGCCCGACGGTCGAGGGGCACGCAGGGCGTCTCGTCGTCGGCGGTATCGACGGCGTCACGGTGGCGGCGATGCAGGGTCGCTTCCACTTCTATGAAGGCTACACGCTCGAAGAGGTGACGTTTCCCATCCGCACTCTGGGCCTGCTCGGCGCGAAGAGCGTGGTGTTAACGAACGCCGCCGGGGGACTCAACAACTCCTTCGAGCAAGGCTCGCTCGTCCTCATCAGCGACCATTTGAACCTGATGGGCACGAACCCCCTGCTCGGTCGCAACGACCCGCGCTTCGGCCCGCGCTTCCCCGACATGACGGATGTCTACGACCGCGAGTATCAGGAGGCGGCCGTCAACGAGGCGCGCGCGATGGGGCTTGAGCTTCGACGCGGCATCTACGCGGCGCTCTCGGGGCCCTCTTACGAGACGCCCGCCGAGATACGCATGCTGCGACTGCTTGGCGCGGATGCCGTCGGCATGAGCACTGTGCCCGAGGCCATCGTCGCGCGCCAGATGTCGATGCGCGTGCTCGGCCTCTCCTGCATCACCAACATGGCCGCGGGCGTCCTCGACAAACCCATCAACCACGAAGAGGTCATCGAGACCGGCGAGCGCGTCCGCGAGACCTTCGCGGAGTTGTTGCGGCGAGTGATACCAAAGTTACAGTCTGGAGTTTGAGGCCTAGAGTCAAGACAGTGAGCATGAAAGCCAAGCTGTTTTGACTTCAGGCTCCTGACTTATGACTGTCAGAGCGAAGCGATGATCATAGGCATCTGCGGGGGCACGGGGTCGGGGAAGACGACGGTGGCGAACCGGATTTTAGAATCGGTGAGCAAGAACGAGGTCGTCTTTCTTCAGCAGGACTCTTACTATCGAAACCTCGACGAGCTGCCTCTCGACTTTAGAGAAGTAGTCAACTTCGACCACCCGGACGCCATTGACAACGACCTGCTGGTCGAGCACCTGCGCGCGCTCAAACGCGGCAAGGCCGTCGAGATTCCGCTCTACGACTTCAAGACACATTCGCGCAAAGCGGAGACGCTCCACGTCGAGCCGCAGCCGATCATCATCATCGAGGGCATCCTCATCTTCGCCGAGCAACGCCTGCTCGACGAGATGGACATACGCGTCTACGTTGACACGCCCGACGACATACGCTTCATACGCCGTCTGCGGCGCGACGTGGCCGAGCGCGGCCGCACCGTCGAGTCTGTCATCGAACAGTACCTCGCCACCGTGCGCCCCATGCACACGCAGTTCGTCGAGCCGTCGAAGCGTTGCGCCGACGTTATCATCCCCGAGGGCGGCCACAATCTTGTGAGCATCGGGCTCATCTCGGGGCGCATCCGCGAGCG
>JAVXWN010000219.1:0-10118 GCA_032230645.1 Acidobacteriota bacterium | reverse complement strand
CGCACCCTTTTCACTGTCAGGCTCGTCGGGAGAGAGGCGGAGGCAGGCCGCGAAATGATTCGGCTTTATCTCTGCAAGCGGGGGGACGACCTCTTTGCAAGCATCAATCGCCCAAGGGCAGCGCGTGTGAAAGCGACAGCCTTGCGGCGGGTTGATTGGCGATGGCACGTCGCCCTGCAAGACGATTCTCTGCCGCGTGGCTTCGACCACGGGGTCGGGCACGGGGACGGCCGAGATGAGCGCCTTGGTATACGGCATCAAGGGGTCGCGATAGATGACCTTCGCGTCGGCCAGCTCGACGAGCTTGCCGAGATACATGACGGCTACGCGGTCGGAGACGTGACGGATAGCGCGCAGGTCGTGTGAGATGAAGAGGTAGGTCAGGTCGCGCTCGCGCTGGAGCCGCGCCAACAGGTTCATGATCTGCGCCTGTATGGAAACGTCGAGCGCCGAGATGGGCTCGTCCGCGACGATGAAGTCCGGGTCTGCGGCCAGAGCACGCGCGATGCCGATGCGCTGGCGCTGCCCGCCCGAGAACTCGTGCGGGTAGCGTTTGACGAAGCGCGGGCTGAGGCCGACGGTCTCCATCAACTCGCGCACGCGCCCTTCACGTTCGCGGCCACGGCCGAGGCCGAAGGTGTCGAGCGGTTCGCCGATAATCTGCGCGACCGTCATACGCGGGTTGAGCGAAGCGTAAGGGTCTTGAAAGATCATCTGGAGATGGCGTCGCTGGCCGCGCATCTCTCCCTTCGAGAGTCGCGCGAGGTCTTGGCCGCGAAAGAGCACCTGCCCGCCCGTCGGCTCGGTCAGACGCAACAGCGCGCGGCCGAGCGTTGACTTGCCGCAGCCCGACTCGCCGACGAGTCCCAAAGTCTCGCCGGGAAAGATGTCGAGAGAGACGCCGTCAACCGCCTTGACGACGCGACGCACGGGCGAGCCGCCGACCAACTTGTCCCACGCGCCGCCACCGCCGAGGTCGAAGTGAACCTTCAACTCACGGATTGCAATCAGAGGCTCGCCCGCGCCCGTTGCCATCAAAGGGTGCGCACCCCTCGCGCTCGCCCCGGCCTGCACGCCCTCGGCCGTCATCGGCTCGTCCCCCTTTGCGCGTCCCCTCCGTTTGGATCCATGCCCCAACCCTTCGCGTTGACGCCCTCGCGCGCGGCGAGCGATTCCGCATAGACCTCCTGCGCGAAGTGGCAGAGCGAGAAATGCTCCGCATTGAGTTGAACGAAGGGCGGGAACTCGCGCCGGCAAATCTCTTCGACGCGATAACAGCGGTCTGCGAACGGGCACTGCTCGGGCGGAAGGTGCGCCACGTCGGGCGGGAGGCCCGGAATCTGGTACAACTCCTCTTCCCCTTCCTGCGCCGGGTCGGGGACGGATTTCAAGAGCCCCTTTGTATAAGGGTTGCCGGGTGCGGCGAACAGTTCGGTGGTCGGAGCCTGCTCGAAGACCTTTCCGGCATACATGACGATGATGTCGTCGGTCATTCCGGCAACCACGCCGAGGTCGTGCGTGATGAGGATGACGCTTGTGCCCGTCTTCTCCTTCAACTGCTTGATGAGTTCGAGAATCTGCGCCTGTATAGTCACGTCGAGCGCGGTCGTCGGCTCGTCGGCGATGAGCAGTTCGGGCTCGCAGGCGAGCGCCATTGCAATCATCACGCGCTGGCGCATGCCGCCCGAGAATTCGTGCGGATAACTGTCAACACGCGAGCGCGCATCGGGGATGCCGACGGTCTCAAGCATCTTGACGGCGTGCTCGTATGCCTGCTCTCGGGAATGGCCGAGGTGTAGCTGCGTAATCTCCATCAACTGCTTCGAGATGCGCATGAAGGGGTTGAGCGAGGTCATCGGGTCTTGAAAGATCATGCTGATGCGCTTACCCCGAATCTTGCGCACCTCGTCCGGGGGCAGGCTCAAGATGTCTTCGCCGTGGAAGAGAACTTCGCCCGACACGATTCTTCCGGGCGGGCTCTGGATAAGCCTGAGCACCGAGAGGTTCGTGACCGACTTCCCCGACCCGGACTCACCCACGATGCCGAGCGTTTCGCCGCGCTTCAAATCGAAGCTGATGCCGTCCACGGCGCGCACCGTCCCGTCCTCCGTCTCGAAGTACGTTCGCAGGTCTCTGACCGAGAGAAGATTGCCGTTGTGACTACTCATATCTTTTTAGTAAATGGTGAATGGTGATTGAGTGTTAGACACCTTGAACGTTTCATCCGAAGCCGCGTTAAGGATTCCACCATTCACTATTTACCATTCACCATTTACCGCTTTTAAAATTTCCTCATCTGCGGGTCGAGCGCGTCGCGCAGGCCGTCGCCGAGGAAGTTCAAAGAGAAGAGCGTCAGCGCCATCGTCACGCCGGGGAAGATAAGCTGCCACGGGAAGACCGCGATGTTCTGGATGCCCTCCTGCGCCAGACTTCCCCAAGAGGCGTAGGGCGCTTGCACGCCGAGGCCGAGGAAGGAGAGAAAAGCCTCCTGCAACATGACCGAGGGAATAGTCAGCGTCGCGTAGACGATGACCGGGCCCAAGGCGTTGGGCACGAGGTGGCGGAAGATTATCTTTGGCGTCGAAACTCCGGTGGCGCGCGCGGCGAGTACGAACTCCTGATTCTTGAGCGAGATGACCTGCCCGCGCACGATGCGCGCCATCGTCAGCCACGAGACCGCACCGAGCGCCGCGAAGAGAAGGAATATCTGTTGCAGCGGCGACTGCCCGCCGAAGAAGGCCAGCAGCACGATGACGATCATCATGTACGGGATGGCGTAGAGAACGTCCACCACCCTCATCATCAAATCGTCAACCTTGCCGCCCAGGTATCCGGCGGTCGCGCCCCACGTGATGCCTATGAGGAGCGAGACGAAGGTCGAGATGATACCGACCATCAGAGAGATGCGCCCACCCTGTAGCACGCGCGCCAGCATGTCGCGCCCCGCGCTGTCCGTACCCATCGGGTGCGCGCCCGCGAACTGTCCGCCCGGCCCGGTGAAGGGCGGGAACGATTGGACGAGCTTGGACTCAGCCGGGATGGTGTCATATTGGAATCCCGTCAGCGCCTTGATGATGGGCGGGCCGAAGATGACCGCGACGATGATGCAGCCGACGACGACCATGCCGAACACAGCCAGACGATTCTTCAGCAACCGACGCCAAGCGTCTTTCCAAAGCGACGTGCCGCCGACGACCACCACGGACGAGTCGCCCGCCGTGGTGCGCACGTCGCCTTCGCCCACCGCCGTTTCGGGGAAGGTGTGAATCTCGTCGCCGCTGCGCTGTCTCACCGGAGGCGCGTGCGGAGTCCCGCGCGTCGTGAGCGCGGGCTCGCCCATGCTCCAGCGGTCTTGCGAGCGCCCTTCCTCGGTCGGCACTTTCGGTGTTCTCTCGTCGCTCATTTCTTCAGTAACGTATCCGCGGGTCTATGAAACCGTAGGCGACATCAACCAAGAGGTTGAAGATCAGCACCATGATTGACGTGAAGGCGACGATGCCGAGGATGAGCGGTTCGTCGCGATTCAGGTTCGCGTTGATGAAGTAGTTGCCGAGCCCCGGCATGGCGTAGATGCGCTCGACCACGACAGTCCCCGTTATCAGAATCGCGAGCGCCGGGCCCGTGAACGAGACGACGGGCAAGAGCCCGCCGCGTAAGGCGTGGCGCATCACGACCTGACGTTCGGTCAGCCCCTTGGCGCGCGCCGTGCGAATGTAGTCAGAGCGCAGCACTTCGAGCATCCCGGCGCGCGTCAAACGCGCGATGTATGCCATGTAGACAGCCGAGAGCGTGAGCACCGGGAGCAGAAGATTCCAACTCGGGAAGCCGCCCCATCGCGCGGGCGGCAGCCAGTAGAGCGAGAGCGAGAAGACGAGGACGAGGATGGGCCCGAGGACGAAGTTCGGAAGACTGATGCCGAGCATCGCCACTCCCATCGAGGCGTAGTCGAGCTTCGAGTTCTGCTTGAGTGCCGCGAGCGTGCCGAAGCAGATGCCGACGACGAGCGCCAGCAGGTACGCGCACGTGCCGAGCGCGGCCGAGACGGGAACGGTGCGCTTGAGGATGTCGTTGACGGTCTCGTTCTCGTACTTGAGCGAGTTGCCGAAATCCAGTTGCAGGATGTTGCCCATCATGCGGCCGTACTGCACGTACCACGGCTTATCGAGCCCGTACTTGGCGCGGATGTTCTTCTCGATGGCGGCCGGAAGCTTCTTGTCGCTGGCGTAAAAGTTGCCGGGCGCGAGCCGGATGAGCGCCCACGTCAGCGAGATGACGATGAGCACCATCGGTATCGTTACAATCAGGCGTCGGACGATGAAACGAAACATCTCTCGACTACTCCTTACCGTGCGGCCAAGTCATCGGTCGTCATGTCGGGCATGCCCTGATCCCACTTCGCCGGGTCATGCTCGATGTAGACGAACTTCCAAGCGTGCAGCGTCCCCGGATTCGGGTAGAGCCCCTTCACGTAAGGCTTCTTCATCCAACTCGTCGCGGGCTTCAAGAGCGGGATGACAGGCGCGGCGTCGAGCAGATACTCCTCGGCCTTCGAGAGCATCGCGTAACGCTTCGACTGTTCGGGCTCGCGGTTCGCCGCCGTGAGCATCTGAACGTATTTCGGGTCGTACCAGCCCGTGCCGTTGTCGCCGCCCGCCGTCGCAAAGAGCCCGAGGTACGTGTACGGGTCCATGTAGTCGCCGACCCAACCGGCCCCGCCCGCGATACCTTTGTATTCGAGCTTCGAGCGCATGTTGAGATAGGTCTTCCACTCGACGTTTCGCAGAGAGATCGTGATGCCGAGATTCTGTTTCCACTGCGCCTGAACGAACTCGGCAATCTGCTTGTTCGACTCGTTGGTGTTGTAGGTGATCTCGACCAGTTCGGCGGGAAACTTCGTCGGGTCGTACTTGCCCGCGGCGTCCTTGTAACCGGCCTCGGCGAGTAGACGCTTTGCCTCTTCGACATCGAGGCCGAACCCCTGTGGGCTCGGATAGCCGTGCAGTATGCCCTGCGGGACGAACGCGCTGTTCGGCTTGGAGACCACGCGATAGTCGGCCAGCGCGATTCTATCAATCGAGATGCTGAGCGCCTTGCGCACGCGCTTGTCGTTCATCGGCGGCTTCGTGGTGTTGAGTTGCCAGTAGGCCGAAGCGTTCTCGGGCGCGTCCATGTAGTCCTTCACGTAGCGGACGCCGCTCTTGAGCCAAGAGGCGGGGACGGTGTGGTTGAAAGTCGCGTCAACCTCGCCCGCCTTGTAGAGATTCATCATCGTCGTGTTGTCTTCGAGCGGGTAGAAGTAGATTTTATCGAGCCGGACGCTGGCGGCATCCCAGTAGTACGGGTTCTTGACGACGACGATCTGGTTGTAGGGCTTGTGCTCGGAGAGCATGAAGGAGCCGCTGGTGATGATGTGCTCGGGCTTTGTCCAGTTGACGCCCCACTGCTCGATTGCCTTCTCGGAGACGGCGCGGAAGAACTGGTGCGGGACGAGCCCGAGGAAGTAGGGCGCGGGCTGGCGTAGCGTGATTCGTAGCGTGTAGTCGTCAACAGCCTCGACGCCGATGTCCTCAGCCGTGACGGGGACGAACTCCTTGCCCGCGACGAGCGCCGCGAGCTTCGGATCGGCCTTGAGCGCCTTCTCCCTGTCCTTCTCATCCTCCGGGACGACGAGTCGCTCGGGCGCGTGGATGCGCTTGTGGAACTCGGTGTCGGGCGCGGCGTCCTCGCCCTTCATCGAAAGCTCCTTTTTGAAGAGCGTCTCCTCGTCGGGCGGAGCGGCGGGCGCGGTGCTGCTGCTGGCGGGCACGACTTCTGCCGTCGCGCCTTCCTCGGCGTGCGGCGGCACTTCGGAGGCGAGCAGAAAGCGGCCCGTCTTCGGGTCGCGGACAAAAGCGCCGCCCGTATTGAAAGCCTCGGCGTACTTGATGTCCCAAGCCAGATACGCGATGCGCGAGGCAAGTTCGGGACGCAAGCCGCGCCGGAGCGTGTAGACAAAGTCGCGCGCGGTGATCGGGTCGCCGTTCGAGAACTTTGCGTTCTTGCGCAGGAAGAAGACGAACTCGCTTGCGTCTTGGTCAATCGTCCAGCGTTCGGCGATGCCCGGGATGGCCTCCATCGTCTTCGGGTGATACTCGACCAGTCCCTCGTAGAGCGCGATGTCGAGCCGCGCCTCGGGCTGGCCCGAACTCATCTGCGGGTCGAGCGACTCGGGCTCGGAGCCCGTGATGTAGCGCAAGACCTGACCCGGCGGCGGCTCTACCTTTCCGAAGAACTCGTTGTGCCTGTCACGCGGGGCGCAGCTCGCGGCGAGGAGCGCGGCGGCGAGAACGAAAGTTACAAGGCGTGCGGTCTTTGCTTCTGCCATGGCTGTGACGACTCCTGCTTAAGCCGAAGCTAACGATGACTTGCCCGCTCTCGCCCTCTCCGCCTGTGCAGTCCGTAAAGGGCGACCGTCCCGAGTCTTCGCCGTGACTCGATGAGCAGCACACTGCTTAAAAACGTTTCTTCTTCAGTCCGGGGTTCGGGGCTCGGCGATTGATTGTACAGCGAACTTTGTCGGCCCTGAAATTATCACGCACGCGCTCGGTCAATCAAGCAAGTCGCGTGATTCGATTTAAACGATGCCCCGCAACGCACGAACAGTTGCACGCGGATTTCAGAAACGCCGCGCGGCTCTTTGCGAGATTTGTGCGGACGACTCCGGCTCGGGCGCGCGCCACTGCGTGTTGATGCGGACGTGCTTGAGCGAGGGCGCGTCCAAAAGATTGGACTCGAATCCATCCACGTAAGGCTTGACGAGCGCGTATGAAGAGGCGAAGTGAAGCGGGATGGCGGGTAGCTCCTTGAGCGCCTGCGCCTCTGTGAGTATGGCCGCCTCGTTAGAGGCGCGGGGCGACTCCGCGCCCGCGACCGATTTCGCCGAAGGCGTAGCGGGGGCAGCCGCCTGCGGCGATGCTTCCGCCGTCGCGACTCCCGCCGACTCTGCCGCAGCATCGCCGAAGAGTTCGAGCATGTTCGTCTCTTCGTCGGTCGTCTGCATGACGAGGCTGCGTCGTGCCACATCGTAGTCGCCCGCGCGCAGCATCGCTTCGTACTCTTCCCATGGGCGCACAAGCACCTCGGTCTCGACACCGAGCGCCTCGCGCCACATACGCGCGACGGCCTGCGCGACTATGCGCTGCTGTTCGTTGCGATTGACGAGCAGACGTATGCGCGGGAAGTTCACGCCGCCGGGATAGCCCGCCTCATCCAAAAGCCTCCGCGCACGCCCCACGTCGCGCACGAGTCGCACGGCCTCGTCGCCCGCGTCACGTCTGCTCTCTTCCGCAGGTGTCGAAGCATCTTCGGCCCCCACCTTCACATTCTCATCTTTAACGGCGTCGCTCGCCTCGGGAGTTGGAAGGAATCCGTGGGTCGGCTCGGTCGCGCCGCCGAGCGTGTCTGCGCTCAGCCGCTCGGTATCTAAGGCGAGCGCGAGCGCCTGTCGCACGCGCAGGTCATCGAACGGCGGGCGCGCGGTGTTGAAGCGATAGTAGTTGAGCGCGGCGAATGTCTCGCGGCGAAAGTCTTCATAGGGCGTGAGCAGCTTGACGGCCAGCGGCTCGACCGCCGCGTTCGAGACCACGTCCACGTCGCCCGCGCGGTACGATGCGAGCGCCGCCTCCGTGTCGCCATCAACGAAGCGCACGCGTTCAAGCCCGACCGACGCCGCGTCCCAGTAACTCACAGCGCGCTCAAGCTCGACGCTGTTGCCTTCAAGCCGCGCGAGGCTGAACGCGCCGTTCGTGATTATCCCGAGGTCGCGCCCGCTCCCCTCATGCTTCTGCTCCTCACGTAACTCTTCGAGGTCGGACTCCGCGCTCAACTCATGAATGGGACGAAAGACCGGATGCGCGACGAGCGCGGGGAAGTTCTTATCCGGACGCAGAAGCGTTACGCGAAGTGTGCGAGCGTCAACGGCGACGACCCCGAGCGGCGTCGTCGCTTGTAGTCTCCTCGAACCCTTCGCCTGCCCTTGCGTATTGTTCGCCTGACCCGCCGCCGCATTCGTAGCGCCGCCCTGCGCCGCCGCGTCGTCGGTAATCGTCGTGGTGTCGGCGGATGGCGTCTGCGCGCCCTCGATGTTTGAGAGGAGGACTGCGTGCGGGGCCTGCTCGCCGAGCCGCAGCGTGCGTTGCCATGAGCGCACGAAGTCTTCGGCCGTTACGGGGTCGCCGTTCGTCCAGCGCGCGCCCTCGCGCAGGTGAAACGTCCAGCGCCTTCCATCGTCTGCGGACTCCCAGCGGCTCGCGGCTGCGGGGATGGGTCGGAGCGTCCCCGGCTCGTAATCCGTCAGCCCTTCATAGAGAGCGCGCACGGCATCCGTGTCGGGCGGCGCGGCGGCGCGCGCAGGGTCGAAGACCTTCGGCAGCCCGCCATCGCTCCAGCGAAACTCTTGCGACGCGGGCACGGCCACCTTGCCGTAGAAACGCTCGCCCTTCTCTTCCCTGAAGCAACCGCCGAACAGGAGCGAGCCCGAGACAGCGAGCGACAGCCACAGCCGCGCACCTCCGCCTCGCACGCGGCGAGATTTTCGCGCGCCATCTCGTCTGAAGATTTTCTTCCGCCTTGCTTTCATCAACTACTCAACCCGCCGCTTCGGCAAGCCAACGCAGCGACGCATAGACTTCTTCCGTCTCCCTGCGCGTATCCTCGAAGCTACCCGAAGTATCAATGCGAAAGTCCGCGTGGCGCAGCTTCTCGGCCTGCGGCATCTGCGCGGCGATACGCGCTTCGGCCTCTTCGCGCGAGAGGTTGTTGCGCCGCATCAAGCGTTCGAGCTGAAGCTCGGGGCGACAATGGACGACGACAAGGCGGTCGAAACGTTCGTGCCCGCCCGACTCGATCATCAACGCCGCGTCCACGACGGCGACGCCGCGCGGGTCTTCCGCTTCTTTACGTCGCAGCCACGCGTCCTGCTCGGCGATGATGAGCGGGTGCAGTATCGAGTTTAGAAGACGACGCTTCGCTTCCTCATTGAAGACGATGCTTCCAAGCCGCGCACGGTCAAGCGTTCCGTCGGGCCGCAAGACCGACTCGCCGAACTCAAAGACGATAGCGCGTAAACCTTCCGCGCCCGGCTCAACCACTCGACGCGCCACCTCGTCCGCGTCAAGGACGTGACAGCCCGACTCGGCCAGCACGCCCGACACGAAAGACTTCCCCACCGCGATGGAACCAGTCAGGCCAGCACGCAACATCGGAAGACAAAGTGAAAAGCAAAAGTCTTACAACCCGCGCCGACGCCGCGCGGCCACGACGGTATTCTTCATGAGCATCGCCACGGTGAGCAGACCGACGCCGCCGGGAACAGGCGTCAGGCGGCCCGCGACCCTCTCGACCTCCGCCGGGTGTACGTCGCCGACGAGCGTGTAGCCGCGCTCGCTCAAGGTCTTCAGGCGGCGCGGCGCATCGTCGCCGAACAGGCGCGAGACTTCTTCCGCGTCGGTCACGCGATTCATCCCGACATCAATGACGGTCGCGCCCTGCTTCACGTGCTCGCCGCGTACAAAGCCCGCGCGCCCGATGGCAACGATGAGAATGTCCGCCTCACTCGTCACGCGCGCGAGGTCGCGCGTGCGCGAGTGGCAGACGGTCACGGTGGCGTCGCGTTGCAAGAGCAGTTCCGCGACGGGGCGGCCGACGATGTTGCTCCGGCCAACGACGCAGACGCGACTGCCCGCGATCTCGACTCCCTCACGCACGAGCAGTTCGACGACACCTGACGGCGTGCAGGGCAGAAGCGCCGGACGCCGCTGCATCATGCGCCCGACGTTGATGGGATGAAACCCATCCACGTCCTTGTCAGGATCAATCGCTTCGATGACGGCCGACTCGTCCACGCCTGCGGGAAGCGGGAGTTGTACGAGCAGTCCGTCCACATCGTCGCGCCGGTTGAACGATGCGACCAGTTCGAGCAGTTGAGATGTGGACGTATCCGCCGTGAGGTGTCGGTGCTCGGAAATTATCCCCAACTCTTCGCACGTGCGAATCTTGTTGCGCACGTAGACGGCCGACGCCGCGTCTTCGCCGACAAGCACCGTGACGAGTCTTGGCGTTATGTTGTGCTCGTCGACGAG
>JAVXWN010000211.1:0-8586 GCA_032230645.1 Acidobacteriota bacterium | reverse complement strand
ACTTCGTCGCGACGACCTCGAAGGCGTGCCCGAGTTGTCCGAGCCCGACGTGGTGCGTCACTTCACGCGCATCTCGACGTGGAACTACAACATTGACCTCGGCCTCTACCCGCTCGGCTCCTGCACGATGAAGTACAACTCGCGGCTCAACGAACGGGTCGCGCGCATACAGGGCTTCGCAAGTCTCCACCCGCTCGCGCCGGAAGAGGACGCGCAGGGCGCGCTCGAAGTGATGTACGAGCTTCAGCAGCACCTCGCGGAGATAACAGGGCTACCCGGCATAAGCCTCCAGCCCGCCGCGGGCGCGCACGGCGAGATGACCGGCGTGATGATGATTCGCTCGTTCCTCGACGCGCGCGACGGTCAGGCCGAGGGAGGCGCAGCCCGACGCAACGTGATGCTCATTCCTGACTCGGCGCATGGAACCAATCCGGCGTCGGCTCACCTGTCGGGCTTCAGTGTCAAGACCATTCGCTCGACGCCCGAAGGCTTAACCGACCTCGAACACCTGCGCGAGCTTTGCGCGTCGGGCGACGTGGCGGGCTTGATGTTGACGAACCCGAACACGTGCGGCATCTTCGAGCGCAACATCAAAGAGATTTGTCGCCACATACACGAAGCGGGCGGGCTCGTCTACATGGACGGCGCGAACATGAACGCGCTCGTCGGCGTCGCGCGCCCCGGCGACATGGGCGTGGATGTCATCCACTTGAACCTCCACAAGACCTTCTCGACACCGCACGGTGGAGGCGGCCCCGGCTCCGGCCCATGCTGCTGCACCGCCGAGCTTGAGCCGTTCCTGCCGGTTCCGCGCGTTGTCATCAACCGTGGCGAGAATGACAACCCGCGTTTCGCGCTCGACTATGCGCGCCCGCAAAGTATCGGCCGCGTCAAAGCCTTCTACGGCAACTTCGGCATGCACCTGCGCGCGCTTGCATACATCCTGACGCACGGCAACACGGGGCTGAGAGAGGCGACCGAAGCGGCCGTGCTCAACGCGCGCTTCATCTCTCATGGACTTGCCGATACTTTTGATAAGCCCTTCGACTCGCCGCCGATGCACGAGGTTCTCTTCACCGACAAGCGGCAGACGCGTAAGGGCGTTCACACGCTCGACATCGCGAAGCGTCTGATTGATTATGGCTTCCACCCGATGACGATCTACTTCCCCCTCATCGTACAGGGTGCGATGCTCATCGAGCCGACCGAGTCGGTCGGACGCGCCGAGCTTCAGCAGTTCATAGACGCGATGAAAGAGATTGCGCGGGAAGCGGTCGAGGACGCCGACACGGTTCTTAACGCGCCGCACACCACGCGCATCGGCCGACTCGACGAGGCCGCCGCCGCGCGCAAGCCCGTGCTGCGCTGGAGGCCCGCCGAGAAGGCTACGGGGCCTAACCGCGCCGCAACACACGGCGACCCGTGGGGCGAAATAATAGGCGGGCCGCGAGAGTTAAGTTGAAACTCTCGCGGCCCGCCTGACCTCATTAGCGGGTATTCGTTAGCTAGTATCCGCGCTGGGCGTCAGTCGTAGTCGAGTGGGTTGCGGTAGGGCGTGTCCTTGTCCTTCTCGGCGCGCTTCATCGCCTCGCGGAACTTCTCTTCAAGCAGACGCTCGCGGTCTTTCATCGAACCCAACTCTTGCGAGAAGACCTGCTCGCGCAGCTTCTTCCGGCTCTCCATCTCCTTCGCCATCTCTTCAAAAGATGCGAGCGGCTTCATCTTCTCTTCGTGCGAGATGATCGCGCCCGTCTGCGCGTCAACGATGATTGCCGCTTCGCAGCAGGGGCAGATAACTGTCCAGCTCTTCGACTCGGCCACGGCCTTATTCCTCCAACTTTTGATTCGTGCGCCGCGCCCCGGAACTCCGTCGGATGCCGGACGCGTGCGGCCGCGAGTATAACACCGCACGCCCCCGGCCGCGCTCTGATACAGACGGGCTGCGGCCGTCGTCGCCTTCGACCTGATGAGAAAGAGGGCAGCCGTTAATCTAACGACTGCCCTCTTCATCAAATCCGTTGCGTTGCCTTACGGGGTGACGGCGTTCTTGATAGCGCCGCCAACTTTCTTCACGCCGTTGGCCGTAGCCTTACCGGCCTTCTTCGCACCGTTCACTGTCGCGCCGCCGACATCTTCCGCCTTGTCGCCCACTTCCGAGCCGGCCTTCTTCGCGCCGTTGACGGTCGCGCCGCCCGCTTCCTTTGTCTTGTCGGCGACCGCGCTGCCCACGTCCTTCGACACGTCAACGACCTTGCCGCCCGCGCTGACGATGGCGTCGCCCGTTGCGCTCAACGCACGCTCCACTTCATTGTCAGGCAGTTCGCGCGCCGTCTTGTCCCGGTAGTAGACGCGCGCCGTGCGCTTGCCGTCGCGCGTTGTGACGACGACACGCTCGACGCGACTGTCCGGGTCTTTGAACGTGCGCGTCTCGGTCGTGACACCACCGGCCGTCTCCGTCCTTATCTCCGAGTTGTCGGGCCCCGTGCGCGTCTCGGCCGTCATGTTTGATGAGCCAACGTTGGCGTTCACCGCGACCACCGCATCGGAGTTCGAGTTGACGAGATTCGCGTTCGTCGTCGTATTGGCATTCTCTCCGCACGCAACCGCCAGTGCAGCCAGCGCGAATGCGCAAACGCCCACAAAAACTTTCTTCAGCACTTCTCTTTTGTCTTCCATTCTCAATATAAATTTCACCGCACATGCATCAACTTGAAAGAGAAGAAAAAGCGGGAGACGGGACTCGAACCCGCAACCCTTAGCTTGGGAAGCTAATGCGCTACCATTGCGCCACTCCCGCTTAAAATCAACGGTCGAAGGAGGTAAATCTCCGACCACCTTACTCGCTGCTCCTGTTTGTTCAAGGTCGGCGTGAGCCGCAGCGAAACATCCGTTACACCGACCTCTTCAACCCGAACAAGTATACCTTATCGTCCGCAGGATTGAGAACCGCAAACAGGTCTGCCAACCCTCGATAACTCATCTTAACCGACCCGTTCCCAGACTGACGATAAGCATTGAAAAGAAGAACGCCATTTTTTACCTTGACCCGTCTTGCATTGTACGCGTAATAAGCGCGTCGAGTCGTCTACTACGAAATCATACTTGTGCCCTGCCCCGAAGGGCGCCGACACAAGGTATCCGGCGGTGACAAAAGCCGCCAGTATTCTGGCCTCGCTCAAATTTCCTTTATCTCCGGTTTGCAAAGCCGTTACTCTGACATCCAGCTACCAGAAACAACGATTTTTGGAAAGATACTCAATCGTCAAGGACTGTCAAACGTCTCTCACTCGGCGCGGCGTGAGAGCGTGCGGCCGCATTCGGGGCAGGTGTGAAACTCTTCGACGACGCCGCCAAGCTCGGGGTCGAAGGCCGCGGCATCCGAAGGCACGGCCGTGTAAGCGACCTTCTCGGCGTGTTGGTTCATCTCAGCGCCGCAGTCGGGACAGACCATTCCGGCTCTCTCGCTCATGCTCAATTCTCCCTCTTCGTGAAAGCGTCAAAGGCAGGGCCGACGCCTTCTCTAATTGTCTACGCTCACGCTCTCGCGCCCGTAGCGGAGGACTTTCGCCATCCAGATCAGCTCGTTGAAAAATTTTTCGAGCCGGTGGACGTAGGCCGCTTCGAGCAGGTTGCCATCGGCGTCGAAGGCTTTCCGCACCGAGGAGAAGTTGCCGTCCCAGAAGATCGTGACGAGCCCAAGCTCGCGCAGCACCGGCAGAAGATTCTCGATAACGCGCGACCCTCCGAAGGGGCCTGCCGAGACACCGCAGACGCCGACGGCCTTATGCACGTACTCCTTCAGGTTCGTGTCGAGCGCGTGCTTGAGCAACCCCGGATAGCCGTGATTGTATTCGGGCACGACAAGTATGAGCGCGTCGGCGCGCGCAACCAGTTCGGAGAATTTCGCGTCCTTCGCGCCGCCTCCCTCGTCCTCGCCAGTGATGTCGAGGTCGCGTATGTCTATCAACTCGCTCTCGACGCCTTCACGCTTCGTCACCTCTCCGAAGACGAAGCGCGCGACGTGCTCGCTCATGCGACCCTGCCTGACGGTGCCGAGAATGACGGGGATGAAAAGCGGTCGCGTCTTTGTCATGCTCCTCCTCGTTGCAGGGATGAAGAATGAAGGATGAAGTGAATGCTAAACAGTCTTCACTTCATCCCTGATGCCTCATCCTTCATCCCTCCCTTATCGCGCAGTTCGTTGAGAGCGTTGACGAGGCGTGCGATGTCCGACTCGTCGTTGAAGAAGTGCGTGGCCGCGCGGAAGCCCTCGGGCTTGATGGTGACGGCGACGCGTTGGCGCGAGAGATGTCGGACGGCGAGGCGCGGGTCTTCTACGCTAACGAGCGTCTCGGCCGAGCGCCATGCTTCATCGCCGAGCGGCGAGAGAACTTGCCAGCCCGCGACGGAGAGGCTCTCGGTCAGTTGGCGATTGAGCGCGAGCGCGCGCCGCTCTACACGCTCCGCGCCGAGTTCGAGCAGGCGACGCGTTGACTCGCCGAGCGCGAAGATGCCCGCGAAGTGTGGACAGCCGGTCTCGGAGCGCGCGGCCGCGTCCGTGCGCAGGCGGTACGAGTCGTTGTGCATCGCGAAAGGGTCTTCGACGCTCATCCAACTGACGGCGCGCGGCCTCGTTGCGTCGAGCAGGCCGCGAGAGAGATAGACGAAGCCCGAGCCGTAACCTGCCAGCATCCACTTGTGACCCGTGGCGCACAGCGCGTCAATCCCCATGCGCTTTACGTCAATGGGAAAGACGCCCGCTGACTGGCTCGCGTTGACGACGAAGAGGTGACGGCCCTTGTTCGCGCCGATCTCTTCGATGGGTGTGCGCAAGCCGTTTGAATATTGCACGTGGCTGAGACAGATGACGGAGCGTTCGTCGCCCGCCGCTGCCGCAAGCACATCTTCCGTGCGCACCACGCCGCCCGGTGCTTTGACGAATCGCACACGCAGGCCGCGATGCAGCCACGGCAAGGTCGTGACCGGGAACTCAAGTTCGCACGAGACGACGCGGCCGACTCCTTCGAGCGTATCCACGATGAGGTTCATACCTGAAGAGGTATTCGTCGTGAATGCTATCTCGTCAGGCTCGGCGTTAATCAGCCGCGCCACGTCCGCGCGCATCCTCTCGCGCCGCGCGAGCCAGACCTCCCACCGACGGTCGCCCGACTCCATCGTCTCGCGATAGAACTCCCCGGCTGCGTCGGCCACGCGGCGCGAGACGGGCCCCGCGCCCGCGCTGTTCAGATAGGCGTAGCTCTCCGTCACGGAGAACTCGGCACGCACACGCGCCCAATCAATCTCGCCCGCCGCTGTCCGCATCCTCTCTTCTTGAATCATCCCTTTTCCAATCGCCGCTTGACGCTCGACAAGTCACGGATTATCTTCGCAGCACTCATCGCAGAAGAACTTTTCGGACGGAGCAAAGACCAGATGCCAGACACAACGGTCGCCCCCGCTTGGGCGATCCCCGGCTACCTCGAAGCGCGCGAGGGGCGACTCTTCATTGACGGCGCGGACACGGCCGCGCTTGCGCGCGACTTCGACACGCCGCTCTTCGTCTTCTCCGAGCGCCGCGTCCGCTCGAACGTCGAGCGGCTGAAGCATGCCGCCCGCAGTGTCAAACATCCCGTCCGCTTCTTCTACGCCTCGAAGGCCAACTCGACGATGGCACTGCTCACGACCGTTCGTGACTCCGGGATTGACTGCGAGGTCAACAGCGGCGGCGAGTTGTTCAAGGCTCTGCGCGCAGGCTTTCGTCCCGACCAGCTCATCTTCAACGGCACGAGCAAGAGCGTCGAGGAAGTTGACGAAGCCATCGCGGCCGACATCTACTCAATCAACGTAGATTCCGCTTACGAGATCGAGCTGATTGAATCACGCGCCCGCCACTTGGGCAAGCGCGCCCGCGTTGCGCTCCGCCTCGTGCCGGAGATAGGCACGCGCTCGCATCTCGGGCTCCAGACGGCGCTCATGACATCGAAGTTCGGCATCACCTCTTCCGAAGTCCTCGAAGCCTTTCGCCGCGCGCTGCGCTCGCCCGAGTTGCTACACGTCTCGGGCATACACATCCACGTCGGCTCGCAGACGCCCGATGTTGAACCCTACACCGCGGCCTTCAAGACGATGTGGGAGCATCTGAAGGCAATTCATGAAGAGTCGGGGCACACGCTCGAACACATCAACCTCGGCGGCGGCATCCCCGTCAACTACCTGCGCGACCGCGCACAGGCCGATGAGTTGCCTGAGCGTGAACGCGACATGCTCGGCGCACAGCTTGAGCCGGAGGACGTGCTCGCCGCCGCCTTACAGGCCGCGCGCGACTCTGCACGCACGGCCTCGGCCGAGCACCTGCTCGAAGGCGTCACAATCCTTCTTGAGCCGGGACGCAGCGTCATCGCCGACGCGGGCACGCTGCTCACCACGGTTCGCAACATCAAGCGACGACCCGAGACCGGTGACGTGTGGCTCCTAACGGACGCGGGCTTTAACCTCTTGCTCTCGATGACGACCTACAAGTGGTACTACCACGTCGTCTCTGCCTCGCGCGCCGACACGGCCGCCAACGCTCCATACAAGATAGCGGGCCCTCTGTGCGACTCGGGCGATGTATACTTCGATATCGAGCGCGGCGGACGCCTCCCCGATTATCGCCGCCTCCCCGAAGACGTGCGCCCCGGCGAACTGCTCGCGCTCCTCAACACGGGTGCTTACACCATCGCGCAGATGTTCCCTTACAACGGCCGCCCGCTTCCGGCGGTCGTCATGATTCGCGAAGACGGCCGCGCCGAAGTCATACGACGCCGCGACTCATACGAAGACCTGCTCACGAACGAAGTCTGGTAGCAGCTTTCGGCGAAGACGATAACGCCCGACACGAGAGCCACAATGTCTGAACCATTGAACAAACAGATTACGCTCGTCCGCGGGCTCGGGCTCGTGGCCTCGGTCTCGATTGTGGTCGGCAGCGTCATCGGCACGGGCATCTTTTTGAAGACGCGCGTAATGATGTGCAACGTCGAGACGCCGTGGCTCGTCATCTTCGCGTGGGTGGCCGCGGGCTTCCTGAGCCTTGCGGGCGCGCTGACCTATGCGGAGCTTGCGGCGATGATGCCGCGAGCGGGCGGCGAGTACGTCTTCATCCGCGAGGCTTACGGCCGCCCGCTCGCGTTCCTCTACGGGTGGACGCAGTTCGCCGTCGCATACACGGGCTCGCAGGCCGCGAAGGGCGTGAGCTTCGCCATCTTTCTCAACAGCCTCGCGGGCGGCGTGCTCGACCGAAATTACTTCACGCTTCCGCTGTTCGGCTATGACATCCCTTTCGGCCACCTACAGGTCATCGCGCTCTCGATCATCATCATCGCGACGCTCGTCAACTGCCTCGCCGTCTCTGTGAGCGGCAAGGTCTCTGTGTTTCTGACGGGACTCAAGATTCTCATCGTGCTCGCCATCGGAGTCTGCGCGTTCCTGCTGGCGCAGGGGAGCTTCGCGCACTTCTCTCTGAGCGGCGCGGGCGGAGCATGCGAGGGCGTCGAGGCGACCGCGCGTGGAGGCATGGCGGGCTTCGGCGCGGCGATGTTGGGCGCGCTGTGGGCTTACGACGGCTGGACGAACGTGACGATTGTCGCGGGCGAGGTCAAGAACCCGCAACGCAACCTGCCGCTCGCGCTCATCGGTGGCATTCTCATCGTCGCGGCGCTCTACATCTTCGTCAACTTCGCATACATCTACGTGCTACAGCCCGTCGAGTTGTCGAGCGTGGCAAAAGCTTCGTCGGTCGCGACCGAGGTCGCGCGCAAGTTTCTCGGGCCCGCGGCTGTCGGAGCGATTGCGATGGCGATGATGGTTTCGACCTTAGGCTCGCTGCACACGGGGACTTTGAGCGGCGCGCGCATCTCTTACGCGATGGCGAAAGACGGGCTCTTCTTCCGCCCGCTGGCGCGACTCTCTGAGCGTTCACGCGTGCCCGTCAACGCGCTCATCGTGCAATGCGTCTGGTCTTGCGTGCTCGCGCTCTCGGGCTCGTTCGACACGCTGACCGACTACGTCATCTTCGCCGCGTGGATTTTCTACGCGCTCAACACCGCGTCGGTCTTCATCTTCCGACGGAGGATGCCGCACGCCGAGCGCCCCTATCGCACAATCGGCTATCCCATCCTCCCCATCGTCTTCCTGCTCGCCGCCGGTTGGCTCATCTTCAACACGCTCGTCGCCACGCCGCGTCAGGCGCTCATCGGCCTCGGCATCATCGCGCTTGGCCTGCCCATCTACTTCTACTGGGCGCGGCGCGAGGGAAAGATGAGGGATGAGGGATGAAGTGAAGACTGTTATTACTTCATCCTTCATCCTTTCTTCAGCAAGTGCCGTAGGGCGTCTTCGATGTTTGTGTGTTTGAACTCGAAGCCCGCTTCGTTGAGTCGCGCGGGCTCGACGCGTGCGCTTGCGAGCAGGAGCGCGTCGGCCATCTCGCCGAAGGCGAGCCGCGCTGCAAATGCCGGGACGCTCAGCAGCGTCGGGCGGCCGAGCACATGCCCGAGCGCCTTTGTGAACTCGTCGTTCGTCAACGGGTTCGGCGCGACCGCGTTG
>JAVXWN010000192.1:0-52343 GCA_032230645.1 Acidobacteriota bacterium | reverse complement strand
GCGGCGAGCGCAAGACGCGCTCGCCGTCGAACTCTTCGACAAAGACCGCGCCCCGGATGACGAGACACATCGCGCGCGCCACTCCCACGGTACCGAGCGGCTCGTAAGAGAAGTTCAAGAGCAGAACCCGGCCGTTCAGATTTGTCATCCCGGCACACCTCCTTTCAAAAATTTTAAGAGCTGAAAAATTAACTCCTTCGCACAAGGTCTGACTTCCCGACAAACGCGAGAAGGGAAGTGCGGGCGGCGTGAGATGTCGCGCGGGGTGCGCGACCCGCCCGCAGTCTTGTTCGCAAAGAGAGAAAGCACGCGGCCGGAATCGAACCGGCGCTGAACGACTTTGCAGATCGTCGCCTTGCCACTTGGCTACGCGTGCGTTGATGCGGAAGAAGGGACTCGAACCCTCAACTCAAGTTTGGAAGACTCGCATGTTGCCGCTTACACCACTCCCGCGTGGAGTTGGAAAAGGCGGTGCGGGACTCGAACCCGCAGCCTCGTCGTCCGAAGCGACGCGCTCTTGTTTTCCGTTTGAGCTAACCGCCTGTGTCGAGATTGGAGTGAACGGCGGGATTTGAACCCACGTCCCCGGCGTGGCGGGCCGGTGCTTTAGCCGGGCTAAGCTACGTCCACATCTGTTGGTCGGGGTGCGGGGAGTTGAACCCCGTCCACAAGTTCCCAGGACTTGGATGCTGCGTTACACCACACCCCGTTTGAAGTCGGATGCGCCGCGCGGGACTCGAACCCGCAACCTTACTGTTTAAGAGACAGTCGCTCGGCCCGTTGAGCTTGCGGCGCGAAGAAAGCGGAACGGACGAGACTCGAACTCGCGTAGTCTGGATCGACAATCCAGTGCCTAGCCTCTCGGCCACCGCTCCAAAAGTTTGGCAGGACGTGCGGGATTTGAACCTGCGTGTGCGCGGTCGAGAGCCGCGTGCCTTCGGCCTGACTTGGCTAACGCCCCGTGTTTGAAGAAGGTCGGTCGGCGGGACTCGAACCCGCATCAGACTCTTTTTGAGAGAGCCACCTCTGCCCGTTGGGTTACGCGCGCGCGTTTCGAGAAGTTGGTACGGGAGGTGAGAGTCGAACTCACAAGAGCCGTCTTCTAAGGACGGTGTGTCTTCCAATTGCACCACTCCCGCACGAAGAGATACTGGAGGAGGGAATCGAACCCTCAAAGGGCCTTTGAGGGCCCCCGGCGACCTCAGCGCCGTGCGTTTGCCTTTACGCCACTCCAGCGCGTTCGCAAACTCGAACTCCGGGAAAAGGACTCGAACCCTCGTCTCCTTTTCCAAAGACAGGTGTCCTCCCTCTAGACGACCCCGGGAGGTAAAGCGAACCCGGCACGACTCGAACGTGCGCCCTCAAGCTCCGCAAGCTTGCGCTCTGATCCAACTGAGCTACGGGCTCAGGTGGAAGGATGAAGGATGAAGGATGAGGGATAAAATTAAAACAGTCTTCCCTTCATCCCTCATCCTTCCGACTGGCGGAAGGTGTGGGAGTCGAACCCACAGGAGTTTTTAAGCTCCGACAGTTTTCAGGACTGCTTGGCATGCCCGTGCCCAACCTTCCCTTGTCCACGGCCGATGCATCAGGAGGGAGTCGAACCCTCAAGCCCACAAGGGGCCACAGCTTTACAGGCTGCTGCCGAGCCGTTTCGGCCTCTGATGCGCGTCGATCTTTTTAAGTATCGCGGAAGAAAAATTTTGATGAAGGCGGGAGACGCTAACGCATCGCGCAGGCCGAGCCTTGCGTCTTCCGCGCCTTCATCACCTCAAGGTATTTCGGTTATCAAACAGCAAAAGAAAGAGCGGGCCCTTTGGCTCCCCTAGAGGAAGCAGGCCCGCTCCGTACAAGTCTCTACGAACTTTTTAGAGATTTGGGAGCGGGAGGCCGCTCCCGCTGGACTAACGCTGAATCTGGCGACGATCTTGGCGCAGCACGTCTCCGAGTCGGAACGCGTGCCTTTGTATCAATCCGCCGCCGGGATTGAAGGTTGACGAGCCCGAACAAATGACTCGCCACTCGGCCGCGCCCCGATAGCGCGCGGACGGGTGTCGGGCGGCCATGTTGATGGTCGCGCCTGCGAGTCCGTTGATGTTCGGTTTCGTCGTCATCCGAAGTCTCTCTTCTCCTCAAGAGGCCGTCCGCAGCGCGGGCGACGAATTGTGTATACAACAGACTACTTTGTACTGTCAAGCACTTTTTTATGCGCAGCCGGTTTCACGCTGCCACGCAAGGATTTCTCCGGGCGGATTCAGAAGGCCCGCGCCGCCTTGCTTAGCCTTCGCATACGCGGCCGGGCGCGGTTGTGCGGGGGCGACGAGAGGGGCGATACTGCTTGGGCCGCGCACCACGACTCTCATTGGGGCGCGCGTTGGAGACATGAAGCCTACAATCGTCGCCGTCGGCGGCTTCAATTCAAACTCGGGCAAGACGACCCTCGTGTGCGAGCTGCTGCGCGCGCTGCCGGGCTGGGCCGCCTTGAAGATGACGCGCGGGCACTATCGCTCGTGCGGCAAAGACCCGCGCGCATGCTGCGTCAGCCCGCTGCTCGGCGACAGCGCGGTCATACGCTCCGGGCGCGCAGAGACCTATGAGCATGGCAAGGACACGGGGCGCTACTGGGACGCGGGCGCGTCCGAGGTGCATTGGGCGATTGTGACCGACGGGCAGGTCGAGAGCGGCTTCGACGCGGCGTTAGGACGCGTGCATGCGCCGGGCGTGCTGGTCGAGGGCAACAGCTTCCTTCGCTCCTTCGAGCCGGACTTTGCGGTGCTGGTCGCGCGCGCCGACGTGTTGAAGATCAAGCCGACGGCGCGGCGTGCGCTGCCAAAGGCTTCGGCGCTCTACCTCTCGGACATGGGGCATGAGATAGACGCAGTGTGCCGCGCGCGTTTCGAGGAGTGGTGGCACGAATCGGCGCTTGCGGACTTCGCCCCCACGCTTCAGGTCTACACGCGCGAGACTCTTCCGCAACTAGTCGCGCGCATCCGTAAAAATTTTAGAACGGGATTGTAGAAACGATGGAAGGAAGAATCTTTCAGCTTAACCTCTCGAACGGCGGCGTGCCGAAGCGCGCCGTCCGCGAGGCTCTGCTCACGCCGAACGGGCTTGACGGAGATCGTCAAAGAGACCTCCGCTTTCACGGCGGGCCGGAGCGCGCGATTTGCCTCTTCGCGCTCGAACGCATACTCGAACTACAGGCCGAGGGGCATCCAATCTTTCCGGGCTCGGTCGGCGAGAATCTCACCATCTCCGGGCTCGACTGGGCGCGGCTCGCACCGGGCGCGCGGCTCGCGCTCGGCGACAAGGCGCTCGTCTTCATCGAGAGCTACACCTCGCCTTGCAAGACAATCGCCGACTCCTTCCTCGAAGGCGACTTCAAACGCATCTCGCAGAAGCTTCGTCCCGGCGACTCGCGCCTTTACGCGCGCGTCCTGCACGCGGGACGCCTCGCCGTCGGGCAGAGTGTCACAATGTTAGTTGACTCGTAAATGAGAGACGCCGCGCGGGAGTTTTTGATAAGAGCATAAATGAGTAGGGGTGGCAACGCGGCCACCCCTCAAGCTTTATACACCCGGTAGGGCTCGAACCTACGACCTTCTGATTCGAAGTCAGACGCTCTATCCAACTGAGCTACGGGTGCCGGGCATTTGACGCGGCGAGGATAGCACGGGGTCGCCGCGTGTGTTTAGTGCGCGGGCGTGGCGGGCGCGTTGCTGTTGGCGGCGCTGCCCTGCGTCTGGCCGTGGAACTCTCGGCGGATGTAGCGGACGAGGTTGTTGATGCGCTGGTCGTCGAGCTTCTTCTTGAAGGGCGGCATCTCGTCGCCGCCCTCGCGTATCTGGCGGGCGAGGTGCTCGTCCGGGTCTTTCTTGCCGTGCTCGCGCAGGTTCGTCACCTTCATCGTCTTGCCGCCATCCATCTCCATTGCGCCGCCTGTGCCGTCGGCCTTGTGACACTTGATGCAGAACTGAGTGTAGTCGGCGGCCGCCGAAGCCAACTCGTCGGGCGTCGCGGCGGAAGCAGGCGTCGCAGTGGGCACAGTTGATGCGGGGCGCGCGTTCGAGTTGGTGTTCTGTGCGGTCTGCGTGCTGTTGCAGGCCGCGACGAAGGAGAGAAGCGCCAGCGCGATGATGGATAGCTTAAAGGATTTCATTTGCGTTCAAAGGCTACGTCGCCCGAGCCGCGTAGCCCGTCTGGTTGGATGTTAAAAACGGCCGAAGTATAACTTATCGCGCGCGGAGTTTGAAACTCGAATCGTGGAGCGGCGGGGATTTAGACGGCGGCGGTCTCTGGCCGCGTCGCTCGGAGATGCGAAGGCGGACGTTGACGGTTTGCAATCCGGCGCGGGCCGAAGCACAATACGTTTTGCCCGAACAGGCGCTCATACCCGACCGATTCGGCGCCCACTGAAGTGAGACCCATCAACCCCCGTTAGAGCCTTGAGGAAGTAAGACCATGAGCACGGATCAAGAGCAAGCCGGCGCTGGCCGGACAACGCTGCGACTGGCCGACAACAAGGTCGGGCGCGAGACGGAGCAGACGGAGCAGACGGAGAGGGCGAAGATCACGCGCCAGTTCGTCACCTTCACCTTTTACAAGACTCGCCCCGAGTGGCGCGCGCTCGACGCACAGGCGAAGCTTGAGGCGAAGCGTGAGTTCGTCGAGGTCTTCGACTCGTACCGGAGCGGCCTGCTAATGCATGCCTATTCAATCACGGGGCTGCGCTCGAACGTGGACTTCATGCTCTGGCGCATTGGCTATTCGCTCGACCCCTTTCAGGAGATGTCGGCGCGCATGAACGCGACGGCGCTCGGGCGTTACCTCGATGTGACGCAAAGTTTCCTCTCGATGACCAAGCGCTCGATGTACATCGACAAGGACAACCCCGAGCACGTCGAAGACCGCCTGCACATCGTGCCCGGACAGTCGAAGTATCTCTTCGTCTACCCGTTCGTGAAGACGCGCGAGTGGTACGGGCTTCCCGTCGAGCAGCGGCAGGAGATGATGGACGAGCACATCCGCGTCGGGACGAAGTATCGCTCGGTCAAGCTGCACACGACCTACTCGTTCGGCCTCGACGATCAGGAGTTCGTCGTGGCGTTCGAGACCGACTACCCTTCGGACTTCCTCGATCTCGTGCAGGAGTTGCGTGAGTCGAAGGCGAGCCGCTACACACTGCGCGACACGCCGATGTACACCTGCCGCCGGCTTCAGCTTGCCGAGTGCCTTGACGAGTTGGGTTAAAGGCTTCAGGGAAAAATTTGAATGAAGGGGAGGGCGAACACGCTCTCCCCTTTTCGTTTTCCGCTCTGTCCGCTGCGTTGAATCTTTGCACCGCGACACGCAATCGGCGATTATCCTCGGATGCTGCACAGTGAGCTCGTTAAGCGACTGGTCATAACATTCATCGCTCTCGTCGTCTCTCCATTTCTGCCGCACCACTGCGCCTTCGCTCAGGTCGCTTCACAGCCCGACAACGCTTCAAGGCATTTCGAGTATCTCTGGTACGAGGCCGAGAACATGCGCGGCATCTCGCTGGATGCGCGTAACGAGCCGCGTCTAAATCCGGTGTGGATGAACCTGACGCGAGAGAAGGCTCCGGGGTGGGGCATCAACGGGCCCGGCGTGTCGGCCGAATGGTCGCAAGGCGGCGAGAGCGAGTGGAACTCTGTCGCAGCCTCGCCTGACGAGACGCGTGCGACGCTCTTTCAGGACATCGAAGTCCCGCGCGACGGCGCGTATCGAGTCTGGGCGCGCTACGCCGACTGGGCTAACAAGTCTGAGAACTTCGTCGTGCGTCTCACGCAAGCCGGACACGAGGTCTTCCGTCAGGAGTTCGGCACGCGCGATGTCGTTGACCCGCACGATGAGGTGAGCATGTACTGGGGCTGGTCTTTCACTTGGGACGGCTCGTCCACCCTCCCTTTAAAGAAAGGCCCCGCGCGACTCTCGGTCGAAGTAGAAAAGGTTGCACAGGCGCATCGTCAAGTAGATTGTCTCCTCGTCACCGACGACGCGGGCTTCCACCCCGAAGGACGGCAGAAGCCACCCTTCGCCGCGCAGAGAGTCATGCGCGAATGGGCCGAACGGCGGACACAGCTCGCGCCGTTGATGGAAAGCGCCGTGCCCGGCGCGGAGGTGCCCGCGCTCTGGCGAAGGCCGCCGCTTGCGGGGCGCGACTTCATGATGCCCTGGAACATCTCGGAGAAGTTCTGGGAGCTATACCCTTTGCCGCCCGAGCAGCGCCCGCTCTATCCCTTCAATGCCGAGCCCATCGAAGCCTTCGTCGAGCAGTACAAGGGCGCGCGCGACGTTCCGATCTTCGCTTCGCCGCTCGTCGTCCCCGTCATCTACATCAACAACCTGCCCGCGCATTTGAAGGAGGGAAGCGCCTTTCTCAACTTCCTTCGCCAGACGCACGCGCCCTTCGCCGTCGTCATCAACTACGGCGCGGCCGGCTTCACCGATGAAGAAGGACAGGCGGCGCTCAAGCTCTTGAACGGCGAGTTGCGCAATCAGTTCATCGGCTGGATTTCGGGCGAGAGCATCGGCTACGTCTACGAGCAAGTCGCGGCCTCGCTCACGCTCACGCCCGAGATGTCGCGCCGCGAGATGTTGGAAGCCTACCGCGCGGCCTACACGCGCGCACTCGAAGCGAAGTGGTCAGGGATGTTTCACGCTCCGGCGGGGCCGATGTGGGACAGGCTCATTCCGGGTCAGTCAACTTCGAGCACGGCCGACGCGCACGCGCTTGCGGCTTGGGGCGTGCGCACGCTCGGCATGGAGACTGCCGCCGTGCAGCCCGTCACCGCGATGCGAATCGCCTTCACGCGCGGCGCGGCCAGACAGTACGGCGGCAATTTTCTCTACTACCACGCGCCGAACTTTGGCGACACCGCGACGACCTTCACACAGGCGCAGAACTTCGCGGGCCCCGACCACTTCTTCCACTCGCGCTACGGCGCGACGATGGGCCCTTCGCTCTCTTGGTATCGGAAGAGTTACTACCTCTACTACATGGCGGGCGCGTCGGCCATCTTTCTCGAACAGGGACACGACCAGTTCTTCAAGCCCGGGCCCGGCGAGCATCCCTTTCAACTGAATCCGCTCGGGCACATCACCGAAGAGTTCATGCACTTCGCCGAAGCACACCCCGAGCGCGGCACGCCCTACACGCCCATCGCCTTTCTCTTAGACCCCGCGCATGGTTGGGACATGACCGACTATCCGCAGCTCCCGCTCGGCGTCTCGCCCGTCAATCATGCCGACCGCGCACTGCGCGAGTTGTTCCTCGCTGCCTACTACCCGGCCGCGCAGAACGAGGGCGAGCCCGCAACTTCAGACCGGCAGGCTTTCACCAACGCCGCCTTTGGCGACATCTTCGACGTGCTCGTCGCTTCGGAGCAGAAGCCGGATGCGATTGACCCCTACCGCGCGCTCGTCGTCGGCGGTCACATCGAATGGACGCCCGCGTGGGGGGCGCGCCTGAAGGCTTACGCAGAGAAGGGCGGCACGGTCTTCCTCAACGCCGCGCAGGTCAAAGGTCTCCCGCCCGAACTGCTCGGCATCCGTGCTTTGGGGACAACGGCCGAGGCGGACGACGCGTTGTGCCTCGCACCGGGCGAGCCGAAGACGAACCTTGCGGGACAGGTCTTCGCTTACGAGCGCGTCGAGCCGCACGGTGCGGAGGTCTTCATCAAGACGCCAACGGGCGACCCTCTCGTCACCGTCAACCGCGTCGGGCGCGGGCGCGTCATCTTCTGCGCCGTCCCCGACCTGCTCGGTCTCGACGAGCGACTTGTGCCCACGGCCGCGCATGTGCTCGCGCACCTCGCCGCCGATGCGACGCCCGTACGCGTTCGCGGCGAGGTCGAATATCTCTTCAACCGCAACGCGCGGGGCTGGGTCGTCACGCTCATCAACAACCGTGGAGTCTACAAGCCGCAGCAGGGGCTCGCGCAGGTCAACCGAAACGAGTCGGCAGAGGTCACGCTCGAAGGTGACGGCGCGTTGTTCAAACGCGCGACGGAGTGGACGACCGGCGCAGAGTTGAAAGTCTCGAACGGTGCGCGGGGCGGCTCCGTCACTCTCAGCGTGCCGCCGGGGGGCGTGCGCGTCGTTGAGCTTCTACCTTGAGGCAAGGAGCGCATCCGTGCGGAGTCATTGCGACGGGCGGCCTTTGCATTTACGCGAAAACTTCTTTTAGGATAGCCAGTCCTTCGGGCTTGTAACATCTACACGGACGGTCAAGGGGATTCACATGAAGGTCGCGCGGCACTACGTCGTCAGCGGTGAGGTTCAGGGGGTTGGCTTTCGCTTCTTCACGCAGCGGGTCGCCGCGCGCCATCAGGTCGTCGGCTATGTCCGCAACCTCGACGACGGCCGCGTCGAAGTCTTCGCCGAAGGGAGCCCCGAAGGTGTCGAAGGCTTCAAGCACGACCTCGCCGCCGGCCCGCAACACGCACGCGTCGAACAGGTCGAAGAGTTGAGCGTCGAGCCGACCGGTCGGTATCTTAATTTCAGAATCGAAAGGTGACTCACTCCCAAAGACTATGGATCATCTCAAATCGCTCATCCGCGAAGTCCCGGACTTCCCGAAGCCGGGCATCAACTTCTACGACATCACGACGCTGCTGAAGCACCCCGAAGGCTTCCGCGAAGTCATTGACGCGCTCTCGGCCGAGTTCAAGGATGAGCGCGTTGACACGGTCATCGGCATCGAGGCGCGCGGCTTCATCTTCGCCCCGGCGATGGCTTACCAGCTAGGCGCGGGCTTCGTCCCGGCGCGCAAGCCCGGCAAGCTTCCATCGGAGTGCGCGACCGTCTCCTATGACCTCGAATACGGGCAGGACGCGCTCCAGATGCACCGCGACGCCGTAGGCGCTGGACACCGCGTCGTCATCGCCGACGACCTGCTCGCCACGGGCGGCACCGCAAGCGCCGTCGTCCGCCTCGTCGAACAACTCGGCGGAGAGGTGGTCGGACTCGCCTTCGTCGTCGAGCTTGAGTTCCTGCCGGGGCGCGCACGGCTCGCAGGCCACGACGTGCGCTCGCTCATCAAGTATCAGTCTTGAAAGGCAACTGGACGTTGTCGCAGCTCATCTGCTAAGTTCTCCGACTGTCAGCTCCCGTAGCTCAGTGGATAGAGCACTCGCCTCCTAAGCGAGGGGTCGCAAGTTCAAGTCTTGCCGGGAGCATCTCAACTTTCTCACATTGACGCACGCAGCGGAGGAGACTAAAAATGCCTCAACGTTGTTCGGCGTACAGCTAAGATAGGGAGGAACGGTATGGGTCTCATTCTGCTCATCATCCTGATTCTGCTGCTCATCGGCGCTTTCCCTTCGTGGCCTTACAGCCGCGGTTGGGGTTACTACCCGAGCGGTGGGCTCGGCCTCGTGCTGCTCATCGTGATTATCCTGCTGCTGTTGGGACGCATCTAGAGCGGCAGAGATTCAATCTCGAAAGGATTCGCGCTCGAATCGCTCATCTCTCGGGTCTGCGTGTCGGCGCGAGTCGAGTTGTGCCTGCCTTCGTGATTTGGCAAGCCGGCCCGGCGTCTCCTTAAGTCGCAAGCCGTTGCGCACGCCGCCTCTCTAACTTCTTCAACCGTCACCGGAATAAAAATCTTGTTTCTCTAAGAGCTTCCGTGTATCATCCCGCCGGTTAGACATTCTTGCGCGGGTGAAACGAAGATGCTCTCTTACGAAAACGTCGAATCGGTGATGTGTCCGGATCGCTCGACGCGTTGGGCGCGTCCGCTCTTTATGACTTCGGTCTCGGCGGGCTTCCCTAGTCCGGCCGAGAGCTACATCGAGGGGCGGCTCGATCTTAATCGCTATCTCATCAAGCACCCGGTGGCGACCTTCTACGTGCGAGTCTCGGGCGATTCGATGACGGGCGCGGGCATCCACCCCGGCTCGATTCTCGTCGTTGACCGCGCGGTCGAGGCCGAGGACGGCGACATCGTCATCGCACGCATCAACGACGAGTTGTGCGTCAAGCGCCTACGCGTTCGCCACGGCCGCATCTGGCTCATGCCCGAGAACGACCGCTTCCAACCCATCGAAGTCATCGAGAGCATGGACTTCGAGGTCTGGGGCCGCGTCATGCACGCCATCCGCTCGTACTAGGGAAGGGATGAAGACGGAAGTGAAGACTGCTTAACCTTCATCCCTCATCCCTCTCTTTCGGAGGCGAACGACCTCGTCGAGGATGCGGTGTGCTGCGTCGAGCTTGGACATTAAGGGGAGCGCGGCGGGCTGCTCGCGGTCGCGTGTGAGCAGGGTGATGATGTTCGTGTCGGTGTTGAAGCCCGCGCCGTCCTGCGTCAGGTCGTTGGCGACGACGGCGTCGAGATTTTTGCGCGTGAGCTTGTCGCGCGCGTTGGCGATGACGCGCTCGGTCTCAGCAGCGAAGCCGACGACGAGCAGCCCGTCGCGGCGTGCGCCGGATACTTCGGCAAGGATGTCGGGCGTCGGCTCAAGCGCGAGCGTAAGAGCGGAGGATGCTTTCTTGATCTTTTCATCAGCGCGTGCTGAAGGGCGATAGTCCGCGACGGCCGCCGCTGCGATGAAGACGGAAGCGCCGCCGACTTCGCGCATCACTGCGGCGCGCATCTCCTCGGCGGAGATGGCGCGCAAGATGCGCACCCCTGCGGGTGGCTGCGCGCTCGTCGTACCGGCCACGACCGTCACCTCCGCCCCGCGCGCGCGCGCGGCTTCGGCCAGCGCGAAGCCCATCCGCCCGGAAGAGTGGTTTGAGATGAAACGCACGGGGTCAATCTCCTCGCGCGTCGCGCCCGTCGTGATGAGCACGCGCTCGCCCGCGAGATCGCCCCTGCGACTTTCGCTCTCTCTTAACATTTCAAGCGCGGCTGTAACTATCAACTCGGGCTCCGAGAGGCGACCGGGGCCGATTGTGCCGCAGGCCATCTCGCCCGCATCGGGCTCGACGATGCGCACACCGTCCGAGCGCAGTCGCGCGAGGTTGCGCTGCGTCGCGGGGTGCATGAGCATCGTCGTGTTCATGGCCGGAGCAATGAGCACAGGCGCGTTCGAGGCGAGGTATGTCGAGGTGATGAAGTCGTCCGCGATCCCGGCGGCGAACTTGGCGATGATGTTGGCCGTGGCGGGTGCGATGACAAAAAGCTCGACCGATTGCGAGAAGGTGATGTGCGCGATGGGGTCTGGATTGTCGGGCGCGTAGTCGTCTACGACGACGTGCGCGCCGGAGAGCGCGCGGAAGGTGAGCGGCGTGACGAACTCGCACGCGCGCTTCGTCATCCCGACGCGCACGGTGCAGCCCGCGCGCTGCAAGCCGCGCAAAACTTCTACGGCCTTGTACGCCGCGATTCCGCCCGACACGCCGAGCGCGACGCGCCTTCCGGCGAACTCCGGCCCGTTGGCGCGCGGCGCTTCGTTCGACTCTTCAGAGGGCATAAAGAACCTTTCTCAAGCGCCGCGAATTTATCACCGCGCGAGCGAGGCACGCAATCAAAGCTTCGGCGCGTCGCCACCGCAGTCACGCCGCACTCAACCGCCGGGCGGCAGTTGTGTTAAGATTCAACGCGTCACCAAACCCCCGGAACCCCGACGAGAACCAAAGGCTTCAGACGAGTCCTCCAGCAGAGCTGGCGAAGCTTCGAGGGCGAAAGAAGATGAGAAGAGTGAAGCGTCTGCTCGGGCTGTTTGCCCTGAGCCTCCTGATTATCTCGGCGTGCGCGGGGGCGCAGGCGCAGAGGCGGCCGCGCGCCAACTCGGTCGCCTCGGAGTTCGGCCCGAACGTGCGCGCTTACCTCGGCTACCTACACAACGAGCAGGAGGTCGTTGATGACCGCGCGAGTCGCCGCGAGATTGACCATCACTACTATCTGCACAACTCAAACCGCATCTACGCCCTGCGCCAGATGGCTATGCGCATCGCGCGCGAGAGCCGCAACGACTACTTGCCCGAGTTGGAGGCTGTCTCGCAGGGTGAGTTTGAGCAACTCTTCGAGGAGCCTTTGCCGAAGGTGGCCGAACTTCAGGAGGGCGGCGTCCTTGAATACAAGTTGAGATACCTCGGCACGGTCGCGTCGCGTGGCGAGAAGTTCTACCTCTTCGCGCGTCTCGACCCTTACGAGCAGGCCGAGCTAAGGAAGAAGGCAGAGGCCAAGCCGCAGGCAAACGGACACGCCGCGACCACGCAACCCACGACCACCGACGCAGTTGCGCGACCGCGCCGCGTCAGTGCGCCCTGAAAAGCGTCCGCCGAAACACTAATGATGCGCCAGTCAACATTTTTCGACCGTGAGAGTAAGGCGGGCGAGCAGGACGCCGAGCGCATACTCCTTTACGCGCTCGGCGACTTTCAGCAGCGCGGCAAAGTCCTTGCCGAACGCGACCTCCCCTTTGACCGCCTGCGTGGCGCTTTCCGCCGTGCCGCCGAAGCCTTCGACGCACGAGAACTCGGAGACGAGGAGGTCGCCGCCGCACTCTCCGCGCTCGGCGCAAACGTCCGACGCGTGCCCGTCTTCTTCGCCAAGCATCCCTTCCGCATCGTCGTCCCCACGTCTCTGGCCGAAAGGGCGCACGCATTCTTCCTCGAAACCAAAAAGACAGATTAAAGCCGCCGCCTCGCGAGGAATGATGTTTACGTGGCACGAGCCGTCTGTTAACATGCATGCGAGGTTTCCCAGCCACAAATAATCGGTCAGAGACTTCACGCAGAAGCGAAGTGTGAGTCGGATTATGGTCGCGGGCAAGAGCCGTCGGACATTCTTGGGTGGTGTCGGTGCTGCGGCGCTCGCTTCGTGCATGCCCGCCGACGCGCACACGACCGCAACGGGAAAAGTGACCGCGACAGCCGCGAAGGTGAAGGGCTCGCAAAAGACAGGCGCGCTCAAACCTTTCGGATTCGTCATCCACGGCGGCGCAGGAACTATCGAGCGCAGCCGCATGACGCCCGAGCGCGAGAAGGCTTATCGCGAAAAGCTTTCGGAGGCGCTGCTCGCGGGCTTCGACGTTTTGAAGAAGAGCGGCGGCTGTCTCGACGCAGTCGTTGCTGCCATCACGCTCTTGGAGGACTCGCCGCTCTTCAACGCGGGCAAGGGCGCGGTCTTTACGAGCGAAGGCACGAACGAGCTTGACTCATCCATCATGGATGGCCGGACGCTCAAGGCCGGTGCGGTCGCCGGACTCAAGCGCGTCAAGAACCCGATCCTGCTCGCGCGCCTCGTGATGGAGCAATCGCCGCACGTGATGATGACCGGCGAAGGCGCAGAGACTTTCGCCACGCAGAAGGGTGTCGAGCTGGTTGACCCAAAGTATTTCTATACCGAAGAGCGTTGGCAGCAGCTTCAACGAACGAAAGAGGCGGAGAAGAGTCCGCCCCCCAAACGTTCAAAGCTCGAAAGGGAGATGCGCTCCTTCAACGAGCACAAGTTCGGGACGGTTGGCGCCGTCGCCCTCGACCGCGCGGGGAATTTAGGCGCGGGGACTTCGACCGGCGGGATGACCAATAAGCGGTTCGGAAGAGTCGGAGACTCGCCCATCATCGGGGCCGGGACTTATGCCGACAACGAGACTTGCGCAGTCTCCTGCACGGGCGACGGCGAATACTTCATCCGCTCTGTGGTCGCACACGACATCTCTTCGATGATGCGCTACGCGGGAAAGTCCGTCGAGCGTGCCGCGGCCGACGCGCTCGAAAAGGTCGGCAAAATCGGAGGCAGCGGCGGGCTGATTGCGCTAGACCGCCAAGGCAACTTTGCGATGCCCTTCAGCACTTCGGGCATGTATCGCGGCTGGATCGGGGCGGACGGTCAGCCACACGTGTTAATCTACAAAGAGTAGCACGCGGCGGCCACGCTCGGGAGGGGTAGTAAGGCAAGTGCGTGACGGCAAAAATAAGAGTTGACAAAAGTCACTGTCTTGCCGCAAATTGTTGAAAAATCGTTGAATTCACGGAAATGTTTGTTGACACGCGAGCCCGTTTCGTGTAAAAAAACGAGGTCTTTAAAGGCCCACAGTGGCGCTCATGCCTTCTTTTATGAGACACCGCGCGGGCTGTTCCCGAGACGGATTGGCGAGAAAAAGATAAAAACAAACGTCTCAAGCGAGTCTTTCGAGTCTTTGCACCAAAGGCTTGCAGCGCGCTCTCTCAAAAAAATTGACAGTTTCACCTACGGGAGGAAGATGTAATGACTAGCAGAACTTGGAGCCGTACGCCCATCACGCTCGCCTTGGCGCTCGCCATCCTGTGCACATACTCGATGGTTGGGTTCGCCTCGCCGCAGCAGGGGCAGACTGGCCCGACAGGCGACCTTTCGGTCGTCGGTGAGGTTTCCGTAAACGGCACGAGCGCCATCTCGGGCGCGACCGTTTTCTCCGACAGCACGGTCACGACCGCGAAGGGTTCGAGCGCCGTGGTCAGCCTCGGCAAGCTCGGTCGCGTCGAGGTGCTGCCGGAATCCAGCCTTAAGCTCAGCTTCACCGAGACGGGCGTCAGCGGCATGCTTGAGTCGGGTCGCGTGCGCGTCTCGTCCTCGACGGGCATCGCCGCCACGATCACCACCAAGGACGGCGCGGCCATCGCGGATGCCAACCAGCCGAACGTCTTCATGGTTGATGTCGAGTGCGGCAACACGGTCGTCTCCACGCAGTCGGGCCGCGTCGAGCTTCGCGCCGGTACGAGCGTGAAGCAGATCGCCGCGGGCGCGCAGGACACAGCCGGTCAGGCCACGCCGGGCACGCGTTGCACCCGCTTCCAGCAGCCCGAGATGCATGGTCTGTCGAGTGGCGCTCTGGCCGCGCTTCTTCTCGCGGCGGGCGGCGCTATCGCGGCAGCCATCTTCGCGGCGACGCGGAACAACGACTTCAACTTCGGGGGCAACCCCATCGTCATCAGCCCCACGCGCTAGACTCAGGTTTCGCGGTCAGGGCTCCAATCGTGTCGAACTAACGCCCGTGCCATGTTCGACCACACAACTTTGCGGGTCACGCGCATCTCGCGCTGCGTGACCCGCAACCTTTTGTCTGAGATAATCACCTCTCGGAAGATTAATCCCACCGCCGGAAAGGTCGTTTCACTGAACATGCACATAGCGGTAATCGGGACGGGCTACGTCGGGCTTGTGACGGGTGCCTGTTTCGCTGAATTCGGCACGTCGGTGACGTGCGTAGATGTCGACTCGGAGAAGATCGAGCGCCTCAAGCGGGGCGAAGTACCCATCTACGAGCCGGGTCTCGACCAGATAGTTGCGAAAAACTCACAGGCTGGCCGCCTCTCATTCACCACCGACATCAAGTCCGCGGTCGAGCAATCGCTCGTCATCTTCCTCGCGGTGGGCACGCCTCCGCGAGAGGACGGCTCGGCCAACCTCTCGTTCATCGAGGGCGCTGCGAGCGACGTGGCACGTTACATGAACGGCTACAAGGTCGTGGTGACTAAGTCCACCGTTCCTGTAGGCACGGGCGAGCGCCTGCGCCGCCTCATACGCGAGCACCAGCAGAAGTTCGACTTCGGCATCGTCTCGAATCCCGAGTTTCTGCGCGAGGGTGCAGCCATTGACGATTTCATGCGACCGAACCGCGTCGTGCTCGGCAGCCGCGACGAAGCGGCCGTCGCCATCATGCGCGACCTCTACCGCCCGCTCTACCTGATAGAAACTCCCGTCGTCATCACTTCACTTGAGGCGGCCGAGTTGACCAAATACGCCTCGAACGCTTTCCTCGCGACAAAGATTTCTTTCATCAACGAGGTGGCGAACCTGTGCGACCGCATCGGCTGTGACGTGCATGATGTGGCGCGCGCGATGGGGATGGACAATCGCATCGGGCGCTACTTCCTGCATCCGGGGCCGGGCTACGGCGGCAGTTGCTTCCCCAAGGACACGACCGCGCTGCTCTCCGTGGCGAAGGAGTACGACACCGAGTCGCTCATCGTCGAGGCCGTGGTCGAGGTCAACAGCAGGCAGCGCCAACGGATGGTCGAGAAGATCGAGCGGCTCGTCGGCGACCTCAAGGGGAAGAGCGTGGCGGTGCTCGGGCTCTCCTTCAAACCCGAGACCGACGACATGCGCGAGGCTCCAAGCGTTGACATCATCCGCGCGCTTTTGAGTAAGGGCGCGAAGGTGCGCGCCTATGACCCCGTGGCGACGGAGCAGGCGCGCAAAGTTCTGCCCGAGATAGATTATGCGGAGGACGAGTTCGCGGCCGTCGAGGGTGCGGACGCGCTCGTCTTCATGACGGAGTGGAACCAGTTCCGCGCGCTCGACATGCAGAAGGTGAAAGAGTTGATGCGCGCCCCGAAGGTCGCAGACCTTCGCAACATCTACGAGCCTGAGAGGATACGCGCTCTCGGCTTCGACTACGTCGGCGTTGGAAGATAAAAAGTAATGAGTGATGAATGATGAATGTAAAGCTGCTTGACTCTTAACATTCATCACTCGTCGCTCATCATTCATCACTTCTTATGAGTCTCTCCGGAAACTATCTGGTCACGGGCGGGGCCGGGTTCATCGGCTCACACATCGCGGCGGCGCTCGCGGGCGCGGGGGCGCGCGTTCGCGTGCTCGACGACCTCTCCACCGGCTACGCCGAGAACATCGAAGAGATCGGCGGGCGTGTAGATTTCATTCGTGGGAGCCTGACCGACTCGGACGCGCTTGCACGCGCGCTCGAAGGCGTCGAGGTCGTGTTCCACGAGGCGGCGATACCTTCGGTGCCGCGCTCGGTCGAGAATCCCGAAGAGACGCACCGAGCTTGCGTCGAGGGGACGTTCGCGCTGCTCGACGCGGCACGCCGCGCGGGCGTGCGGCGCGTGGTCTATGCCGCATCGAGTTCCGCATACGGCGATCAGCCGACGCTGCCGAAGGTCGAAGACATGCGCCCCGAGCCGCTCAGCCCTTACGCGGCGGCCAAGCTCGTCGGCGAGTATTACTGTCAGGTCTGGTCGCACGTCTACGGCTTCGAGACCATCGCCCTCCGCTACTTCAACGTCTTCGGCCCGCGTCAAGACCCAAGCTCGCAATACTCGGGCGTCATCTCACGTTTCATCTCCGCGCTCGCGCGGGGAGAGCGCCCCGTCATCTACGGCGACGGCGAGCAGTCGCGCGACTTCACATACATCTCGAACGTCGTCGATGCGAACCTCCGCGCCGCCGAGTCGGAGCGCGGCATCGGCCACGTCGTCAACGTCGCCACTGGACGCCGCACGACGCTCAACGAGCTGCTCGACGCGCTGAAGACACTGACGGGGAGCGAAGCCGAGGCCGAGTATCGCGAGCCACGCGTCGGCGACGTGCGCCACAGTCTCGCCGACATCACACGCGCGCGCGACTTCCTCGGCTACGAGCCCCGGGTCGGCCTCGAAGATGGCCTGCGCAAGACTTTGGAATGGTGGAAGCAGAGCCGCTACGCCGGACAGTAACAAAGGCAACAGTAAAAAGGTAAAAGGCGAAATTGAAGAAGGAGGGCATACCTCTCATCTTCAATTTCGCCTTTTACCCTTTGCCTTACCTATGATGCTGTCTTACTTACCTTCTAAAAGCTTGCGCAGGCTCTCGGTGTAGGGCGGACGTGCGATGCCGCGGTCGGTGATGATGGCGGCGATAAACTCGGCGGGGGTAACGTCGAAAGCGGGGTTCTCGACCGGGACGCCTTCAGGGGCGAGGCGCTGTTCGCGTATGTGCGTCACCTCGCGCGCGTCGCGCTCTTCGATGGGAATCCGCTCGCCGGTCGGGAGCGTGAGGTCTACGGTCGAGACGGGCGCAGCGACGTAGAAGGGAATCTGGTGCTGTCGCGCGAGCACGGCCACCATGTAGGTGCCGATCTTGTTGGCCGTGTCGCCGTTGGCGGCGATGCGGTCGGCACCCACCACCACGCAATCAATCTTGCCCTGCTTCATCACGTGCCCGGCCATGTTGTCGGTGATGACGGTGACGGGGATTTCATCCTTCTGCAACTCCCACGCGGTCAGACGCGCCCCTTGAAGGAAGGGGCGCGTCTCGTCTGCGATGACGGCGACGCGCTTGCCCGCGTCGCGCGCGCCGCGCACCACGCCGAGCGCCGTCCCGTAGTCGCCCGCCGTAGCAAGCGCGCCCGCGTTGCAGTGCGTGAGCACGGTCGCGTTGTCAGGAATCAACTCGCCGCCGAAGCGGCCGAGCGCGCGATTCGATGCGATGTCATCGTCGAAAATCTTGCGCGCCTCTTCAATCAGGTCACTCTTTATCCGCTCGGCGTCCGCGCCTTCGGCCTTCGAGCGGCGGAAGCGGTCGCGCATGCGCTCGATGGCCCAGAAGAGGTTGACGGCCGTTGGACGTGTCTTCGACATCACGTCGCAGAAGTAGTCGAAGTCCTCTTCAAGGTCTGTGACAGAAGTGCCGACAGCCTGCATCGTCCCGAGCGCGATCCCCATCGCGGCCGAGACGCCGATGGCGGGCGCACCGCGCACGACCATCGCCTTGATAGCTTCGGCCACCTCCTCGCACGAGCGAAAGGTGAGGTACTTCTCCTCGTTGGGCAGCAGGCGCTGGTCTATCATGCGGACGCCTTCGTCCGACCACTCGACGGTCTTAATCATGGCGGATGTGCTCCTCGAAAAATCGATTATAAGATTGGTCGTGTGGACGCGACGTGCGCCGACCGACGATTGATAAAAGAGGGCTATCTTAAGGGAGTGTTTCGACGCGGGCAACTCCGTGCGGAAGTAGTGGCGACGGCGTGCGAAAAAAAATGCGGCGGCGAAGACCCGGCTCTGAGTCTCCGCCGCCCTACATTTTAAGTTAACCGGAGTGGACTTAATCCACGCCGCGTCCGAGGTCGGCCCTCGTCATGAACCCACCGATGAGGAAGATGACGGCGAGCAGGATGTGGATAACGTGATCCATCGTGCCAAGGTGCAGGCCGAGCGAGGCCAGCGCCTCGAACATGCGGTCGGGGCCACTGCCGAGCAGGAAGCCGCAGATGCCCAGCAGCCCGTAGACGACGCCGAAGGCGATGTCGAATGTGCGCGCCGCCGACATCGATGCGGCGAACCCGAAGTAGAGTGCGACCGCGCCCGAGATGAGGTGTACGAGGTTGTGAGCAATGCTCAGGTGTGTGCCGAGAAAGCCGGGCGAGACGAAGCCGACGAGCCCGATCAGAACAAACACCACGCCCAGAATTTTCGCAACAGTTTTCGCCATAACTCTGTGATTCCTCCTTGGGAAGAAAAGGTGGAGAGGGCTCCGAAAGCCCCCTTTATGCTACGACGGGCCGTGCCCGCAGCTGCCGATATCGAACCTTTGTGCGAACGGTCGCATTGTACAACAGGACGTATGAAACGGGCGCACGGATTTTTCGCGCGCCGCGCCGCCGGAATCCGCGCCTGTTGAGGGCGCAGTTTCGCGTTTGTTATACTCGGCTAAAGGTCTTCCGCTTGAAAGGAAAGCAGTAGCGAGTAGATAGTAGATAACAGCCAAGAGATGCTTGCGCCCGGCGGCGCTGACCGACTCGGCTTGCCGCGCCAACATCGGGGGTTTCTTCTACTGACTACTGGCTACTGACTGTTGACTTATTATGAAAGAGGGTTGGCAGGCCGTCATCGGCCTTGAGATTCACGCGCAGTTGAGCACCGAGTCGAAAATCTTCTGCGGCTGCTCGACGCGCTTCGGCGACGAGCCGAACTCGAACACGTGCCCGGTCTGTCTGGGGCTGCCGGGCGCGCTTCCCGTGCTCAACCGGCGCGCAGTCGAGTTGGGCGCGCGGGCGGCGCTCGCGCTTGGGCTTCACATCAACGAGGTCTCGATCTTCTCGCGCAAGAACTACTTCTATCCAGACCTCCCGAAGGGCTATCAGATTTCGCAGTACGACCGTCCCTTCTCGGAGGCCGGGCAGTTGGAGATAGTGACGGCCGAGCGCGACGAGGGCGGGCACGCGCGCGAGTGGCGCCCGTTTGATGTGCGCATCACGCGCCTTCATCTCGAAGAGGACGCGGGCAAGAACGTACACGAAGGTCTGCCCGAGACGGGACGCTACTCATACATCGACCTCAACCGCGCGGGCACGCCGCTCGCCGAGATTGTTACCGAGCCCGACTTCCGCACGTCGTGGGAGGCTTACGACTACGTTAACCACGTGCGCCACGCGTTGCAGTGGGTGGGCGCTTCCGACGCGGACATGGAGAAGGGAAACCTGCGTTGCGAGGCGAACGTCTCGGTGCGCAAGGTCGGCGCGGAGAAGTTCGGGACGAAAGTCGAGTTGAAGAATCTGAACTCAGTGCGCTTCATGCAGCGCGCCATCGAGTTCGAGATCGAGCGACAGATCGCGCTCATCGAGTCGGGTGGACACGTCTCGCAGGAGACGCGCCTGTGGGACGACCGCGCGGGTGAGACGCGCGTGATGCGCTCGAAAGAGGAGGCGCACGACTATCGCTACTTCCCCGAGCCCGACTTGCAACCGCTAACGGTTGAGGCCGACTGGATCGAGCAGGTGCGCGCTTCAATGCCCGAGCTACCCGATGCGCGCCGCAAGCGATTCATGTCGGAGTACGAACTCTCATTCAACGATGCCTCGCTCCTCGTGCGCGAACGCGCTCTCGCGGACTTCTACGAGCGGGCGGCGGCCGCTTCAAGCGCGCGCGGCGCGGCCAACTGGCTCAAGGGCGAGTTGCTGCGCGAGCTTGACGCAGCCAATGTGACGGCCGATGCTTCGCCGGTCTCGCCCGAGGAGTTGGGCGCGTTAGTCCGCGCGGTCGAAGAGGGCCGCATCAGCGGCAAGCAGGGCAAGGACGTGCTCGCCGAAATGTTCCGCACGAGCAAAGGGGCCGAGGCAGTCATAGAGGAGCAGGGGCTCACGCAGTTGAGCGACGCCGGGGAGATAGAGAAGATAGTCGCGGACGTGCTCGCCTCGAACCCGCAACAACTCGCCGCATATCGCGACGGCAAAGAGGCGCTCTTCGGCTTCTTCGTTGGGCAGGTGTTGAAGGCGTCGAAGGGCAAGGCCAACCCGAAGGTCGTCAATGATATTTTGAAAGAGAAGTTGAAAGAAGGGTAGCAACCGAGTGGACTACAAGGGGAAGACGGCAATCGTCACGGGCGGCACAAAGGGCATCGGGCGCGCAATCGCGGAGGCGCTGGCGCGCGAGGGGATGAACGTGTGCGTCGGCGCGCGAAGTCTGGACGAAGTGAAGCAGGCGGTGCGCGAGCTTGAAGGCTTGGGTGATGCAGGCGCGACGGGCGCGGCGTGCGACGTGCGCGTGTATGACGAGGTCGAGGCGCTGGTGGCACACGCCGTCGAAGAGTTCGGGGGCGTGGATGTGCTTGTGAACAACGCGGGGGTCGGGCTCTTCAAGCCGGTCGAGGAGACGACGCCCGAAGAGTTTCGCGCAGTGCTTGAGACGAATCTGTTCGGCGTCTTCTACGGCTGTCGCGCCGTCATCCCGGAGATGAAGCGGCGCGGCGGCGGCTACATCATCAACATCTCTTCGCTCGCGGGCGTGAACCCGCATCCTTCGATGGCCGCCTACAACGCATCTAAGTTCGCTCTTAACGGCTTTAGCGAGGCGCTCATGCAGGAGGTTCGGCACGAACGCATCAAGGTCAGCTACGTCATGCCCGGCTCGGTCAACACCGAGTTCGGCGGCGGGGAAGTGAGTGACGAGCGCGCATGGCAACTACAGCCCGACGACATCGCGCGCGTCGTCCGAGACCTGCTCAGGCACGACGAGCGAAGCCTGCCGAGCCGCGTCGAGATCAGGCCGTCACGCCCGCCGAAGAAGTGATGAGACGACGAAGGCGGGCGCAAGCAGGATGAGAGCCATACTTCAGCGCGTTACGCGCGGACGCGTGAGTGTTGGGGGCGAGACGGTTGGCGAGATAGGGCCGGGGCTCGTCGTGCTATTGGGCGTGGCGCGCGACGACACGGAACGAGATGCGCTATACCTGCTCGAAAAGGTCTTGGGGCTGCGCGTATTTGATGATGCGGAGGGGCGCATGAATCTCTCCGTGGTCGAACGGGGCGGCGGGCTTCTCGTCGTCTCGCAGTTCACGCTCTACGGCGACGCGCGGCGCGGACGACGCCCTTCGTGGAGCGACGCCGCGCCTCCCGAAGTGGCTCAGCCGCTCTATGAATTTTTCGTCACGGGCGCGCGTCGCAGCGTCCCGCACGTGGCTACGGGTAGCTTCCGCAGCATGATGGAGGTCGAGTTGACAAACGACGGCCCCGTCACGATTCTTCTCGACAGCAGGAAGCTTTTCTGAAAAGTTAAGAGACCGGAGGCAGATGCCCGATTTGTTAAGCAGCAACTCACGCGGACTTTCCACGCGATGCGTCGAGAGTCTCCTCGCCGCGAGCCTTTGTCTCGCAGTGGCGCTGTGCCTTTCGTCGTGTGGCGGTGGCGGCGCGCAGCAGCAGCAGTCGAAGCTGTATGACGAGGCGGAGGGCGCGGGTGGCGCTCCGGTCAAGAGCGGGGTGAAGCCCGAGCCGGACGCGGAGGCGGCCGTCTTTGAAGTCGAGTCGAACGGTGTCTCTTACGGCCGCATCGTCATCGAGCTATACCCGAACATTGCGCCGAAGATGGTCGAGCGATTCAAGACGCTCGTTCGCGAAGGCTTCTATAACGGCACGGCCTTCCATCGCATCAACCCGCGGAGCGGCGTGGTGCAGGGCGGCGACCCGAACTCGAAGGACGACGACCCATCGAACGACGGGCTCGGCGATTCGCCTTACCCGGACTTGCCCGCTGAGTTCAGCGACATCCCTTTCGACCGCGGCACAGTCGGCGCAGCGAGACAGGGGCCGCATCCCGAGTTTGAAGGTCAACCCGCGCTCTCCGAAGAGGAGGCTGCCAACACCGCGAACTGCCAGTTCTACATCACGCTCCACCGCGTGCCGCAGTGGGACGCTCAGTACACGGTCTTCGGCAAGGTCATCGAAGGCATGGACAACGCACAGGTCATCGCCGGAGCACCAACACGACCCGGCACCGAAAGCCCCGCCGACAAGATCATCATCAAGAGCGCCACGCTCCAACCCCGCGCGAGCTTCAAATAGTAGATAGGGGCCGGCCGGAGCTTGAGTGCTCCGGCCGGCCCCTATCTACTAGCACTATCCCCTGACTAGATCGTGTCGTCTTCGGTCTTTGAGCGTGGGTCGAGTTCAAAGCGGTGGCGGTCGCGGCGCTCGATCTTGTCGAGCACATCCAACTCCTCGTTGTCCTCGAAGTTGACGCCGACGGCGTGCGCGTTCTCTTCAACATCGGATTGGTCGGGCGTAGGGTTGTCGCCCGCGACCGACTCTTCGCCGCTGTCGTTCACGTCCTCCCAAGAGGCGTCGAGGTCGCCGCCCGAGTCCTGCGGCGAGGATGACGTGTTGTTGCGCAGGCGCTGTGCGAGCTGGCCGGGGTCTTTGGGTGCGCGCGCGATCTCCTCCTCCATGAACTCTTCGATCTCGGGGTCGGGCACGACATCGGGGTTGTTGCTCAGGTACTCGAACTCCTCCGGCGTCTTCTTCGGCATCCTTTACCTCCGCTTCCTGCGACACGAACATCAAATCTGAAATCAGAACTTTCAGACCCTTGAAAAATTTCACCTGTCGGCTGCTTCTCTGAAGTGCGCCCAATATAGCAAATGACTCGCGATGCGGGCAAACCACACGCCCGCGCGCGCACGCGTTTGAATGGGGCTTGCTTGACGATTACGGGGTGCGAACTTAAACTGAAGAGTAATCTTTTGCTGTACAAAACGGCTTGTCCGAACGCTTCCTTTGACGGGAGATTTGTGCGGGCGGCGGGTCGGCCGGGCGAGCTTCATTCGAGGAATCAAATGGCACACAACCTCTTCAATACTCTGCAAACGTTCAAGACTGAAAAGGGACAGGCGGGGCAGTTCTACTCGCTGCCGCAGTTGGAGAAAGAGGGCGTGGGTACCGTCTCGCGTCTGCCCGTCTGCATCCGCATCGTGCTCGAATCCGTCCTCAGAAACTTTGACGGGAAGGTCGTCGAAGAGAGTGACGTGCGCTCGCTTGCCAACTGGCGGGCTGCGGCCGAGAGGACGGAGGAGATTCCCTTCAGCGTGGCGCGCGTGCTGTTGCAGGACTTCACGGGCGTGCCGCTTCTGGTTGACCTTGCGGCGATGCGTTCGGCCGTGCAGCGCATGGGGCGCGACCCTGAAATCATCGAGCCGCTCGTCCCCGTTGACCTCGTCATAGACCACTCGGTGCAGGTTGACTTCTGGTCGAGCGCGGACGCGCTCCGGCTCAACATGGAGACCGAGTTCCGGCGCAACCGCTCGCGCTACCAGTTTTTGAAGTGGGGCATGCAGGCGTTCCATAGCTTCAACGTCGTGCCGCCCGGCATCGGCATCGTCCATCAGGTCAACCTCGAATATCTCGCGCGCGGCGTGATGGAGCGCGACGGCATCTACTACCCGGACACGCTGGTCGGGACTGATTCACATACGACGATGATTAACGGACTCGGCATCGTCGGCTGGGGCGTGGGCGGCATCGAGGCAGAGGCGGCGATGTTGGGCCAGCCCGTCTACATCCTGACGCCCGACGTGGTCGGCGTGAACCTGACGGGCTCTTTGCGCGAGGGCGTGACGGCGACAGACCTCGTGCTGCGTGTGACCGAGATGTTGAGGAAGGCGAAGGTCGTCGGCAAGTTCGTCGAGTTCCACGGCGAGGGCGCGGCGAGCATCCCCGTCGCAGACCGCGCGACCATCGGCAACATGGCTCCCGAGTACGGCGCGACGATGGGCTACTTCCCCGTTGACGAAAAGAGTTGCGAATACCTTCTCAACACCGGGCGTGACGAGGAGCGGGTCGAGACGTTCCGCGCTTACTACAAAGCGCAGGGGCTCTTCGGCATCCCGCGCGCGGGCGAGATTGATTACAGCACGACTCTCGAACTCGACCTCAAGACCATCGAGCCAAGCGTCGCCGGGCCGAAGCGCCCGCAGGATCGCATAGAGCTTTCGGTGCTGAAGGAGAAGTTCACAGACCTCTTGCGCAAGCCTGTCGGCGAGAGCGGCTACAACCGCGCGGAGGGACAAATCGGCGAACGCTTTCACGTAGACCTCAGCCGCGAGGTGCACGAGGTCGCGCGTGCTCTGCCCGTTCTGCCCGGCGCGCTGCACGCGGGCGGCGGCGGTCAGGAGCAGGAGTCCGCGCCGCGCACGGTCGCGACCGAGACGGTCGGCAGCCTCGGCTCGCTCAGCGATAAGAATACGAGCGCGGCGACCGAGTTCGAGATGATGAACAACCGCCCGACTCCCGACCGCGTTGACTTCGACGAGCCGACCGCCGAGTTTGCCATCCATCCCAACGGCGAGGCCGAACTCGGACACGGCGACGTGGTCATCGCCGCCATCACTTCATGCACCAACACCTCGAACCCGGGTGTGATGCTCGCCGCCGGTCTGCTCGCAAAGAAAGCAGTCGAGCGCGGACTGCACGTGCCGCCGACCGTGAAGCCTTCGCTCGCGCCGGGCTCGCGCGTGGTGACGGAGTATTACCGCAAGACCGGTTTGCAGCCTTACCTCGACCAACTCGGCTTCAACATCGTCGGCTATGGCTGCACGACCTGCATTGGCAACTCCGGCCCGCTCGACCCGCGCATCGAGTCGGTCATCAACGATCACGACCTCGTGACTGCTTCTGTTCTTTCCGGCAATCGCAACTTCGAGGCGCGCGTGCATCAATCGGTGCGCGCGAACTTTCTCATGTCGCCGCCGCTCGTCGTTGCCTTCGCCTTAGCGGGGCGCGTCAACATAGACATGACGAACGAGCCGCTGGGTAAGGGAAGCGACGGCGAAGAGGTCTATCTGCGCGACATCTGGCCGACGCTCGAAGAGGTGAGCGAAGTCCTCGGTGCGGCCACCGACCCCGAGACCTATCGCGCGCTCTACAGCGACTTCGCCGATGCGAACCCGCTCTGGAACGACATCCCTTCAATCACGGGCGAGGTCTACCAATGGGACTCGCAATCGACGTACATACAAGAGCCGCCCTACTTCGAGAAGTTCAGCATGGAGGCCGGACAGTTCTGCGATATACGCGGCGCGCGACCGCTCGCCATCTTCGGCGACTCTGTAACGACCGATCACATCTCGCCCGCCGGGGCAATCAAGGTGAAGACGCCCGCCGGGCGCTATCTTCTTCTGCGCGGCATCGAGCAGCAGGACTTCAACTCTTACGGTTCGCGTCGAGGTAATCATCAGGTGATGGTGCGCGGAACCTTCGCCAACGTGCGCATCAAGAACCTTCTGGTTCCGGGCACAGAGGGTGGCGTCACCTCTCTTGAGCCGACGCGCGAGCAGATGCCCATCTACGATGCGTCGGTTCACTATCAGGCGGCGGGCGTGCCGCTCGTCGTCTTCGCGGGACAGGAGTACGGCACGGGCTCGTCGCGCGACTGGGCGGCAAAGGGCACTCTGCTCCTCGGCGTCAAGGCGGTCATCGCCGAGAGCTTCGAGCGCATACATCGCTCGAACCTCGTCGGGATGGGCGTGCTCCCGCTTCAGTTCAAGGAGCATACCAACGCCGAGACGCTCGGGCTCGACGGCTCGGAGATCATAGACATCACGGGGCTGCAAGGCGGGGAGATAACGCCGCGTCAGGATGTCAGCTTGCGCATCCGTCGCCCCGACGGCGATGAGCGCGAAGTGCCTGTCACGCTACGCATAGACACACCCATCGAGATCGAATACTACCGGCACGGCGGTATCCTTCCATTCGTGCTCAGGCAGTTGCTCGCGCAGTCGTCCTAGATGAGCATTTTCATCTACACCACGGCGGGCATCGTCCTGCTGCTGCTCATCAGCTTCGACGTTTACGCGACGGTGCTTCATTCGAGCGCGCGTTACGGCCCTGTCGGCGAGTCGCTGAACCGCTCAGTCTGGCGCGCGGCGCGCACGGTGGCGTTCCGGCTCTCACGCGCACATCGGCACAAATTGCTCAACATGGTGGGCCCGCTGCTGCTGCCTCTGCTCATCGTCGTCTACATCCTTCTCCTTGTCCTTGCCTTCGCGCTCATCTATTACCCGCACATACCCGGCGGCTTCGCTTTCAGCGATGCGCACCCTGAGCCGGGTTGGGTGGATGCCGTCTACTTCAGCGGATGCACGTTGACGACCTTGGGGTACGGCGATGTCGTCCCGCGTCTGGCGGCGCTGCGATTCTTCGCGCTGTTCGAGGCCGCCTCGGGCCTCGTCGTCATCTCACTCGCCATCACATACATGCTGACGGTCTACACGGCGCTTGAGCGCAAGCGTGCCGTGGCGCTCTCGATCTACCATCAGGCGGAAGAGGGCGCGAACGTGGCGGGCTTCATCGCGCACCACTTCGTCGATGGGCGCTTCTACGGGTTGCGCGATGCGCTGCGCACGGTCACGCGCGACTTGCAGGCGCTGCTCGAATCGCACATCGACCATCCCGTCATACACTACTTCCACCCCGTCGAAGTTTATAAAAGCACGCCGCGCGTGCTCTTCCTCCTGCTCGAAACCTGCACCGTCATCCGCTCTGCCCTCGACCGCGACGAGAATCAGGACTTGCGCAATTATCCCGAGGTGCGCACGCTCGAAGCAGGCGTGCGCCACGTGCTCACGCAGCTTGTTGACTCGCTCGACCTCGAACGTCGCAAGCGGCCACGCCGCCCGACCGTGTATGAGGCAGAGGACGACGAGCACCGCTGGCGACGCCGTTACGAGCAGACGCTCACACGCCTCGCGGACTCAGGCATCAAGACGCGCGAAGACGCGGAGCAGGGTTGGGAGGAGTATCGCGCGCAGCGTGAGGAGTGGGAGTCAATGCTGCGCCGCCTCGCGCGCCATCTCGGTTACGACTGGGAAGAAGTGACCGGCGACCGCGACCTCGAAACCGCCGCCGATGAGGGAAAGGGAGAGTCGGAACATGAACGCGAAACGCCGCCGCGTTGAACTGTGAGACAAGTCGTATTCAGTTCATCGTGACGGCGTTCCGACTTCCGCGTTTGCGTGCGCGGGTGTTAAAGTAGGCGCACGAACAGACCGAAAGCACAGATCGTTAAACCGGAAACACACCACGACTTTCATCCAGAAGCGGAGAAGAAATCAATGTCATCAACTCAGTCGGCATCCGAGACACCACGCAAGTATCAACTCTTCATTGACGGCAAGTGGGTTGACGCCGAGTCGGGCAAGACCTTCGAGACACCCAACCCCGCGACCGGCGCGACGCTCGCCGAAGTCGCCGAGGGCGACAAGGCCGACATTGATAAAGCCGTCGTCGCGGCGCGTCGCGCCTTCGAGGGTTCATGGTCGAAAGTCTCCGCGCGCGACCGTGGCCGCATGCTCTACAAGCTGGCGCAACTCATCGAATCGAAGACGCAGGAACTCGCCTTCATCGAGACCTCCGACAACGGCAAGCCCATCAAGGAGTCCACCTACATAGACCTGCCCGGCGTCGTCGAGAACTTTGAATACTTCGCCGGGTGGGCGACGAAGATTGAGGGCGAGACTATCCCCGTCCCCGGCCAGATGTTCAACTACACGCTGCGCGAACCCGTCGGCGTCTGCGGCCAGATCATCCCGTGGAACTTCCCCCTGCTGATGGCCGCGTGGAAGCTTGCGCCCGCGCTCGCCGCCGGAAACACCGTTGTTCTCAAGCCCGCGGAGCAGACTCCGGTCGGCGCTTTGGAGTTGGCGAAACTCATTCAAGAGGCGGGCTTCCCCGACGGCGTCGTCAACGTCGTGCCCGGCTACGGCGAGACGGCGGGTGCGGCGCTCGCCGCGCACAAGGATATTGACAAGGTCGCTTTCACGGGCAGCACCGAAGTCGGCAAGCTCATCGCGCACGCGGCCGCCGACAACCTGTCGAAGGTCTCGCTTGAGCTTGGCGGCAAGGCTCCGAACATCGTCTTCGCCGACGCGGACATGGATCAGGCCGTCAGCGGCGCGATGATGGGCATCTTCTTCAATCAGGGTCAGGTCTGCTGCGCGGGCTCGCGCCTCTTCCTCGATGCGCGCGTGAAGGACGAGTTCCTTGACCGCTTCAAAGAGAGGGCGGGCCGTGTCAAGGTCGGCGACCCGATGGACAAGGACACGCAGATGGGCCCGCAGGTCTCAGAGGAGCAGTTGAACCGCATCAAGTCATACGTTGACATCGCGCGCGAAGAAGGAGCGACCGTGCTCGCGGGCGGCTGCACGCCCGAGCTTGAAGGCGACTTCAAGAAGGGCTTCTTCTTCCAGCCGACCATCTTCGGCGAGGTGCAGAACACGATGCGCGTCGCGCAGGAGGAGATTTTCGGCCCCGTCGTCTCCGTCATCACCTTCGACGGCGAAGAGGATTTGTTACGGCAGGCCAACGAGGTGGTCTACGGCCTTTCGGCAGGCATCTGGACGAAGGACATCACGCGCGCGCACCGCTTCGCCAAAGCCATCAGGGCGGGTACCGTCTGGATCAACACCTACAACATGTTCAATGCGGCCTCGCCCTTCGGCGGCTACAAGCAGTCGGGCTACGGCCGCGAGATGGGCAAGCACGCGCTTGAGATGTACACGCACATCAAGAGCGTCTGGGTTGACCTCTCCGGCAAACCCATCGGCTGGTACGGCAAATAGCCTGTTAACCAAAAAACCAATGCGCGGTGACACGACTTACTTTTTGTGTCACCGCGCATTGGTTTTTCAACTCAGCTTAATAAAGCAGCTATCTCTCAAAATAATCCACGCCGAGCGCAAGTCATTCGGAGCAAAATTCGTGTTTATCTATTTCGTCGCTTACCGGCAATAAACAGAGAGTCGGGCCGCCAAAACACAAAGACGCCAAGACACAAACCAACTATGAAACTCAAAGCTCCGGTGATCGACAGAAACCACCATAGAATATCAACCGGAGGAGCCCCATTGATTTGTAGGATGGCTGCAACCTCACGAACTTTGACTTGCGTATCCCAAGCATAACTTCGACCGATAAAAGAGAGGAACGCGAGAGCAACGCCTAAAATCGCTGGAATGCTAAGAGAAAATCTAAGAATCGGCTTGTTTTTTCCGTGGGATAAATAATTGGCTACGATGGCACCAGTAATAGCATAGAACCAAATGTTAGCCGTTAAAGCAGTGTCGAGATAGCCTTTCAAAATGTCCACATAAATCTTATAAGTTTCTAGCGCGGTATTCATCTCTCAATCTCCACGATAAGCTTACTATAGATGTTACGGCAGGCGTGAGGTATTCCGCGATCCTCACGCCTGCGTTTGTCTGTGTCGTTAGTCGGTCGGCTTGCCCGGAAGCAGCGGCTCACAGTTGAGTGTCTGCGGCCCCGAGTCGGTGCAGACGGCGTACTTGGCTCCTTCGTACATGGTGACGCCCGCGTATTCGCCGCGTGTGTTGAGGACGTAGAAGTTGATGCCGAAGTTCGGATTGCCCGCCTTGTTCAAGAGGCGCTGCTCGACGGTGTTGGCCTTGATGCGGCGCAGTGCTTCCATTCCCGCATCCTTCGGGTGACGACCGCGCCGCATCTCTTCGACGATGAGGAAGGAGCAGAGGTTGTAGAGGTTCGCCTCGCCTCTGCCGGTCGAGCCCGCCGCGCCCACCGCGCCGTCAACGTAGAGCCCCGCGCCGAGGATGGGCGAGTCGCCGACTCGTCCCGGTATCTTCCACGCGAGCCCGGAGGTCGTGGTTACACCGCAGACCTCGCCCTTCGAGTTGACGCCGTCGCAGTTGATTGTGCCGTAGAAGTGCTCTTCGCGGATGAGCCCTTCGCGCACCATCTTCAAGCCCTCGCGCCGCCAGACCTCCGCGCGCTTCGCGGGGTCGAGATAGTGCGAAGGGTCTATGCGCCGCTTCCATTCTAGCCAGAGCTTGCGCGAGTGCTCGGTGTTCAAGTCGTCCTCAATCTTAAAGCCCACGTTGCGCGCGAACTCCCGAGCGCCAAGACCGACGAGCAGGTGATGGTCTGTGTTCTCAAGCACGGCCTTTGCGACGAGCGAGGGCGTGCGCACGCCTTCAAGCGCGGCCACCGCGCCCGCGCGCTTCTTCGGCCCGTGCATGCAGGACGAGTCGAGTTGTACGACGCCGTCCGCGTTCGGCAAGCCCCCGTAGCCGACGCTGTCGTCCAAAGGGTCTAGCTCGACGATGTTGACGCCCGCGAGCACCGAGTCGAGCACGTCGCCGCCCGCCATCATCAGACGAAAGGCACGCTGCACGCACGTCTCGTCGCCGCCGTTCTTGAACTGATTGCCGTTGGCCGAAGAGATGACTGCGGGCTTGACTCCCTGAACACGGACGGCGGGCGCACCGCCCTTGAAGGATTTGGACGAGGCCAGCAAAGCGCCTGCCGCCGCGCCTCTTCGGATGAAATCGCGTCTCTTGATCTTTCTGCTCATCTGCTTCTCCATCGGCTTTCGGGTTTGAAGTATCCTGAGAATTTCGGTTAAGGGTGATGCAATGTCACCTCAAATAGAAAGAGCATTCACTCTTCGCGCGAGTTCGGGGCGGCGTGCGTAGTCATCGCGCGCTCGCAGTCGTGAGCAGGAAGAGGAGTACGATGAGCGCGCGGAGCGACGACGTTTTTTCGTCATCATGTTGCGTGCAACCGTGGCTGCGGCGCGGGCAATCAAACATGGCGTCAAAGCTCTCTCCGTTTTCCGAGTCGGGACGAAGTAGTAGAGACGAAGGCCGAAATGATTTCGGGGTAAAGACGGAAGCTGCCGGTGTTTTATACACCACCCGCGCCGCCCGCGCACACCCCGCGCCGAAGTTCTTCGTCGCCTCTGTTAACATCAACGCGTCGGGCGGCGTCACTTTCCGGGGGACACTTCGCCTGCTATGATTCAAACGCTCTCCCGGCGTTCGACACGAAAGAAGGAGATGCACATGCGGACACGTCGCACACTATTTCTGTTACCCGTTCTACTCGCTGTCGTGCTGGGGCTGACAGCCTGCCCGAGCCAGACGAACATCAGAAAGATAAACGCCAACCCCGACCGCTACATGGACAAAGAGGTCACCATCATCGGCCGCGTCACCGACAGCTACGGAGTTCCTTTCGTCGGCGGCGCTTATGAGCTTGACGATGGCACCGGCAAGATTTGGATTATTACACAGCGCGGGACGCCAACGCGGGGCGCACAGGTTGGCGTCAAGGGGCGCGTCTACACGGGCGCGACCTTCCGTGGCCGCAACTTCGGCAGCGCGCTCAGAGAGGAAGACCGACGCGTCAAGTCTCAGTGACGCTGAGGCGGGGGCGCGTGCGAACAGTCTAAATGGATGCGAATCGTTCGCGGCCTCGATGAACAGTTTGCGCGCCTGCACGGGCGCTCAATCGCGCTCGTGCGGGCCCTCACCCCGGAACGCCTCTACTGGCAACCCGCGCGCGAGCAGTCGCGCACCTTTCCCGTCTACTCCTGTGGCGAACACCTGCTGCGCTCGGCGGCGGCCGTCGAGCAGACCTTCGGCGGCATCACCGTCAACCTCTGGGACGACCCCTTCGAGTGGACTCTGCCCGAGTCGCTTGCGACGCCCGCCGACGTAGCGCGCTATCTCGAAGAGGCCGAGGCGTCGCGGCGTCGCGCCTTCGAGTTCCTACGCTCTGACGAAGACCTCTCAAAAGAGATATCCGTGCCCTCGGGCGAGATGCGCACGCTCTTTGCGCTCACCGTCGAGACGCTTGCGCGCGCCGCTCATCATGAAGGACGCGCATACGCCACCTTCCGACTCTTCTCAGATATGAAGCTGCCGAAGGTTTGAACCCGCGCGCGGGCGGCGCGGTTGCGCGTGAACTTCGCGCGTGGGATAGTCGTAGAGCAAGCCGAGGCTTTACCTCATCCTACTGGAGGGCGTTGAAAAATGTTCTGCCCACAATGCGGCCAGCAACAGGCGTCCGACGCGGCGCGCTTCTGCTCGCGCTGCGGCTTCCAGCTTGAGGCCGTCTCAGGGCTGCTCGTCACGGGCGGCGCTGCTCCCGAGTTGGCTGTTGAGGCGGTGCCTATCCCCGAGACGCCGAGGAGGAAGGGCGCGCGTCTGGGCGGCAAGCTGATGCTGTCGGGCATGTTTCTCGCGCCGGTACTGGCGATGCTGAGTGAGTTGATTGGCACGCCTGACGAACTGGCCCTCCTCGGCGTCATTGTCTTTATGGCGGGCTTGTTCCGACTTCTCTACGCGCTCATCTTTGAAGACGGCCCGTACCGCAGGCAGCTTCAGCAGCAGCAAGTGTACGTCCCGCCCGCACAGTTCGCGCCGCGTGAGGCTTCGGCGCTCCCGCCGTCGCAGGGCGTGCCCGCGCGCGCTTATGCCGCGCCGCCGCGCGCCGAGACCGGCGAGATCGCCTACAGGCCAAGCGTGACCGAAGGCACGACGCGACTGCTCGATGACGAGCGCGACCGCGAGCGTGGACGCTGAGACGGACACACTTCAGGAGTCAGCAGATGTTCTGCCCCAACTGCGGCCAGAGACAGAATTCTAACGATGCGCGCTTCTGCGCGGCCTGCGGCTTCCCGCTCAACGTCGTGGGCGAGCTGCTGTCGAACAGCGGCCAGCTCCCGTGGCGAACACAGGCGCTCTCCGGCGGCAAATCGTCGCCGCGCAGCCGTGGTATCAAGCAGGGCGCGTTCCTGATGCTGAGCACGGTGGTGGTCGTGCCCGTCGTCATCTTCCTCGGCGTCGTACTCATTGGTCTCCCCGGCGAGTTGATACCGCTCGCATCTATCCTGTGCGTGATGGGAGGGCTGCTGCGTATGCTCTACGCTCTCTTCTTTGAATCGTCGGTTCCCACCGATGCGCCGAGCGCGTTCACACAGCAGTACGTGCCGCCCACGGTTCCGCCAAACTACCTCGGCGTGCCTCAACAGGCTTCCATCATGCAGCCCCCGCAGAGCACACCCGTCCCTGCTTACCGCAGGCCGCAACGCTACAACACGGGCGAGCTTGTTGAGCCGCCGCAGGCGAGCGTCACCGATCACACCACACGCCTGCTCGACAAGCAGCTTGATGAGCCGCCGCAACAGTAGTAGCGACGAAGGAACCTTTGACGAAGACAAGGCTGCGTCCGGGGCCGAACCTTCGTCTGAAGTTGAGCCTTCGTCGAGAGTCGAATCGTGGTCGGAAGCCGACGCTTCGTCTGCGACTGGCGCAACGCTCGCCGCGCGACTGCGCGAGCGCATACGCCGTGAAGGGCCTTTGACCTTTCGTGAGTGGATGCGCGCGGCGCTCTACGATGAGAGCGGCGGTTACTACCGGCGACGCGACGCCGTGCGTTGGGGTCGCGCGGGCGACTACCGCACGAGTGCCGAGCGCAGCACACTCTTCGCCGCGACCTTCGCGCGCCACTTCACAAAGCTCTATCACCAACTCGGAAGCCCGCCTGTCATCCACCTGCTCGAAGCTGGCGGCGGCGCAGGTCACTTCGCGCGTGGCGTGCTCGAAACGCTAAGGCGTGACGAGCCGCAACTCTTCGGCGCGCTCCGCTACGCGTTCGACGAGACGAGCCCGGACTCGCGCGAACGAGCCGCCGCGCTTCTCTTGGAGTTCGCAGACCGAGTTGAGTTTCGTCAAGCTTCCGACTTCAAACATCCGCTCGACGCCGCCATCGTCTTCACGAACGAACTGCTCGACGCCATGCCCGTCAACCGAGTCCACATGCGCGCGGGCCGACTGCGCGAGGCATACGTCGGGACGGACGCAAGCGGCGCTTTCATCTTCATCGAAGGCGAGCCCTCGACACCGCAACTCGCACGAAACTTCGAGCGCATGGGCGTGACTCTCACCGAGGGGCAGGCGGCCGAAATCAATCTCGAAGCGGGCGAGTGGATAGCGCGCATCGCACGACTCGTCGGGCGCGGGTTCGTCGTCACGGTTGATTACGGCGACGAGGCCGCCGCGTTGTTCGGCGACCAGCGCAGGCGCGACGGCACGCTACGCGCCTTTCGCGGCCACGAGATCATCGCCGACGTGTTGAGCGACCCCGGCGGGCTCGACCTGACCGCGACCGTCAACTGGACGCACGTTATAAACGAGTGCGAGGCCGTGGGGCTTGAGACGATCTCGCTTGAACGCCTCGACAACTTTCTCATGCGCGCGGGACTGCTCGAACAGTTGGAGCGCGAGAGCGCGCACGCTTCGAGCGAGGCGGCAACGACAGCTCTGCGGCTCGATGCGCGCGAGATGATTCTGCCCGGCGGCATGGCCTCGCATTTTCAGGTACTGACGCAGAAGAAGGGCTGATGACGCGCTTCTCGGAAATGCAGGCGGACGATGGCGCGCGGAGGAATGAAACCGTACAGAGTCGGCGGGCGTGGGTTAGCGGGTTGCGTCGGTTAAATCTTGCAGTACAATAGGTTCAAAGGATTATCCCCTGTCATTCTACGGGAAGGAACGGTGCTTGCTGTAAGCCCGTCTGTTTTTCTTTTCTCCCCTGTTCGTGTGCCTTTTCGCTGTTTGCGCGAAGAGAAGCGAAAGGGGCCGCTCCGGGTCTTTGCGAGAGGGCGCGTTCGCGCGAGTTGGCTATCGTAAGCGCGTTTGCGAGCATCTCACACAGGACGTTTAATAATCCTCGCGGGAATTTTTGATTCTGATTAATGCGCGCCGGGTCGCCCGTGCGTCGAGATGAATGACTAGACTGACCAGCACACAGCCTGCGGAAGGCGAGCCGGATGAGACGCCTCACGCACACAACGTGCGTGCGCGGCGCGATGCGCTGCCGCTCTTCAATCGCGAGTTCAGCCAGATCGAGTTCTACGGGCGCGTGCTCGAAGAGGCGCTCGATGCGACACAGCCGCTTCTCGAACGGCTCAAGTTCCTCTCCATCTTTGCCTCGAACCTCGACGAGTTCTTCATGATTCGCGTCTCGGGTCTACAGGAGACGACGGCCGTGCAGGTAGCGGAGCTTTCGCCCGACGGCATGGGGCAGGTCGCTCAGTTGAAGGAGATCAGAGCGCGTCTACTTCCGCTCGTCGCGGAGCACGCGCGCTGCCTGCGCGAAGAGGTGCTGCCCGCGCTCGCCGTGCAAGGGATCGGCATCGTCTCCTACAGCACGCTCTCGCTACCCGAGCGCCAGCAGCTACGCGAGTTCTACAAGCGGCAGGTTCATCCCGTGCTCACGCCGCAGGCGGTGGATCAAGGGCACCCGTTCCCTTACATTTCGAACTTGAGTCTCAACCTCGCGCTGATGGTCGAGCCGATGCCCGAGCATGGCATCACGCGCTCGCTGACGGGGAAGGTCGAGCCGCGCTTTGCGCGCATCAAAGTGCCGCTGCTCGTCCCGCGCCTCGTGCCCGTGGGCGATGGCGAGACGAAGTTCGTTCTTCTCGAAGAGTTAATCACGGCCAACCTCGAATCACTCTTCCCGCGCATGCGCCTCAGCCATTGCCACGCCTTCCGCGTGACGCGTGACGCCGATGTGGACGTGCGCGAGGAGGAGGCCAACGACCTGCTGAGCATGATGGAGAAGACGCTGCGCAAGCGTCGTTTCGGCACGGCCGTCCGCCTCGAAGTAGCGGCGGAGATGCCCGCGAAGATGCGTGACCATCTCACGGAAGCACTCGAACTCGGGGCCGAGGATGTCTATCAAGTCGAAGCGCCGCTCAACGCGCGCGACCTCATGCAGCTCTACAAGCTCGAACGCCCAGACCTGAAGGACGCGCCCTTCGAGCCGAAGAAGCCCGCGGCCTTCCGCGACTCGGAAGACTACTTCGCGGTGATACGCGAGCGCGACGTGCTGCTGCATCATCCATACCAGTCCTTCGAGGCCGTCACCGAGTTCATAGACCGCGCGGCGCACGACCCTGACGTGGCCGCCATCAAAATCTGTCTCTATCGCACGGGCGAGGACTCGCCCATCCCGCAAGCACTTATCGAAGCGGTCGCAAGCGGCAAGCAGGCGACCGCGCTCGTCGAACTCAAGGCGCGCTTCGACGAAGAGAACAACATCGAGTGGGCCAAGCGGCTCGAAGAGGCGGGCGTGCATGTCGTCTACGGCATCATCGGGTTGAAGACGCACTGCAAGGTCGCGCTCGTCGTCCGGCGCGAAGGTGATGAACTGCGCCGCTACGTCCACATCGCGACGGGGAACTACAATCCGGTCACGTCGAACTTCTACACCGACCTCGGCCTCTTCACCGCCGACGAAGAGGTGGGCACGGACGCCACAGACCTCTTCAATTTTCTAACCGGCTTCTCACGCCAGAAGGATTACCGCAGGCTTCTGGTCGCGCCGTTCGTGCTGCGCGAACGGACGCTCGATCTCATCCGTCGCGAGACCGAGCACGCGCGCGCTGGACGGCCCACGCGCATCGTCGTCAAGATTAATCGCCTCGCGGATACGAGCGTCATCGGCGCGCTCTACGAGGCATCGCAGGCGGGCGTCCCTATAGACCTCGTCGTGCGCGGCATCTGCATGTTGAAGCCGGGCGTGCCCGGTCTCTCCGAGACGATTCACGTGCGCAGCATCGTTGGCCGCTTCCTCGAACACAGCCGCGCCTACTACTTCCAAAACGGAGGCGAGGAAGAGGTCTACACGGGCAGCGCCGACTGGATGCCGCGCAACTTCGACCGCCGCGTCGAGACGGTCACGGCCGTCCGCGACGAGCGCCTGAAAAAGTATTTGAAGGACGTGTTGCTCGACGCATACATGCGCGACAACGTAAAGGCGCGCGTGCTTGGCGCGGACGGCCGCTACCGCCCTGTTGAGGTCGAGCCGGACGGCGAGCACTTCAACAGCCAGCTCTTTTTTATTGACGCCCCCGAACCGGAGTGAACGTGAAGCTATTAGTTCTTAAGGAGTGTTTATGATCTCTACAAGATTCTTACGCAAATCTATCGTGACGTTGATGGCAGCAGTGCTGACCCTCTCTTCGTCGGCGTTCGCAGCGGGTCAGAGTGATTCAAAGAAGGATGAGAAGAAGAAGGAGATGCCGCAGGGGACGCCCGTGCTCTGGCAGGAGCCGACCGACATCTCAACGCGCAACCTCTTGCTCGGGCCCGGCGGCGAAGAGATGAAGCCCGACATCAGTCATGTCGTCTACGAAAAGTCGCCGACGACCGAAGGGTATTCGGTGAAGTGGGACGTGCGCGACGGGGCAGGGAAGAAGTGGGTCGTCAAGGTGGGCAACGAGGCACAGCCGGAGACGGTCGCCACGCGCCTCGTCTGGGCCGCGGGCTACCCGACCGAAATCAACTACCTCGTTCCCTGCGTCAAGATTGAAAACGCGCCGAAGCCGAGGAAGAACGTCAAGCGTTGCGAGGGCGACGGCTACGCCAACGCTCGCTTCGAGGCGAGACCCGAGGAACAGAAGCGGCTCGACAGTTGGAGTTGGGACAAGAACCCGTTCGCGGGGACGAAGGAGTTGGCGGGGCTCGTCGTCATGATGGCGCTGCTCAACAACTGGGACTTGAAAGACCTCAACAACAAGATTATTTATGCGCCGGGCGAAGGTGGGCAGGGCGAGTTGCGTTACGTCATCAGCGACCTCGGCGCAACCTTCGGCAAGACGGGCGGCCCCATCTCGCACAGTCGCAACGAGCCGGAGAAGTACATCAAGACCGGCTTCGTCAACAAGGTCGAAGGCAACCGCGTCAAGTTCGACTATCACGGCAAGATGGGCAAACTCTTCGACAACGTCACAATCGAGCAGGCGAAGTGGATTGGCGACATACTCGCGCAGTTGAGCGAAGAGCAGGTAAAGGATGCCTTCCGCGCGGCCAACTATCCGCCCGAAGAGGTCGAAGGGCTCACGCAGGAAGTGCTCGGTCGCATCAACGCTCTGCACAGCCTGCCCGCGCCCGCCACGGCCGCCGCGCCCGGCTCGTGAGCAGCTTTGGCTAAACTGAGTTGAGAGCGAGGTAGAGAAGGGATGACGAAGAACAGCGGCAAGGGCTTCAACATCGCGGTTGTGGTTGGCGCTCTTGCCGTCGGATTCCTGCTGGTCGCGGCGCTCATGCGCGGCTACGGTTCGGGCTCGCCCGTGGCGAATACCGCCGCCGCGCCTGACGCTGCGCCGCAGGTGGCGCAGCAGCAATCGAAGCGTGACGACGAGCCAGCCTCGCGCGCAACACCCGAAGCGGCAGCGAAGGGCGAAGACTCTTCAGTCACTCGTCTGTTCGGCGGCGGGACGACGCCGCCGCAGCAAGATGAGCGACACGATTGGCTGATGACCTTCGCCAACGCCACCGTTCGCCTGACGCTGGCTGCGCTTCTCTCGGCGCTGCTCGCCTTCCGCCCACGCCGTTTCTCGCGTTCGGTCAAGCGCAACCCGTTCGTAGCGCAGACGCAAATCCTTCTGGCCGTGGTCGCCTCGGCGCTGATGATGATCGTCGGCGACTCGACGGCGCGAGCCTTCGGCATCTTCGCCGCTGCCTCGCTCGTTCGCTTCCGCACGAACATCAAAGACCCGAAGGAGATTACGGTGCTGCTCCTGAGCCTCGCCATCGGGCTCTCGACCGGGGTCGGGCGATGGGAGTTGGGGCTCGTCTTTACCTTCTTCGTCCTGCTTCTGCTCTGGGGGCTTGAGTATCGCGAGCCCGAGATGGTCACACGCTCGATGGAGCTTACAGTGAAGACGCGCAACGTCGGGACGACGCAGGACGCGCTGCTCGAACTGTTCCGGAGGTACGACTTCCCGGCCGAGCTTCGCACAATTAACCGTCCCGATGCCGAAGACCCGATGGGCTGCGTCGTCTATTATCTGGACGTGAGCCCGCAGGCGAGCACCGACCGCATGAGCGAAGAACTGCTCGGAGCCGACTCGAAGAACATTGACAGCATCGAGTGGGATCAGCAGAAGAACACTTCGTACTTTTACCAGTAACGCGCTCCGGACGTGGCGTAGTTCGTAAAGCGATAGATCATAAACAGGAGAGGCCGCTCAACGTGAGCGGCCTCTCCTGTTTATCTTTCTAGAGTCTTCGGTTCAGTGCTTACCGGCGAAGATGCTTTCGACCGAGCCTGACGACGCCGCGACGGTCTTGACCGTAGGGCTCGGCATAGCCTGATGACGCGCCTGCATCTGCTTGGCGTAGTCCTCGACAAAGGTCTTGAAGTCGCCGTGGCCCCAAGAGGTGTAGAAATCATACTGCTTCATCTCGGCGTAGACCTGATCGTAGTTCCAGCCGTACTTCTCGAAGCGGTAGACCGCGCCCATCGAGCCGGTGCGGTGGCGTCCGCCCGCGCAGTGAACGAAGAACTTGCCGGTCGAGGGGTCGTCAACCGTCTTCAGAAACGCCGCGACCCACTCGGGCTTCGGGTAAGCCTTATCAACCATCGGGATGTTGACGTAACGCATCCCGAGCGATTCAACCATGCCGCGCTCTGCCTGCTCGGGCTCGGCCTGAAGGTCAATGACCGTGCTGATGCCGAGTCCCTTCAGCGCCTGAAAGTCTTCGATGCTCTTGGGCTCGGCTCCGCGATAGAAGCGCTCGTCCATCTGGCCGAAGTTCTTGATGCGGACGTTGGGGAACGCGCGGCCCTGTTCGCCCTTGGCTAAGGCAGCGACGGAGAGAAGAAGAATGGCGAAGACCGAAGCAACAACGGCGCGCAGGTGATTACGGCTAAAATTCATCATCAACCCTCCGAAGGTATGAAAGCGAGAACCTGATTGTCGGGTGTATCAAGAAGGGGGTTTTTCAAATCCGCATTAACGATTGTGCGACTTAACTCGCCTCTCGTCAACCGGAACATTTGATTCGTGAGGGTGTCACGAAGTTGTATAGCCCGGGCATGATGCGACATATAAATCATAGTTGCACACGTCGGTTGCCGTCTCTCACTCGGGAGGTGTAAGTGACTTGCTCGTCAAACTTGCGGAGGGTGATTCGGTACACTTAAAGGGCAAACTGATTGCACGGAATCTGTTCAATCGCGAAGCCGGAAGACATAGCTGAATTGACCTGCGGGGCCGACGCCGACGTGGACGCGCGCGACGTGCTGGTCGGCCGCCATGCGTGCGAGAAACTCGTTGGACATTTCGGGCAGCAGCGTGCGCGTCAGGATGTGGTCAATGTTGCGCGCGCCGGATTCGACCTCCTCGCAACGGTTGGCAATCTCGTCAACGACGCCTTCGTCGTAGCTGAACGCGGCCCCGTGACTTGCGGCGAGTCGGCGGCTCACGCGGTCGAGTTGAAGGCGGATGATCGAGCGCATCACCACGTCGCTGATAGGGTAGTAGGGAACGACGATCATACGTGCGAGAAGTGCGGGCTTGAAGACCTTGAGCAGTTCGGGGCGGACGACCTCGGCAATCACGTCCGGCTCAGGGATAGAGTCGGGCTCCGAACACAACTCGATGATAGTTTCCGAGCCGACGTTCGACGTAAGAATGATGACGGTGTTTTTGAAGTCAACCTCGCGCCCCTCGCTGTCTTCGAGCACGCCCTTGTCGAAGACCTGATAGAACAGTTCCATCACATCGGTGTGTGCCTTCTCGACTTCGTCGAGAAGAACGACCGAGTATGGCTTGCGGCGCACGGCTTCTGTCAGTACGCCCCCTTCGCCGTAGCCGACGTAGCCCGGCGGCGAACCCTTCAACGCCGAGATGGTGAACGACTCCTGATACTCGCTCATGTTGATGTTGACGACGTTGCGCTCGCCGCCAAAGAGCGCCTCGGCGAGCGAGAGCGCGGTCTCGGTTTTACCGACGCCCGAAGGGCCGACGAGTAGAAAGACGCCGACGGGTCGGCGCGGGTCGGTGAGGTTGGCGCGCGCGGTGGCGATGCGTTGCGCGACGGCTTCGAGCGCGTGCGTTTGGCCGATGACGCGCTGTTCGAGTCGCTCCCTCAAAGAGAGGACGATGTTGATCTCGTCGGCGAGCATCTTGCCGACAGGGATACCAGTCCAGCCGGAGATGACCTCGGCGATAGTCTGCGAGTCTACGCAGACCTGCGCCAGCGGCGCTTCGCCCTGCACCTGCCGAAGCTTGCCCGTCAACTGCGCGAGCTGCGTGCGTAGCTCCTCGGTCTCCGTGAACTTTGGCTTGCGCGACTTCGACGATGCGCGGCGACTGTCCGACCCATCAGGCGCGGCGACAGCCGCAGCTGCCTCGACCGGCTCGGCCTCAACCGTTTGTCCCGCGCCGTTGCCGTCGCCGTTCGACGTTGCCGCGCGCTCTTCGAGCCGCGTGCGCAACTCCCGAATCTGGCTGATGATTTCGCGCTCGCGTTCCCACTGGTCGTTGAGGCGCGCGAACTTCTCCTCTTCGACCTCGCGTTCGGCGCGCAACTCCTCGATGCGTCGCAAGTGATCGGCTCCTGTCGCGGCCTCGCGTTCGAGCGCCGCAGTCTCGACGGCGAGGTGGTCTAGACGACGCCGCGCGTCTTCCACCGGGGGCGGGGTCGCAACCTGACTGATGGCGATGCGGGCGCAGGCCGTGTCGAGCACGCTGATGGCTTTGTCGGGAAGTTGGCGGCTGGAGATGTAGCGGTGCGAGAGCTTGACGGCGTCGGCGACGGCCTCTTCGAGAACGCGCACGTCGTGATGACGTTCGAGCATCGAGACGAGGCCGCGCATCATGCGGACGCACTGCTCTTCGGTCGGCTCTTCAACCTTGACGACTTGAAAGCGGCGCGCGAGCGCAGCGTCCTTCTCGAAATATTTTTTGTACTCAGCCCAAGTAGTCGCGGCGATGGTGCGCAACTCGCCGCGTGCGAGCGCGGGCTTCAAAAGGTTAGCGGCGTCGTTCTGTCCAGAGGCCCCGCCCGCGCCGATGAGCGTGTGCGCTTCGTCAATGAAGAGGATAACGGGGCGCGGACTTGCCTTCACCTCTTCGATAACCGACTTGAGTCGATTCTCGAACTCGCCCTTGACACCCGCGCCTGCCTGAAGCAGCCCGAGGTCGAGCGCGCGCACCGAGACGTGCTTGAGAGGGCCCGGCACGTCGCCCTGCGCGACGCGCAGCGCAAAGCCTTCGACGACCGCAGTCTTGCCGACCCCGGCCTCGCCCGTCAGGATGGGGTTGTTCTGGCGGCGGCGCGTGAGGATGTCAACGATCTGGCGAATCTCGAACTCGCGTTCGAGCACGGGGTCGATGCGTCCCTCACGCGCGGCGGCCGTCAGGTCTACGGTGAAGCGGCCGAGCGCGGTCTCAGCGCCGTCGCCGAGCGATGGTGTCCACTCGCCGTCGGGCGGCGCGGTCGAGGCGTCCGTCCCCGCCTCGGCATCTTCGGACGAGCCCGAGATGAGGCCGGGTAATTGCTTCCTCAGCGACTCAACCGAGACGAGCGACAACTCCTGCGAGACTTCACCCGCGAGCCGCGCCAGCCCTTCATCCGTCAACAGCGCCAGCAGCAGATGCCCCGAGCGCACACGCGTTGAGCCGTAGTCAATCGAGGCGAGCATCCACGCGCCCTCGACAAGACGCAGCAGGCGCGGCGAGAGCGATGGCGTGCGCGCGTTGCCCGTCTTCAACTTGTCGAGCGCCGAGGTCAGTTGCGCGGAGAGTCTTGAGAGGTCAACGCCCGAGTGGTGCAGTACGCGTGTGATGTCGGCGTCGGGTGGCTCGATGAGCTTGAGCAGGAAGTGCTCGATGTCCACCTCGTAGTTTGTGCGGCCGAGGCAGAGCGCCGCCGCCGCTTCGAGCGCGTTGCGGCACGTGTCGTCGAGACGGCCGATGAGAGACTTCAGGTTGTTCATACACGCGTGGTCGAGCCCGCGCCGCTTTCACATCTTGAAGATGTAGCGCACGTGGACACGACCGGCCTCGAAATAGGGCTTGGTCAGGTTCTGTTGGTCGTGGGTTGTCGTTACCCTGCCGCCGGCCACGACCACGCCGATCATATGCCCGGTCGCGCTTCCGGTAGGCGCACCGTGCGCGTAAGTCCCGACGAGATAATTCCCGTCGCCGCCCATCGTTGTCCAGTTTATGTCGTCCCAGCGCATCACCACGTTGTTCTTCAGCGTGTAGCCAAGCTCCCCGACGTAGAGCCTTATGTAATGACTATCGGTTCGGTAGTCCAGCCCCTTACTCACACAGTACCTGTGCCATTCGGCGGTCGAGTGCGTGGGCGGTATGACGCAGGGCGTTGGCCTGAGTCGCGCTGAAGGAGCGAGGTTTTGAGCGGGGCATTTTTTATAGGTATGCTCAAGGGATTCGTGCTTCTTCGTTATGCTCAAGGGATTGGCTGGTGTGGCGGACAGGCGCGGCCCTTCAGCCCCGGCGTGTCTGCTTCTGCTTGTGCTCGCCCTTAATGACTTGCTGGTAGGTGTAGAAGTTATTCATCGGCAGCGTGGCCTGCGCGGCGTCGTCGGCATCCGGCTGGTAGTGACCCGAGCCGTTCGACCACCATTCAAGCTTGCCGTTGTTGAAGAAGACCTCGCCTGCATAGAGCACCTGTCGCCCTTCGGCGATTGAGGGATGGCGATACCTGTTGTGTAAAAGCATCTGCCCCTCGACCGTCCGCACAAAGTTGTATTGCTGATTCGGGACGTAGACGCCGTGGCTGTCCGTCTTGCGTAGCCTGTACTGGTCGGTAAAGTTTTCAAGTCGAAAGACGTTGCCGGGCTCGACGCGCTCGACGGCCCCCGGATGCAGGTTCGGGTAGACCTTCGTTGCCTGCACCACGCGCGCACGGAATCGCTGAACGGCGTTGCGCTGCGGAGGCTGTTGCGCGGAAGCGATGCCGAAGGCAGGAAGCTTACCCACGACACGGGCTGGCGGTAGGACATTGCTCGCCGATGCCTTTGCCTTCGGACTCGTGGGAGGGACGTGCGGTGGGCGAAGCGGGCGGGCGGGCGGCGCGGTCGGACGCCGCAATGAGGGTTGAGTGAAACGCTGTGCGACCCCTTTTGAATTGTTTCGGGCGAGCGGAGTTGCGGGGCGCGGCGCGAGAGGCGCGGGAGATGGAACGGCCGGGCGCAAAGGACGTGCGGGCGTGTGCAACGGCGTGGGGGCGGGCGGTTGAGTTGCGCCGGGCCTTCCACTCGCTTGCTGCTGCGTCCCCGGCTTACGCCAGCTCAATGCGTCGTCCTCCGTCTCACGTGTCGGCCTTCAATTGAAGATGGTCAGTGCTATCGCCTTAGCGGTCGCCGTCAGTCTTTCGCATGATCACGGGCGTCAGCGCAGCCTTCAATCCCATGCGGTCGGCTTCGGCTTCGAGCGCGTGATCTTGTACGACGGCCACACCGGAGCCGAAGGGGTTCTTGACGCGGCCTGCCTTCTGTTGGACGACGTGCCACAACTCGTGGCCGAGAACCTTCTGCCCTTGAAGCGTGTGCGGGTTGTAGTGGCCGGGCGCGAAGTGGATGCTTGAGCCCCACGTGTAGGCGATGGCACCGATGCGCGAGGCTTCGTGGCCGACATGGATGCGCACGTCGGAGAAGTCAGCGCCGAAGGCCGTCTCCATCTTTGTGCGCACGTCTTCGGGGAGCGTCCGGCCTCCGCTCTTCGGCTGGAGCGGGACGCGGAAGGCGTCAACGCCTGTAGAGCTTTGACGCTGGATGGTCTGCGCGCGTCCGGTGTTCGGCGGCGTCGCGCCGTGCGCGGCCTTGCGCTGTGTCGCGGAGGGCAAGGCCGCGAGTCGCGCTTGCAGCGCCTGTGTGCCGCCGATGATGTTTGCCTGAATGACGCCTGAGGGAGCGTCGGCGCGCTCCGTGTCGAAGCGTGCGGCCCCGTGCGTCTTCAACAACTGTACGGGCTGCGACTCGCTCGGTTGATGCGGCGGAGTCTGCGGCCGCACGGCCGCGCCCGCCGCGCGCGTCAACGGTCGGCGTTCGAGACTGCGCGCCTTCGGCGCACTGCGCGCCGGGGCTTTGGCGTTAGGTGACTGGAAACGATTGCTCATTGCCCGACACTCCTATTTGTGAGACTGTCGAATTAGAGCGGCGAGGCCACAAGGTCGCGGACATTATACCGCTTGCGTGAACATTATCAGAAGACATTTATCAGAGCGAGTTGAAGGGGCGCACGCTGCCCTTCATCTTCTCCTGTCGGCTGAAGTTGTTGGCCGCCTGCGCGGCCTCGTGCTGATTGGCGTAAGCGCCGATGCGGGCGGCGTACCATGAGCGGCCTTCAGCGTCGCGCCCGCTAAAGATGGTCGGCGTGTAACCCTTGTTTTCAAGGTCGCCGACGAGTCGCCGCGCATCGGCCTCATCCAGAAACACGCCGACCTGCACAGTGTAGTTCGCCGAACCCGTCGAGGCCGACTCAGCCGCGTCCGCGCTTGCCTCGGAGACGAGCCTCGGGTCTGAGTCAACACCCGTCGAGCTAAGCCTTGCGGCTTCGCGGTTGAGATTGACGGGCGGGGCCGCGGCGACTTCGCGAGCCGCGACAGCAGCAGCGGGTGCCGTGGGCACGGCTGCGTAACGTTGCTGCACGCCGTAGTCGGATGATTCAGGAGCACGAGCCGCGTAGCCCTGCGCCGCGTAGCTTTGCGCGCCGACGTTCTGCGGGGCGTAGCCCTGCGGCGAGGCATAACCCTGTCGCTCCGGCAGGTTGTAGACGACGGGCTCCTGCGGCGCGGTGTAAGGCAGCACAGGAACCGCAGCGGCGGCGGCGGTCGCGTCCGCGTTCTGCATTACAGGCGCGGGCTGTGCGTTGGCGGCTATCGCTCCACGTGTGGAGGGCGTGGCCGCTTCGTGCGAGCCCCAGTTGGCCCCGAGCAGTATGCCCGCGAAGAAGATGAGAAGGCACAACGCGGCCGAGCCGCCAGTGAGTGCCCAGAGAGATTTTCCGTCCAACGAAAATTCGTAAGCCATACTTTGACTCCTTCAATACACTGCCATTGCACGCTTAGTCGGCCGGGAGCGTTACGGAATCATGACCGTCGTCTGTCCGGGGTTAACGACCTGAATGATGCCGCCCCAGTTGCAGATGAGCTTCGAGGTGTTGTTGAGCGCGGGCATGTTACCCATGAGGACTGTAGGTGCGCCGACAATCCAAGGCGCGGCCGTTGCCGGTACACATGGCATTGGGGTCAGGACGCCCAACGCCGCCGCCGTCGCCGCCGCGACCGTCGGGTTGGCGGGCGACGAGCATACACCAAAGGGCATGATGTTGACTAGCGGCGCGTGATCCATAATCGTGGCCGCGGGCGTCGTCGTCATCGTGCGGTTCGATGGCAGCACGACGAGCGAACTCGGCGCGGCACCGAAGCTGCACTGTAACATCGCGCCCATACATACCTGAATCGCCATGATGTCAGACCTCGCTCTCTCTGGTTGATACCACTGCCGTGTCGTCGCGTCTACCTTCGCGCGGGGGGCTGTCGCTGCTGCTGCTGTGGCGGCTGCGGCTTTCCCGCCTTGTATGCGACGCGCTCCGTGACCTTGCCGTCCTCTGAGAAGGTCACTAGCTCGCCGTCGAGCTTGTCGCCCTTGAACTGCGCGCGCGTGAAGACCTTGCCCGTCGCGTAGTATTCAACCGAGAAGCCTTCGAGCGCGCCCGCGCTGTACTGCGAACGTTTCACGACACGTCCCTGCTTGTCGTACCAGATGGCGTCGCCGTCGAGCTTGCCCGTCTTGTATGAGGCGCGCATTACGATGCGCCCCTCTTCGTCGCACGTCACGGACTCGCCGTCGAGCTTGCCCGCCTTGAAGCTCGACTTCGCCAGCACGTGCCCTTTTGCGTAGACGACCATCGGCCCTTCCATCATGCCCGCTTTGAAAGTCACACGCTGCGCGACCCCGCCGTCCTCATCAAAGACGATTGTCTCGCCGTCGAGCTTGCCCGCTTTGAAGTTCGACCTCTGCGCGACGCGACCTCCGTCGCCGTGGATGACGACCTCGCCATCGGCGATGCCGTTCTGCTGCCCGTCATGCTCTGCCTGCACGTCAATCCCTTCGACCCCCGGCATCAGTTGATCTTCACTATCGTCCCCTTGACAGTCGTGACGCCGGAGCTTTCGACCGTGTTCGAGGCGTTGCCCTTGTTGGTGATTGAGGTCTGCGCCTCGTTCGTGATGGAGAGTCCCTTGTTGCTCAAGGCGAGTTGCGCTTCGTTGGTCATGGACATCGCGGCCTTGTTCGTCATAGACATCTGCGTCTCATGCGTCATGGCCTGAGCGGACTTGAAGGTGACTGAGCCGGTAACGTCAATCGTCAGGTTGCCCGTCACCTTCAACTCGTAATTGCCCGTCACCTTGTGCGTGAAGTCGGCCTTGTCGGTGTGCGTCTCGTTTCCGGTGACGGTGAGCGCGCGCGTCCCCTTGACATCATATGTCTCGTTGCCGGTGCTGACCTTGAAGGTGCGGTTGCCTTTCTCGACGACGTAGGTGTCGTTGCCTTCCTGAATCGTCGTCGAGCGGTCGCTCTTGATGGTGTTGGTCTCCTTGTTCAAGACCTTCTTGGTGCGGTCGTTCTCGACGACGATGTTGTGATCCTTCTGCGCGTGGAGATAGACCTCCTCCGACGCCTTCTTGTCCTCGAAGCGTAGTTCGTTGAAGCCGCTGCCGCCCTTCGAGGTGTTGGTCTTGATGGTGCTCTTGGTCTGCTCGTCGGGCAGCGTGTAGGGAACGACCTGTTCGGCGTTATAGACGGCTCCGGTGACGACGGGGCGGTCGGGGTCGCCCTCCTCGAAGCTGACGACGACCTCCTGCCCGATGCGCGGGAGGAAGATGCCGCCCCATTGCTTGCCTGCCCAGCCCTGATCCACGCGAATCCAGCACGAGCTGTTCTCGTCGTTCTTACCCTTCTGATCCCAGTGGAACAGCACCTTGACGCGGCCGTACTTGTCCGTCCAAATCTCTTCGCCTGCCTTGCCCGTGACGATGGCAGTCTGCACTCCGGCGATGAGCGGCTTGCGCGACGTGCGCGGCGGACGGAAAGGCAAGTCGGCGGGGAACGCCTCGAAGGAGTTGGTGTAACGCTCCTGCGTGGCGGCGTGCGAGATGCGGCGGAGCACGTAAGTCGAGTTGGCGTCCGCGCGGTAGTGGTCTTTGAGGTCGAACTTGTGACCGGCGACGAAGGCGCGCACGTGCCCCTCGCCGAACATGACCTTGCGTGGCTGCTCGGCGGCCTCGATGCGCCGGTTGGCGCGCGTCTCGCCGTCGCCCGTGTTGAGGAAGCCGCCGGGGTATTCGTAGACCTGCATCTCGCCGTCCGCGCCCGCGACCGTGACCTTGAGGTCGGTCGCGGGCGTCTCGAAGTTGAAGTCGTCGTGAGCGAACTTACCTGTTACGACCTGCTGCTCGATGCGGCAACGCGTGACGGCGCGGTCGTCGGTGTGATCCACGGACGAGCGGCGGTAGCGCGCGCCCTCGTCGAGTCCGGGGCACTTAGGATGCGCGTCCGCATCGTCGGCGAGAACGAGCGTGTGCTTGCCGTCTGTGTGCTCGAAGAAATAGAAGATGCCCTCGTCCTCCATCAGCCGCGAGACGAAGTTGAAGACAGTCTCGTTGTATTGCACGCAGTAGGTGCGTGGCTGGTAAGTATCCTTGAGCGCGTCGCGAAAGTCCGTGAAGCCGTGCTCGCTGAAGAGCGCCTTGATGATCTGGGGCGCGGTCTGGTTCTGGAAGATGCGGCAGTCGGCGCTCTTCGTCAGCATCCAGAGCCACGGCCTCAACTCGGCATGATAGGTCGTGAAACGCTCGTCCTGATCCTCCTGCACGAAGCGCTCGACGAGGCCGTGAAAGTGATGCTTGGTGCCGTCGTTGAGTGTGAGCGTGACGGTCACGCCCTTGCCGACGATTGCCGCGAAGTCGAGCCCGGCATCCTCCGAGACCATTTCAACGTCGAAGCGGAAGGGCATAGAGATGTGCTCCTCGCCCGTGAAGGCGCGCACGAGGAGTTTGTCGGGCCCGAGCGGCGTCGTGATCTGGAGCTTCAGCGTGTCCTGTGTGTAAGTCGCGCTCATATCTGATGAACCATGAACCCTGAGCCTAAACCTTGACGAGAGGGAGACAGGTTTTATCCCGTCACGGCTCAGGGCTCATGGCTAAGTCCTCCCCTCCACGTAGGCGCGCAGCGAGGCGCCGAAGCGCGGGTACTTCTTAATAAAGTCGTCAAGGTCGGCCTTGCTCAGTTCGAGTAGCTCGCAGGCGCGGAGCGTGACGGCCGTGGCGTTGCGCGCCTTGCCCGTGATAAGGGACTGCTCGCCGAAGTACTCGCCCTCGCGCAGAGTCGCGACGTGCATCTCGCGCCCGTCGGCCTCGCGGCGCGAGACGCGCACCGAGCCGCTCCGGATGATGAACATCGAGCAGCCGCCGGAGGCGCCCTGCCGGACGACGGTGCGGTTGGCCTTGATGGAGTGCAGGGTCATGCGCTCCTCCAGCTCGGCCAGCTTGTCGGGCGGCAGCGCGAAGTAGGGGCTGCGCATCGCGGCGGGCGCCGCGACGGCGAAGGCGCGCAGCGAGGCCGGCGAGACGGACACCTGCGAGTCGTCCTCCGACCACTCGACCGCGCGCAGATGGCAGAACGGGCCCTGAACATTGCCGAGCCGCAGGTCGTCCTCCGGCCAGTCGGCGCGCTTGAGCCACGAAGTCCAACCGAGCCGCGCCCCGCCCTTCGCCGACAGGCGCGCGCCGGGCATCTCCTTGGCCTTGAGCTTGAGGCGGACGCTGAAGCCGAGCTCGTCGCCCACGTAGAAGCGCGCGAGGTCGCAGAGCGGCGCGAAGCCCCAGCCGGTCGGCAGGAATTCGAGGAACTCTTCGAGCGAGAGCGGGCCGAGGCAGAGCTCGAAGGCGCCGTGCTCATCCCAGACGCGCTTGCCGAGGACAGCACCCTCGCCGAGCCGGTTGTTGCGCCCCTTGGAGCCGATGGCCGTCCACTGATCCTCCTCCAAGGTTATCCAGCCTCCCCGGAACGGGCGGCCGGCGACGGGAACGCGGAAGTAGTCGGAGAGGATGCGTTCGAGCCCGGCGAGCGAGCGCGGCTGCTGCGCGAGCAGCCCGGCGTAGAAGAGCAGCGCACGGTCTTTGACCCGCATCCGCCCGCGCAGCCCCGGCGTGCCCATCCCGAAGGTCGAGTAGGCAAGGGCGGAGAAGCGGTCGTGGCCGGCCGGTGCCGCCTCCTGCCCGACGCGGTGGGTCTTGCGGATGCGGTAGAGGAGCGAAACCAGCCTGTGATTGAAGATGTCGAGGAAGTCGCGGAGCGCCGTGTCATTGCGCCGCACGCCCTCGATGATCTGCTCGGTGGTGGGCGTGTGCAGGGGGCCGAGCGCGCCGGCGAGCCCCATAAAGTTGACGGTCATCCGGGCGGCGCCGTCCTTCTCCTTCCTGGTGGCGACCCTGACCTCGGCCACGTCGCTCGCGGGGAAGTCGAGGCCGACGGCCGACTTGAAGCGGACGGCCTCGCGGGCGGGCTCCGCCCCCTCGCCGACGGGCGTGCGCTCGGGCTGACTCGACCGGCCCTGTATTTCGAGGAGCTTGACCGCTTGGAAGAAGTCGAAGCGGTAGCCCTCCTCGTAGAGCCAATCGTTCAGAGAACCATCTTTTCCCCAACCGTGGGCGGCCACTTTTTCCAGACCCCTTCCCGCTGGAGGCTCTTGATGTGGAGCTCCGTGAACGAGTTGACCGAGGCGTAGAGGGCGAAGAAGCGTTCGAGCACGGCGGCGAGGAGGAACGCCCCGCCGCCGACGTACAGTTCCTCGTCGAACTCAAGCGTGATCTCCGTGCCACGGCAGAAGCCGCGCCACGCGTCGCGCCCGACGTGTCGCACGATGCGGCGGCACTCCATCGAGTGGATGCCGGCGATCTGCTGCTCGGCCGAGGGACTGTTGGCCGGGCTGTAGAGCTTCAGGATTTCGCGCAGCGCCGACAGGCCATCGGGCCCTTCGGAGAGCGAGAGGTGATTGAGCGAGAGGTGCGAGACCAGACGCCACAACGTCTCGCCGCGAAGCGGCGGCTGCGTGGGCATCGTCGGCTTGGTCAGGCAAGAGATGCCGAACAGCGGTGCCTGCTCTTCTATCTGAAGCGCCGCGCCCGCCGGGAGCTGCGAGGCCAGCTCGCGGTTGGTGCAGAGCGTGTGCGCATAGACGGTCTGCGCGGGCGGGAGGCTCGGCTTGAAGTCGAGGTCGAGGAAGGAGAGGAAGACCTCCGTTCCCGAGATGTCCTTGTTGAGAGAGACGGCGCGGCGCGCGTGCCAGAAGGCGCGGTCGCGGCCACCGTCGGCCGCGTGGCTGTAGGAGTAGTACGGCTCAAAGCGGCGCGTCTCGTCGTTGGCATTAGACGAGGCCGAAACCGAAAGTATGGAGTGCACCTCGGTCGTGCGCTCGCGGCGCTTGTCGGGGACGAGGCGATACTCGGTCGTGCGGTGGTCGAGGCGGATCGGCTCGGTCGTCTTGCGGAAGAGGTTGATGACCGGCGTGCAGCCGAGCACGAAGTTGTCGGGGCCGACGAACCCGGCCCCGGCCGGGATTTTGTCGAGCAGGAAGAGGATGTCGAGCTCGCGCCCGCGCAGGCAGAGGTCGAGGTTGTCGAGGTCGAAGAAGTGGTACTTCGCGGGGAAGGCGAAGTACTCATGCAGCAGGCGGTAGCCGGAGTG
>JAVXWN010000138.1:0-33169 GCA_032230645.1 Acidobacteriota bacterium | reverse complement strand
TGCCGGTCTTTCGCACGTGGGCGTGAAGGCGCTGGCCGTCGCGTCCGTTCTCCTGCTGGCGGCGGTCAACGTGCGCGGCATACGGCTCGGCGGCGGTGTCGTGCGCTGGCTGACGCTCGTTAAGCTCGCGCTGCTTCTCTTCATACTGCTGTGGGGCTTCGGACTGGGCTTAGGCGACTGGGCGCACTTCCACCCGTTCGTCGCGCAGCGTGCGGGCTCGTCGCCGCTCGGGGGCGCGCTGGCGGGTGGGCTTGTCGCGGCCTTCTTCTCGTTCGGCGGGTGGTGGGACTTGAGCAAACTTGGCGGCGAGGTGCGCGACCCGGCGCGGACACTGCCGCGCGCGCTGACTCTCGGTGTGCTGCTCGTCACGGCCGTTTACGTGCTGACGAGCGCAGCCTTCATCTACCTCGTCCCGCCGGAGCGCGTCACCTCGGGCGAAGCCTTCGCCGCACAGGCGGGCGAGGCACTCTTCGGGCCGACGGGCGGGCTCGTCTTCACGGGCATCGTGGTCATCGCCGTTACGGGCAGCCTCGCCGCATTCACAATGTCAGCGCCGCGTGTCTACTTCGCGATGGCGCGTGACCATCTCTTCCTCGCGAGCGCGGCACGACTCCACCCACGCTTCGGCACGCCCGCGCGCGCCATCGTTATGCAGGCTGCGCTCGCGTCGCTGCTCGTGCTGCTCGGCTCCTTCAATCAGATCATCTCTTACTTCCTTTTCGTCGTCGTGCTCTTCATCACACTGACCGTGGCGGGGCTGTTCGTGCTGCGACGCGGGCAGCGTGCGGCCAGCTACCTGACTCCGCTCTACCCCTTCACGCCAATCCTCTACCTGCTCCTGAGCGCGGTGCTACTCTTCCTGCTGGCGAGCAGCAGCCCGATGCAGGCGCTTCTGGGAGTCGTGGTGGTGGCGCTGGGGCTGCCCGTCTATTATCTCGTCTTCCGCCGCCGCGCAGAGGGCGTGGAAGTCGAAGGAGAAGAAACGCGTTTATGACTTGGATCAAGACCATCCCTTTCGACGAGGCGGATGCGAGACTGCGCCAAGCGATGGAGGCGCAACGCGGGCTCTACCCCATAGAGTACGCCGAGCCCGTCCATCCCACGCCCGACGGCGAAACCTCGGGCATCGTGGCCTCGCACAGCCTCATCCCCGACGCGCTCTATCATGCCTTCGCGACCTTCGGCGTGTTGATGTCTGAGGAGCTGCCGCTCACGCGCGCGCAGCACGAGATGATCACGACCGTCGTATCGGTCGCGAACCGGTGCCACTATTGAATCGAGTCTCACGCAGAGTTTCTGCGTCGCGTCACGCTGGATGAAGAGTTGGTCACTGCGCTTCAGGAAGATTACAGAACCGCGCCCATCTCGGAACAAGACCGCGTCATGCTCGACTTCGTGGTGCAACTGACGCGCGACGCGACGCGCATCACACCCGAGCATCACGAGCGGCTGCGCGCCTCGGGCTTCGACGACCGCGCGATACTTCAAATCACGCTCATCGCCTCGTGGTTCAACTACATCAACCGCGTGGCCGACGCGCTCGGGGTGGGCCGCGCTTAGCGACTAAAAGATTGACAGCCGGTCTGTCGGTAAATATCTTTCATTGCGGAGAAGCAAGTCTTCGTAGTCCGGCGGGCGTGACTACTTCGCAATCACAACGGAGGCGAGCCATGCGAACCCTCTTACTGTTACCGCTACTGTTGCTGCTTCTGCTGCCGCTAGTCCACGCGGGTCAGGAAGGCGCGGCCCCGGCAACACCGGCCGACGGGTCACAGTTGGCGGTGCTTGGCTTCAAGTGGACGAAGAGTCGGCAGCCGAATGAGAGACCGGCCCCCGTGTCAACCGGCCCGGCCCCGGCCATGACATCGGCCGACAAGGTCAACGAGCGAGCCAAGAGAATCAACGACCCGGCAGGCGTGAGAGACCCGCTCGCCGACACGCTCGACGCACGCAGCGCCGCGTTGGAGAAGAGCGTGCAGGAGTCGCGCGCGCCCAAGTCAGAGTTGGTTGATGTCTTCGCGTATCGTGCACGAGTGCGGAACGCGGGTGCGAAAGCGGTCGAAGTTCTTTTCTGGGAATATCAGTTCGCTGAGTCGGCGAACCCCTCGAACATGGCGCGCAGGCAGTTTCTCTGCGGCGTCCAGATCAAGCCCGGCAAGGAGAAGGAGCTATTGGCCTTCAGCCCCTCGGGCCCGAGCGCCGTCGTGAGCGCCGAGAATCTGAGCCACAAGGACGGCGACCCTTACCAAGAGAAGGTCATCATCAACCGCATCGAATACGCCGACGGCACGATCTGGCAGCGCAAGGCTTGGAGCTTCGCCGAGGTAAGGTCGGCCATCGCGCGCGTCACCTCGACGCCGTGGGGCGCGGAGATGTGCCGGGTGCTTTAACACCTCATTCACTTCACGCCGAGCAGTTCGATCTCGAAGTTGAGCGTAGCGCCGCCCGGGATGTTGGGCGGGCTGCCTCTCTCGCCGTAGCCGAGCGCGGGCGGGACGACGAGTCGCCTCTTGCCTCCGACCTTCATCGTTGCCACGCTCTCGTCCCAACCCTTAATCACTTTGCCGCGACCGACGGGGAACTCGTAGGGGCGACCCCTGTCGAGCGAGCTATCGAACTTCGTCCCGTCGGTGAGCGTGCCCGTGTAGTTGACCACCGCTGTCTGTCCCGGCTTCGGGCTCGCGCCGGTGCCGACGACGATGTCCGTGTACTTGAGTCCCGACGGGGTCGTCACCTCCACGCCCGCCGTGGGGCCGAACAGGCGCGCGCCGAACAGGTAAGCCGCGCCCGCGGCTACGAGCGCGACGATGACGATTGCCGCAATGACACGTATGCTCTTACCAGCCGCACCGCTCGCGCGCCCCCCGGCCTTCTGCGTGTAGGCCGCGCGCGGCGAATGTCTTCTCGTCGCGGGGCGACGCTTTCTACTCTGAGGCAATGCTCAACCTCCTGTTGACTCGCTTGATTGTTAAAGCGTGCCGTTTGATACGAACGCCATCCGGCAACGTCGTGCGGAAGCACGCGGGGGCGTAGCGTAAGCCACGGCGCGGGGCTTGTCCAGTCTCGAATTTATGAATGTGGTCGAAGTCGGCCGGACTTCGGCGCGCTCGGGCGCGGGTGCTACAATGCCCGCGCCGGATGAAGTGAGGTCGCAGCAAGCAAGCAACAGCCGACTCCGTCACGGACTCACCCTACGCCCATGAGCGCGCAGAAGAACAACGGCATCACCGACCTGATGGTCGCGGCGTCGCGCGGCGACCTGTCGCGCGTCGAGGTGTTGCTGCGCGAGGGCGCGGACGCGAACGCGCGTGACGCCTTTGGGCAGACGGCGCTCATGTACGCGGCGAGCGCAGGGCATCAGACGGTCGTTGAAGAGTTGATAGACGCGGGCGCAGACGTTGATGCGCGCAACCGCAACCAGAAGTCGAGCTTCGAGCTGGCGGAGACGCGTGGGCACGCTGCGCTCGCCGCGCTGCTGCGCAACGCGCGCCTCTTCCTCGCCGCGCGCGACGGCGATCTTGTGAAGCTTAACGAGCTGCTCGACTCGGGCGTAGACCCGAACGTCTTGCTGCGCGACGAATGGACGGCGCTGATGATTGCCACGCTCAACAATCACCCCGCGGCCGTCGCCGCGCTCTTGCGGCGCGGCGCTTACCCGGACGCGCAGAACGCGACGGGCTGGACGGCACTGATGATTGCCGAGCGCAAAGGTCATGCGGAGGTGGTGCGGCTGCTTAGGTTCGGCAAGGTCGAGAAGCCTCTGCCGCCGCTCGTCGCGTCCGGCCCCGTCGAAGCGGACGGGGTGGACTTATCGGAGTTTCCCGACCACATCAAGGACTAGCCGCCGCTCCGGGATTCCAACGACGCACACGGCCGTACATGAAGAGACCGCTGTTAAGAATGTCGCTCGTCGTCGTCGCCCTCTTGTCGTTCGCGCGGGGCTACGCGGCGCAGGAGCCGTGCCGGATTGAGCGCGCGGTCGCGCCCGACTACGGCGGCGTGATGCTCGGGATGAAGCTTGAAGAGTTGCGGCGGATGTTCCCCGGCTCGGATGAGCTTCAGAAGGGGCCGGGCGCGGAAACGGCTGCGTCGAAGCCATTCGTCGCCTCGCTCGGGATGCTCGAACTCGGCGTGAGGAAAGAAGAGTTCAAGGGCGTCGAAGAGCTGGTGCTGACGTTCATCGGCGGGACGCTCCAACGCATTGACGTGCGCTTTCATCAGCCCGTGCAGTGGTCGGCCATCAACGAGTTCTCCGAGCACGCATCGAAGCGGCTGGCCGTTCCATCGGACGCTTGGGGCGCGCCGTCTTCGGACGCCGCGAAGCAATCGCGCGTGCTCGACTGTCGCGGCTTCAGCGTCGTGGTGCGCATGGACAAAGGCGGCCCGAGCACTCTGAGCATCGTTGACACGGGAGCGGTCAAGGCGGACTCGCCTTCTCCCGCTCCCGCGCCGACTCGCGCGAAGCGGCGACCGCATAGAAAGGGTAAAGGGTGACACGGCCCTGCGCGGCGCACACAGTCGCCAGAGACACGGAAGGGATGAGCTTTGAAAAAGAGAGTCAGTAAGACGGAAGAGGAGTGGCGGCAGACGCTCACGCCGGAGCAGTACCGCGTCGCGAGGATGAAGGGCACGGAGAGGCCGTTCTCGGGCGAGTATCACGCGAGCCGAGAGGCGGGCACTTATGTCTGCGCGGCCTGCGGCAGCGAGTTGTTCACGTCGGAGGCGAAGTTCGACTCGGGCTGCGGCTGGCCCAGTTTCTACGAGCCCAAAGAGGGCGACAACGTCAAGACCGAACGCGACATGAGCCACGGGATGGTTCGGACTGAAGTTCTGTGCGCTGCTTGCGACTCGCACCTCGGCCACGTCTTTGATGACGGGCCGCAACCTACGGGGCAGCGTTACTGCATCAACTCGGTCGTGCTCAAGCTGAAAAAACCGGGCGAAGAATCGTGAAGGTAAAACTTTCAACGGTGATACTGCTCGCCGCGCTGTTGCACTTCTCAGGGGGCGTGCGCGCGCGCCCCGCGCAGACGCCCCGCGAGCCGGGGTCGCTGGCCGCGCGGCTCGGCTACCCTGCGGACGCGAAGCTCCTTATCGTTCACGCCGACGACCTCGGCGTGGCGCATTCGGTAGACGCCGCGACGACGAAAGCTTTCGAGACGGGGCTCGTCAATTCGGGCAGCATCATGGTGCCGTGCGCATGGCTGCCCGAGATAGCCGCCTACGCGCGCACTCATCCGGAAGCAGACCTCGGGCTGCACCTGACGCTCACGAGCGAGTGGAAGACTTATCGCTGGGGCGGTGTCCTGTCGAAGGAGCGCGCGCCTTCGATGTATGACCCCGACGGTTATCTCTACCTGACCGAAGACGTAGCCGCCGCACACATCAACGTGCGCGAGGCTGAGGCCGAGATACGCGCGCAGATCGAGAGGGCACGAGCCTTCGGCATCCGCCCGACTCATCTCGACTCGCACATGCGCACGCTCCAACAGACCCGAGACCTTTTCGAGATGCTGCTGCGCGTTGCGCGCGACGAGGGGCTGCCCGTCCTCGTCTCACGCGAGTGGTTCGCGAGCGCGCCCTTCCTCCCCGCCGCGCTCGGCCCCGACGGCATCGTCGTTGACAGGATCGTGGACGCAAATCCTTCGGTGTCGCCCGAGCATTGGGCGGAGTTCTACACGAGCTTGATAAAGAACCTGCGGCCGGGCGTCACGCAGTTGATCGTTCATCTCGCATACGACGACGAAGAGATGCGCGCCATCACGCTCGGCCACCCGGACTGGGGCGCGGCGTGGCGGCAGCGCGACTTTGACTTCACGACGAGCGACGCCTTCCGCCGGATGCTGAAAGAGAACGGCGTCAAGCTGATTACGTGGCGCGAGATCGGGAGGCTCGTGAGGAAGCCTTAAGCTCTACGGAGGCGCGGCAATCACACGGATGAACAACGAGAAGAAGAAGAAGCGACTGTCGCTATCGCAGGCGTGGAGCGATGCGAGGGAGTTGATCTGGGCGCACCGTTCGCGGCTCGCGCTCGGGATGGTGTTGATGATCGTCAACCGGCTCGTCGGGCTCGTGCTGCCCGCAAGCTCGAAGTATCTCGTTGACGAGGTCATCATCAAGCACAGGGGCGAGTTGCTCACGACGATTGCGCTCGCGGCGGGCGCTGCCACGCTCGTTCAGGCCGTCACCTCGTTTACGCTCTCGCAGGTGCTAGGCGTCGCCGCGCAGCGCGCCATCACCGACATGCGCAAGAGCGTGCAGGCGCACGTCGCGCGTCTCCCCATTCGTTACTTCGACTCGACGCAGACGGGCGTTCTCATCTCGCGCATCATGTCGGACGCCGAAGGCATCCGCAACCTCGTCGGGACGGGGCTGGTGCAACTGGTCGGAGGCGTGTTGACCGCGCTCATCGCGCTCTGCGTGCTCTTCTATCTGAGTTGGCGACTGACTTCGATAACGCTCGTCGCGTTGGTTCTATTCGGCGTCTCGATGTCGCTGGCCTTCAAGCGACTGCGCCCGCTCTTTCGCGAGCGCGGCCAAATCAACGCGGAGGTGACGGGGCGTCTGGCCGAATCGCTCGGCGGCATACGCATCGTCAAAGCCTACTCGGCCGAACGGCGCGAGACGATTGTGTTTGCGCGCGGCGCGCATCGTCTTTTCCGTAACGTCGCGCGCTCGATGACGGGCGTGTCGGGCGTGACCGCCTTCTCGACCGTCATCATCGGCGTCATCGGCGTCATCCTCACTTTAGTCGGCGGCCGCTCAGTCCTTGCCGGCGAGATGACGCTCGGCGACTTCTTCATGTACATCTTCTTCACGGCGCTCGTGGCCGCGCCGCTTGTCGAGATCGCCGCCATCGGGACGCAGATAACGGAAGCCTTCGCGGGGCTCGACCGCATACGCGAGATTAAGCGCATGACGACCGAGGACGCCGACGAGGAAGGCCGTGCGCCTCTTGCTGAGATAAAGGGAGAGATAATTTTCGAGGACGTGAGCTTTGAGTATAACGAGGACGCGCCCGTGCTCCGCCACGTCTCGTTTCGCGCACCCGCGGGGACGACGACCGCGCTCGTCGGCTCAAGCGGCTCGGGCAAGAGCACGCTCATCGGACTGGTGATGGCTTTTAACCGGCCGCTCGCGGGGCTCGTCCGCGTAGACGGGCGCGACCTCTCGACGGTCAGGCTTAAAGATTATCGAAGTCAGCTTGGAGCCGTCCTTCAGGACAACTTCCTCTTTGACGGCACCATCGCAGAGAACGTCGCGTTCGCGCACCCGCACGCCTCGCGCGAACAGATTCTTGCGGCCGGGCGCGTCGCGCACTGCGAAGAGTTCGTCGGGGGCTTCGCCGAAGGCTATGAAACAATCGTCGGCGAGCGCGGCGTCAAGCTCTCGGGCGGGCAACGTCAACGCGTCGCCATCGCGCGCGCGATTTTGGCTGAGCCCAAGATTCTGATTCTCGACGAGGCCACGTCGAGCCTCGACAGCGAGAGCGAGGCGATGATTCAGGACGGGCTTCAGACCCTTCGACGCGGGCGCACCACGTTCGTCATCGCGCACCGCCTTTCGACCATCCGCAGCGCCGACCAGATTCTCGTGCTCGAAGCAGGCGAGATAGTCGAGCGCGGCACCCACGAGGAGTTGCTCGCGGCCGACGGTCGCTACAAGCAACTCTACGACAAGCAGTACAGGTTCGAGCGCAACCAGTTCATCAACCCCGGCGAGGACTTCACGCCGGAGCCGCCGCAGTCCGTGGCCGCGGGGCAAAATACTTCGCCGCGTATGCCCACGAATCTGTAACCGCCCGGGCGGCGCGACTTGCACCGAAACAGCAACGTGTAGGAAAGGGAATCAACATGGCAGACTCTCCGCAGACCTACGCCAATCACACGCGCTGGCACGCGCCCTTCCATTTCTTTCTGGCCCCCGTCATGCTGATAAACGTGATCGTGATGGTGGTTCAGCTCGTCAGGTATCCGGGTTGGGAGAGGGGCTGGTGGGTCGTCGTCTCCGTCGCGCTCTTGGTGCTGTCCGCACTCGTCCGCACCAACCCGCTGAGGGCGCAGGATCGTCTCATCCGTCTCGAAGAGCGATTACGCTACCAGCAACTACTGCCCGCAGACCTCGCGTTGCGCGCCTCGACGCTGACGCCCGGCCAGACGGTCGCGCTCCGTTTCGCTCCGGATGAAGAACTGGAAGTGCTTGTCCGCGACGTGCTCGAAGGCAGACTGTCGAAGCCCGTCGAGATCAAGCGCGCGATCAAAAGCTGGCGTGCCGACACACTGAGAGTTTGAGAGAAGGGCGCGATGCTCGTCGGGAAGATTCGTGAGGCGTGGCGATACCCCGTCAAGTCAATGGCCGACGCGCAGCGCGGTCAGGCCACGACGTAAGATTGAAGGCTTGAGACGGCGGCGATGAGTTCGTGCGCGTTGAAGGGTTTGGAGATGTGTAGTTGATAGCCCGCCGCCAGAGCGCGGCCACGGTCTTCGTCGCGCGCATAGGCCGTAAGCGCCGCCGCAGGTGTGCGTCCACCGCGCTCGGCCGGAAGCGCCCTCACCTGTCTTATCAACGAGTATCCATCCTCGCCCGGCATGCCTATGTCGCTCATCAGAATGTGTGGCTGCCAACGCTTCAAAGTCTCCAGCGCCTCGTCGGCCGACGCGCAGGCCGTGACCTCCGCGCCCGACTGCGCGATGACCGTGCTGATTAACTGCCGCGTATCGTACTCGTCATCAACAACCAGCACGCGCACGCCGGACAGCGACTCGAATGACTGGCGCTCGGCGACGGCTTCGCGAACTGTTGTTGCCGCTCGCTCGCCCGCGCATTCGCACGCGGCCGACGACGCGAGCGGGAAGGTGACTGAGAAGGTCGAGCCGTGCCCCTCGCCCGCGCTGTCGGCGTGAACAGTCCCGCCGTGAAGCTCGACGAGGTGGCGCACGATGGCGAGCCCGAGCCCGAGCCCGCCGTATGCGCGCGTCGTGGCGCTGTCGGCCTGACGGAAGCGGTCGAAGACGTGCGGCAGAAACTCCGCCTGCATCCCTTTCCCCGTGTCGCTCACCATGAGCCTGACCCTCGCGCCCTCGCGCTCAAGCCGCGCGCTGACGCTCCCGCCCTCGGGCGTGAACTTCACCGCGTTCGACAGAAGATTCCAAGCCACCTGTTGCAGACGCGCCGAGTCGCCAGAGATAGTCGCCCCATCCCCACGCTCGAAGATGAGCGTGATGCCCTTCGCCGCCGCCGCTGGTCGCACCACCTCGACCGAGTTCGACACAACAGAGGCGAGGTCTACTTCGCGCGTGTCGAGCAGGAGCTTGCCCGAGATGATGCGCGACAGATCGAGCAGGTCGTCAATGAGCCGCGACTGAATCTTCGCGTTGCGCTCGATGGTCTCCAAAGCCTGCGCCTGCACCTCGCCCTTCACCTGCCCGGCTCGTATCAGGTTAGTCCATCCGATGATTGAAGTCAGCGGCGTCCTCAACTCGTGCGAGAGCGTCGAGAGGAATTCGTCTTTGACGCGGTTGGCAGCCTCGGCCTCAGCGCGCGCGGCCTGCTCGCGAAGCAGAATCTGCTCGCGCTCAACCTCGGCGCGCTTCAACTCGGCGAGGTAGCGCGACAACTCTTCGACGTGCGCCTCCGACACCTCGATGTTCTTCAGATAGGTCAGGTATGTGAAGTAGATGATAGCGATGATGGGCACGGTCGCCAGCACCGCGTAGAAGCCAACCGCCTGAACCAGCCGCGCGGTGACGCCCGCCGCCGACGCGCCCGCCAGATACGTCACCGAAGTCCAGAGATAATATGTCTTCCACGTCGGCCAGAAAGACTCTTCGAGCTTGAGCGATTTCTCGACCGCGATGAGCACGGTGTTAGCCGCGTACTGCACGAGCGCCATCACGAAGACGGCGGCCAGCGCGAACGCCGAGTAGTCGTTGCCCGCGAGACCCGCCGCGCCGAAGAGCCCGAGCAACGCCGCTGCTGTGAGAAAGGTCGAGAGCGCAAGCACCGCCGAGTTGAAGAGAATCGTGAGCGGCTTGCGACTGATGCGCAAGGAGGCGTAGACGCCTTCGAGCGCCGAGAGCATCACGGCCGCCGCGCCACCATAGAGCAGGAGCGTCAGGAAGATGAGCGTGTCCGAGACGGTGATGCGCCCGCTCACGCGCGGGATGCGCACGGCCACGTGCGAGCTGACGCAGACGAGCAGCGCGAGCATCACGAAGCGTACGTCGAGCCGCGCCAGCGCCAGCCTCTCGACGGAGACGAGCACCGCGACCGCGCCCAGCGCGACGACGGCCCACATGAAAGGCCGAGCGGGATTTCTTCTGTCCACAGCTACTCCTGTCCTGCGAGGCTTCGTTGTTTTGTCGGGCGCGACACCGAGCAGACGCCGCGCCGTTGAAGTGGGAGAGAGGTTGGTGGTCGCGGCGTTTCGATAGCCGAGACAGCTTGCCCTGACAGGGCAGAATCAGTAGTCGAGACAGTCCGCGCCGTCGTCCGCCGCCGCGTCCATTGACTGAGTCGCATCGCCGTCGAACGTGGCCGACTGCGCCTGCATGAAGAGGTCACCCGTGATAACACCGTCACCCGTGATGACCCCGTCGCCTGTGATGACTCCATCGCCGAACATGTCGCCGTCGTTGAGCCGCGTGCCGTCGCCGAGCAGCGCCCACACGTTCAGGAACGGTGTGCCGTCGCCCGTGATAACGCCGCTGCTCGTCATGATCTGGTCGCCTGTGATGACGCCGTCTGTGATGAGCGTTCTGTCCCCCGTGATAACACCGTCGCCGGTAATGACTCCGTCGCCGAGCAGCAGTCCCCGCCCGTACACCTTCTGAAACTTTGTGATGAGGTCGAGCCCCGTCACATAGTTGTAGTTGAGGATGAGGCCGCGCGACCACGTGAAGGTGTGCCCTGCGATGGTCGTCTGCGGCGTGGGCGTCTGCCCCGCGACGAGCAGAGGGTCTCCCAAAGGCGTGTCGTTCGAGAGGTCTGTCCGCACGAGCTTCGCAAGGCGGACTGCACCCTCGACGTTCAGTTGCCCCGCGCCCTGCTCGAACGTGTTGAAGCCCGCGAGCGGCTGCGCCGTGTACATCAAAATCATCTTGACGAGATTGGGCGTGAGTGTCGGGTTAGCCTGAATGACAAGCGCCGCCGCGCCCGCCACTGCGGGCGTCGCCATCGAGGTGCCGTTCAGATACATCTGCTTGCGGTTGTCCACGGGACTCACGCCCGCGTCGAGTTGCGGGTTCTGCGTGAGCAAGTAGTTGTCAACCGCTTCGGCCGAGACGATCTTGTTGCCGGGCGCAACGAGGTCGGGCTTGGAGAGGTTGTCGTAGTGGCGCACGCCGTAGGAGTCTGTGCGATAGCCGCGCGTGGGGCCGCGTGAACTGTAAGTGGTCACGCCGTCGTCCGCGCGCGAGTCGGTGCCGAAGGTGTTCGAGGCTCCGACCGTTACGGCCGAAGGCTCGTCGCCCGGCGAGTGTATGTGACCGTAGAGCTTCTGCCCGGAGTCGTCCTTGCCGTTGTTGCCTGCGGCGGCGACGACGACGATGCCTGCGTCTACGAGTCTGCGCACGGCTTGGCAGGCGGGGTCTACGCGGTACGAGTCTACGGCGGGCATGCCCAGACTGAGGTTGACGACGCGTATCTGATAGAGCGCGCGGTTGGTCAAGACCCAGTCGAGCGCGCGCAGAAGGTATGCGGTCGTACCTGAACCCTGCGAGTTCAGCACGCGCAGATTGACGATGTTCGCATTCGGCGCGATGCCGATGTATGCGGCGTTCGAGATGCGGCCGTTCCCTGCGAGGATAGAAGCGACGTGTGTGCCATGCCCGTATGGGTCGTCGGTGCGTCCCTCGCCCGTGAAGTCAACGCTTGCGACGACGCGCAGGCCGTTGCTCTTATCGAGGAACGCCTTGTGACCCACGTCTATCCCGGAGTCGATGACGGCGACGCCAACGCCCGTCCCGTCAAGTCCCGAGGCGTTCGTTCCCGCCGTCGTGCGCACGGCATCGGCCCCAGAGGTGAGCGAGACGTGGCCGAGCGTGCGCACCTCCTTGTTCAGCGCGACGTAGGCCACATCGCTCCGCAAGGCAAGTGCGGCAGCCGCTCCTGCCGGAAGAGTGAGGACGCGAAAGTTGAAGTTCTGAAACTGACGGACATCGCTTGCCCCGTAGCCGAAGAGCGTCATGTCTAGCTCGCCAGACCATGCATCCTTCGGCTGGACGATAACGCGGACGCGCTCGGTGCCATGCCCGCCGTTAACCTTCCGTATGATCTCGGCGGAGACCTTCTGGACGGGGTTCAGACTCAGCAGGGACGAAAGAGACTGCGCGCGCGAAGGCGAGGGAAGCAGCAAGCACGCGAACAGGTTGAGTGTCAGCGCGAGGGCGAGCCAACGGGCAGCGGTACGACTCATGAGCTAAAATCCTCCGGGACGTGAGGCCGTAGTGTGCCTGCCGGGACAAAAGTCAAAGTCGGCCGGGCAGACGTTTAAAGTGCAAATCTACGGGGGAATCGCTCGGGCTTCCGAGCCCGGCACCGGGGCCAAACCGCTACCCAGAATGGGGGATTCTGGTGAACAGGTATTGTAACAAATTGTATTGGATTGTCAATCACAGTTGGCAACCGTTGAATTCTACGAAGAAACTGTTGAACAAAAGTTGAAATACAGGAGATGAGATACGTGGCCTTCAAATTAGTTTGAAGGCGTACACACTGTAGGATTACGCCGTGCCGGACATCAAATCTTGAGTCATGCCGAACGCCGCGAAGATGAGAAGGAACGTTTTAAAAGCGCCGCTGCCTGTGGTCGAAGGTGTAGCGCCGAGCCGTCAACGGCTCCCGGCGGGCGCTTGGGAAACTGTCCTTGATTTTCTGGCAGAGCGACATCCTCGCGTGGGCGTCGCGGTCTGGCTATCGCGCATGGAGAGGGGCGAGGTGGTGGACGAGGCAGGGCTGCGCTTAAATGCGCGAAGCCTTTACCGTCCCGGCGCATGCATCTTTTACTATCGCGAGCCGGAGGGTGAAAGCGTCATCCCCTTTGAGGAACGGATCATCCACAGTGACGAACATCTTCTGGCGGTTGATAAGCCGCACTTCCTCCCCGTAATTCCTTCGGGGCGGTTCCTGCGCGAAACGCTCCTCGTGCGCTTGAAGAAGAGGACGGGACTTGAACACCTCGTCCCCGTCCACCGCATCGACAGGGAGACGGCGGGCGTCGTCCTCTTCTCGCTCAACCCCAAGACGAGGGGCGTCTACGCTTCGCTCTTCCAACACCGGCAGGTCGAGAAGGTTTACGAGGCGCTCGCGCCCACGCGTTCCGACCTCGACTTTCCAATGACGCGTCGCAGCCGGATCGTTCAGGGCGAGCCTTTCTTCCGAATGCAGGAGGTTGAAGGTGAGTCGAACTCGGAGACACACATTGAATTGATAGGGAGTGTGGGCAGTGCGACCCTCTATCGCCTGCGCCCCATCACGGGCCGCAAGCACCAGCTACGCCTGCACCTATCAGCGCTCGGGATTCCGATTGTTAATGAAAGACTCTATCCCGACGCGCGTCCCGCCGAGCCGGACGATTTCTCAAGCCCGCTCAAGCTGCTGGCCCGGTCAATCTCCTTCCACGACCCTCTGACCGGAAGCGTGCGCTACTTTGAAAGCGGCGCGACACTTTAACCCGATGTTGTAGCCGCCTCACCTACCTCGCACGCGGCCGCAGAGACAACCGCACCGACCCCTTGTGTAGCAAAAATAATGGCCCCCTTGTAAGTGGGGCCGCGCATGTAGATCGTTGAGGGCTTTTAATGCCGGAGGTCGGACTCGAACCGACATGAGCTTGCGCTCGCGAGATTTTGAGTCTCGTGCGTATACCGATTTCGCCACTCCGGCCGAAGGGTCGTAGGGAATGATAGGGCGCGTGGTGATGGTGCGTCAACCGGTGCCGGGCCGTGTCGTAGTTGTACTCTCTCAGCCAGACTTGTTGCGGCGCGGTTTGCGTTTCGGGGGGACGATGGGGAAGAGGGTCTGTTCGGTGAGCAGTTCGTGACGGCGCGCTGCGCCCTCTTCGCGGAGACGCTTGACGGCGGCCTGACAGTAGTGCTCGTTGTTGTCTATGAGCACGGAGCGGCGACCGGCCGAGAGGGCGGCGAGCCCCGTAGTTCCGCTTCCGCCGAAGGGGTCAACGACGAGGCCGCTCTCGGGGCAGAGCAGGCGTATGAAGAAGAGCGGCAGGTCTACGGGGAAGACCGCGGGGTGTCCTTTGTTCTTGCCGACCAGCGCGAGGCTGAGGACGTTCGAGGGCAGAACGGTCTGCTTGTCCACCCACCTTGAGAGGTCGCGGCCGAAGCCGCTCGCGTTCGCGGAGTTCTGACGGCTCTTGTCGTTCTCTCCCAGCTTTGCCAGACGCGACGCGACCCAGTCGCCCACAGGTTTGCGCACGGCATTCTGGTTCATGTAGGGGCGCTTGCTCTTTGCGAGATGAAAGCAATACTCCCACCCGTCGCGCAGCCGCGTGGGCCAGTAGCCGGGCATCGGGTTCGTCTTGTGCCAGAGATAGTCCTCGATGCAGTGCCAACCTGCTTTAGCTAATGCCTCGACGGTGTGCCAGACGTAGCGGTGGCGTACTCCATTTACGACCTTATCCTTGATGTTGATGACGAGACTGCCCGATGGCTTCAGCGCGTTCCAGAAAGGATCGTGGAAGGTCATGAACCAGTCGGTGAACTCGTCCGGGTGAACCGAGTCGTAGTGCCTGTGGCGTGCGTCGGCGTAGGGCGGCGAGGTGACAATCAGGTCAGCCTGACCCTCATACGCCTTCAACTCCTCGCGGCTGTCGCCACAGATGACGATGCACGTGGCGTCTGCGTGCGCGACGGTCGTCGCGCCGTCAGGGGAAGGGGCGCGCGTGAGATCGGGAATGCTCATTTTCGACATGACCCCGGCATGGTAGGAGAAAGGTGCTCGGCCTGACAAGCACGCGTGGTCGCGCGGTGGTGTGTGTGAAAGCGCACAGACGCGTTCTCCGAGAGGCCGCTTGTCTAAATCCGTGCGGGGCGTTAATATCAAATTGTCTCTTTGGTGTACCGGCGCGTGTTGGGGCGCGTGAAGGTTGCCACCTCTCCCTCCTAAAGTTTCACCCGACGATTATGAGAACGCGGAGACTGATTTCCTATGTCTAAGACTCCGGGCAGAAGAGCGCGCGTCCTTGTCGCCGACGACGAGCCTGAAATCAGAGATGTCCTCTACGACTTGCTGAGCCCGCTCTACGACTGCGTCGCGGTCGGGTCGGCCGAGGAGGCGCTCGAACGCCTGCGCAGTGGAGACTACGACCTCGTCATCAGCGACATCATGATGGGCGGCATGAGCGGGCTGGAACTCATCCCGCGCGTCGGCGAGCTTTCGCCCGACACCGTCGTCATCATGATCAGCGGCGTCCAGACGGTCGAGAGCGCCATCGGCGCGCTGCGTGCCGGAGCGTTCGACTACGTGATGAAGCCATTCGACCTGCATCACGTCGAGGCGGCGGTCGGGCGCGCTCTCGAACACCACTTCCTGCGCGCCGAGAAGCGCCGCTACGAGACCTACCTCGAAGAGATGGTCGCGCAGCGCACGCAGGAACTCGACCGGGCGCTCTACTCGCTCGGCGATGCTTACCGCACGACGCTCAAGGCGCTCACCGCGGCGCTTGAGACGCGCGACCTTGAGACGCACGGGCACTCGGAGCGGGTCGTCAACTTCAGTCTGCGTTTGGGTCGCGAGTTGGGACTGGGCGAGGAGCAGATGCGCTCGCTTGAGTTCGGCTCGCTCCTTCACGACATCGGCAAGATCGGGGTGCCCGACGCCATCCTTCGCAAGCCCGCGAAGCTAACGGAAGAAGAGTGGGTGAGGATGCGCGAGCATCCGCTGCACGGTCAGAAGATTCTGCGCGGCATCGAATTTTTAGAGGGTGCGTCGCGCGTCGTCGCACAGCATCATGAGAAGTGGGACGGCTCGGGCTATCCGCTGGGCTTGAGCGGGATGGAGATTGACCTCAACGCGCGCATCTTCGCGGTCGCGGACGCCTTCGATGCCATCACCAGCGACCGCGTCTACCGCCGCGGGCGTAGCTACGAAGAGGCGCTCGCCGAACTCGAAGCCTATAGCGGTCGGCAGTTCGATCCGCGCGTCGTCGAAGTCTTCCGCGTCGTCCCGCGCGAGGAGTGGGACGACATACGCTGCCGCTCGCTCGAAGCACGCGAGCGCATCGCCACCACGCGCCGCATCGAGCAGGCCGCCGGCCACATCTACGCAAACGCGGGCGCGCTGGTCAACTAAACTAAGGCAAAAGTCACAAAGGTAATAAGAGACAGCCCGTCTCTCGTCATCAAAGTTGTTGACGAGAGACGGGCTGTTCGCCGTTCTCACTTTTTGCCTTCTTGCTTTGCCTTCCGCTTGAGCGGCTTGCCTTCTTACTTTTGCTTTACCAATGGATCGGGTTGACGCATCGAGCCGACGACGTAGCCCTGGCGCGCGCGCAAGGTGAGGCCGAGGCGGCGTGCGCCGACGTGAATCTTGCGATACTCGGTGGCGGGCGCGCGGCGCAGCGGGCGTCGGGGGCTGTAGGTGACGACGTACTGCGAGTCTATGTCGCGCGCGACTCCACCGCCCTCTACGACCATTCCCTCGATTGAGTCGGGCAGCAGGAGTCGCCCGCCCGTCTCTTCCGTCAGAGACTTAAGGCGTGCCTCGCCGCGCTCCATCTCGCGCTCGGCCTCCTTGCGTCGGCGTCGGAGCGCGGGGTCAATGCGCACGCCGGAGTTGACGCTCGGCGGATTGACGCCGGGGCCGCGCATGCCGGGCGGGCGCGTCGGGTCTATGCCGACGGTCGCTTGGTCTGCGCGCGCCTGCGCCGCGCCGGGTGCTTCGGGCGGAGCCTTCCACCACGGCAGCTTGATCTGCTCGCGCGCAACGGCCGTGTAGCTGATAACGTGCAGCGTTGTCTGCGAGGCAATGAGGCGCTTGATTGCATCGTCGTAGTCCTTAGAGTTGGCCGTGTCAATGCCGTCGGTGACGAGCACGAGATGACGATTACCCACGGGTTGCTCCGCGAGCAACTCGACGGCGCGACGGACGGCGCGCGAGAGGTTCGAGCCTTCGCCCGAGACGAGCTTGGACTTGACCGCGCGCGCGGCCCCCGCACGGTCGCCCGTCCAACCCTGCAAGGTGTCTACGCGATTGTTGAACTGTAAGACGGCAAGGCGGTCGCCGTCGCGCAGGTTCTCTATGACCGAGAGCGCGACATCGCGCGTCGTGTTGGCGCGCACGATTGGGTCTAAGTCCCAACCCGTGCCGAGCACGACGACGACACTCGCGGGAGTGCGTCGCACGCTCTTGACCTGCTGCGGCACCTCGTCCTCGACAACGAGTACATCGTCAACTTCGAGGTGCTGGTCTATGCGCCCCTTCTCGTCGTATGCGAAGACGGGGATGCGCACCTCTTCGACGTAGACGCTCTCGGCCTCTTCGTCGGGCGTCGGCGTCGGGCGCGGGTGGACTCCGCTCTGCGCGCAAAGCGGCACGGCGAGAAGCAGGATGAAGAACGCGCTGAAGAAGCTGACAGGCGGTCTGATGAAAGCGTGCAGCGAGCGGCGCAGAAACATTAGGACTCCTTCGGCCGGAAAAAAATTAGTGCCTGCCGGTTCTGATGCTCGCCGTGTGCGGCAGCGTTTGCCCATTGCGCAAGCAGCGTGCAGCGTTGGCTTAAGAATGAAGGAAATACTGTTTTCACTTCATCCCTCATCCTTCATCCTTTCTTTCTCGCTTGCGCTTGAACGGCAGTGATGGCGACGGCGTCAACAATGTCTTCGGCTTTGCAGCCGCGTGAGAGGTCGTTGGCCGGTTTGTCCAAGCCTTGCAGGACGGGGCCGATGGCGGTCGCGCCCGCGAGCCGCTCGGTCAGTTTGTAAGCGATGTTGCCCGCCTGTAGGTCGGGGAAGATAAGCACGTTGGCGCGGCCCGCGACAGTTGAGCCGGGCGCTTTCGACTCGCCGACTTTTGGGACGAGCGCGGCGTCGAGTTGCAGCTCGCCATCAATTTCGAGGTCGGGCTGGCGTGCGCGCACGGTGCGCGTCGCCTCGACAACCTTATCCACGAGCGGGTGCTTGGCGCTGCCCTTGGTCGAGAAGGAGAGCATGGCGACGCGCGGCTCCGTCTCAAGCAGCGCGCGGCACGAGTCGGCGGAAGCAATGGCTATCTCTGCAAGCTCGGGCGCAGTGGGCTCGATGACGACGCCGCAGTCGGCGTAGATCATCGCACCATTCGCGCCGAACGAGGGGTCAGCGAGAACCATCACGAAGAAGCTACTGACGATGCGAAAGCCAGCGCGGATGCCGATGCAGTGAAGCGCGGCGCGCACAGTATGCGCGGTCGTGTTCGTCGCACCCGCGACAGAGCCGTCGGCCTTGCCTTCGCGCACGAGCAGGTTGCCGTAGTAGAGCGGGTCACGAACGGCGATGCGCGCCTCGTCGGGCATCATCCCCTTCGAGCGTCGAAGCTCGTGATAGAGCGCAGCCACGCGCTCGAAGTCGGGGGCGCGCCGATGGTCTAGAAGGGCAACGCCGCCGAGGTCTGCCCCCGAAGCACGCGCCGCCGCGCGAACTTTCTCTTCGTCGCCGAGCACGGTGACGCGTGCGAGATGGTCGCGCGCGATCATCGAGGCGGCGACGACCGTGCGCGGGTCTTCGCCTTCGGGCAGGACGATGTGCTGCGGGTCTGCGGCGGCTCTCTGTCTGATGCGTTCGAGTATGGACATAAGAAGAAAGTGATGAGTGATGAATAATGAGTGATGAATATTAGAACGTAGTCACATTCATCATTCACCGCTCAGCATCAGGTGTTGTCTGTTGGGCGGCTGTCAATGTATCACGAAGCGTCGGGGCGTGAGAAACGGATGTGGTTCGAGCGGGGCAGCGCGTCACGCGCCGAGCGAGTCGTCAACGAGACTCTCGGCGGCGGAGGCGAGACGGCGGACGAGCGCGGGGTCGTGCGTCTTGACGGCGCGGAAGGTGCGCTCTTCGAGGACGGGCCGCGTGAAGCCCTCGTCGTCAAAGCCGACGAGCGCGACACTCAGCGCGGGCGAGTCGGCGACGACAAACCACTCGCGCGCGAGGCGGAATGCGCCCGCGACCTCGATGACGCGCATGTTCGGATGGCGGGGCGGCTTCCAGTCGGCCTCGCCGAAGACGTAGACGCGCTCGGAGATGTCCGCGATGCGCATGTAACGGTCAACGACTGGCTCCATCCGCGAGAGCTTCTCGAAGCCCGCGTAGAGGCGTCCGCCGCGATGTGTCCTTAGCAGTATCGCGTTCTCGATGAGCAGGCTGATGTATTCGAGCGCGGGCACCTGCGCGCGAAAGCTGAAGGTCACGCGCTCGTCAAAGTCCCTGCGCGAGATGTGCGCGACCGTGCCGAGGTCTTCGACCGTCTCGCCGGCCGAGGCCAGTGCCTGATCAAACATCGAGAACTCTTTCATGGCAGGTTTCCAGCGCTCAAAGGACAATCGAGCGCCGGTTCTTTTGTATTAACTCTAATCTTCGCCGTCGTCGCGAATGTCTGGTGAAAGTGTTGAGGAAGTAGATAGGAGGAAGTAGGCAGAGGCGACTAGCGTCTACTGTCTACTTCCTTAAGTGCTTCGAGCAGCTTCTCGTGGATGCCGCCGAAGCCGCCGTTGGACATGATGGCGACGACATCGCCTTCGCTCAGGATGGGCACGAGGTGGGCGATGATGGAGTCGGCTCCGTCGAGGCAGAGCGCGGGGCGGTCGCGGCGCGCGGCAATTTCATGTGTCAACTCGTCGGTGTCGAGGAGTTGGCCGTAGACGCTGCCACGCTCGCGCGCAAAGACCGTTGAGAGGACGACGTAGTCCGCGGGGTCGAAGGCCGCGGCGTAGTCGTTCTGAAAGACGGCGAGGCGTGAAGTGGCGGAGCGCGGCTCGAAGACCGCGACGAGGCGGCGACCGGCGTACTTCTCACCGAGCGCGCGCAGCGTCTCGCGCACGGCCGTCGGGTGATGTGCGAAGTCGTCGATGACGGTGACGCCGCGCTCCTCGCCTCGCACCTGCATGCGGCGCTTGACGCTCTGGAAGGTGGCGAGCGCGTCTTTAATAGTCTCGCGCGAGAGTCCCCATGCGTCGGCCGCGATGATGACCGAGAGGCAGTTGAGCACGTTGAAGTCGCCGATGAGCGGCGTCTCGAACTCACCCCACTCCGCACCTTCGCGCAGCACGCGGAAGCGCGTGAGCGCGCCCGACGAGTAGTCAACGTCGCGCGCCTGCCATCGCGCGTCAGTGCTTGTACCAAAGGTTTCGAGACGTGTGGGAAGACGGTCGCCCATCTCCGCGACCGTCTCGCGCACAGCGGGGCTGTCCCAGCCCGCGACGAGACGACCGTTCGAGGGGATGAGGTTCATCAGGCGACGGAAGGCGAGCTTGACAGCGTCGAGGTCTTTATAGATGTCCGCGTGGTCGAACTCGATGTTGCCGACGATGGCGGTCTCGGGCAGGTAGTGCATGAACTTCGGCCCCTTGTCGAAGTAGGCCGTGTCGTACTCGTCGCCCTCGATGATGAAGTGGTCGCTGTCTGTCACGCGAAAGCTCGCGCCGAAGTTCTGCACCACGCCGCCGACGAGGAACGAAGGGTTGAGACCGCCGCGCTCCATCACCCACGTCGCGATGCTCGCCGTCGTGGTCTTGCCGTGCGTACCCGCGACGACGAGCGAGCGACGGCCGCGTATGAACTCCTCTTTGACGACCTCGGCCTGCGAGCGATAGACGAGCCGCCGGTTCAAAGTCTCCTCAACCTCCGGGTTGCCGCGCGAGAGGGCGTTGCCGATGACGACGCAGTCGGGCGCAGGCTCAAGGTGCTCGGGGCTGTAGCCTTGCATCACGGGGATGCCCAAGCCTTCGAGCATTGTGGACATCGGCGGGTAGACGTTCTCGTCCGAGCCGGTGACGTTGTGTCCGCGCGCCTGTAGCATCCCGGCGAGACTAGCCATCGCCGTCCCGCAGATTCCAATTAAGTGATAGTGCATAAGTAAATTTTTGATCGGCGCGGCATTATACTTTGAGTCGAACCGATGAACAAAAAGGAACCGCCGCCGGTAACGTTACCGGCGGCGGTTCTGCTTTCGCGCGCTCTGGCCGCGTCTAACTCTGACTCTCCACCGGCGCGGGCTTTTTCGCGCCGTAGATCGTGTAGCACTGCTGCACCTCTGTACTACGGTTGTTGTAGCAGATGGTCTTGTCGGCGACGGCCTGATCGCCATGACATTGGATGAAGCGCGCGTCCGCGCCGTCTAAGCAGCCGTCGAGCGAATCGTTCTGTCTGGCTGCGGTGCTGAGGCGTGTGCGGACGACCTTCGCGCGGTCGGGACTGTTTTGCTGCGCCATCGCACCGTTGCCTTCCGTGACTCGGAGCAGGTCGGAAGGGGCCCCTTCGAAGATGCTGCTGTCATACGTCACGATAACGTAGTCGAGTTCGGCCAGCAGCACGCATGAGTTCGGGTCGAAGCCGCTCACGGCGCGCAGGAGACGCATGTCGTCGGCGAGTTGTCTGCGGACGGGTTCGAGCGCGGCGTGCCCTTTACGTTCGGGGCCACTGACTTCCGAGAATTTGTGATTGAAACCGCCGGCCTTGATGGTTTCGTCGTTGTGGTAGACGGAGAAGAGGGACTGTCCGCCGATGCTCGCGTCCGTCACCTTCACCGACAGGTACGCCCGGTAGTGATGTGTGGGCTCGCCCGAGCGGATGACGGCGACGCTGACCATCTCCTTGTTGACCGAGGTTTCGACGGTGGCGACCCTGTTGCCGTTCGTCGTCGAGGAGACTTCGTAGCGGTGCTTGACCGTCTCCTGCGCCGACGCCGTTGTGAAGAGAGAGAATGTGATGAGAGTTAGCGCGGCACAGATAAACGGGATTCGTCTTTGGTGCATTCGTGAGAGTACCTCCTTAGGGGTAAGGCTCAGGGGTTAAAAAGCTGACGAGGTTAGGGGCGGCTGTAGTGGCGGGGTTACAGCCCGGCAGAGTCTATGGGGGAAGTGTTTTTTTGTCAAGAAATTTTTTTGCAACCCGTTCCCCGAAAAAACGGAACCCGGTAAGAACGATTCCAGAAGTTTGATGAGAAGCCGCCGGGAGTACATCCCTTCTTACTTATCCCGACGGCTGGGCGCCGCTGCCTGCGACGGGGATGGTGAAAGAGAACGTCGAGCCGCGGCCCACCTCGGACTGGACTTCGATGCGGCCGCCGTGGAGTTCGACGAGCTGGCGCGTGATGTAGAGACCGAGACCCGTCCCCTTCTCGCTGCGCGTGGCGCGCGAACGCGCCTGTGCGTACTTGTCGAAGATGTCGCGCAGGTCGTCGGGCGCGATGCCGACGCCCGTGTCCGTGACCGAGACGCGCACCGCGTCTCCCTCGGGCGCGGCGCTCAGGACGACGCGACCGCTGCGGGGCGTGAACTTGAGCGCGTTCGAGATGAGGTTGACGAGCACGCGTCGGAGCTTCGCGCGGTCGGCGCGCAACGGTGGAATTTCCGCGGGCAGTCCCTCTTCGAGCGCGATATCCTTCTCGGCGGCGAGCGGCTGCATCTGTTCGCGCAACTCGTCAACGAGCGCGCGCAGATCGATGGTTGAGAAGTCGAGACGCATCGTGCCCGATTCGAGCTTCGAGGCGTCGAGCAGATCGTTGACCAACTCGATGAGGTTCTGCGTGTTGCGCTCCATCATCGAGACCATGTTCTTCTGCTCGGGCGTCATATCTCCGAGCCGCCCCGAGGTGAAGAAGTTGATGACGCCGCTGATGACCGTCAGCGGCGAGCGCAGGTCGTGCGTCGTGAGCGCGAGAAACTCCTCCTTCATCGCGGACAGTTCTCGCAGTTGCGCGTTGGCTTGATTCAACTCGCGGTTCGACTCTTCGAGTTTATCGTTGAGACGTTCCAACTGTTCGCGCTTCTCTTCAAGCTCGCTCAAGACCTGCACGAGGTCTCGGTTCTGCCGCGACAACTCTTCAAGCACCGAGTCGTCTTCGTCGGTGGCGACGAAATCGCGCAGATCGTCGGCGCGCGCCTTGACTGCTTCGGCCTCGGTGGGCGGGAGCCACTTGACGACCGTGACGCGCGTGCCCTCGCCCTCCTTCGACTGGATGTCGAACTCATCCATCAGGCGGCGTGTGCCGATGAGGCCGACGCCGAGCCCCGAGGTCGAACGGTAGGTGCCGCGAACGATGGAGCGCAGCTTGGCCTCGTCCATCCCCGGGCCGTCGTCGCGTGCGGTGATGTGCAGCCCGATGGCCGCCGCGCCGCGCCGTGCGAGCGACAATGTGATTGCGCCCGAGCGCGCGTACTCGTAGATGTTGCGCGTGAGTTCCGAAACGGCGGTCGTGACCTTGATCTGCGTCGTCGGGTCGAAGCCCATCTCGCGCGTGAGGCGGCGCACGCGTTCGCGCACTTTCACGATGTCGGCCTCGCGGCGTATGTAGATGTCTCCGAGTCGAGTCGAGGTGATGCCTTGCATAGCTTGTAATTCGTGAATAGTAAATCGTGAATCGTGAATGATAAATCGTTAAAAGCCGCGAGCCGTAGTTCGTTGCCCGCCTTCGAGTCTAACTCAGGTCAAGGGGTGAGTGGTAAGGCGGGCGATGGCAAGTCCTTCCAATTTACGATTCACGATTTACCCTTTCCCATTCACGACCTTTAGCGATAGACGAGGGCTGTGGCGTCGTCGGAGTTGCGGCTGAAGTCGCGGAGCAGAACGCCCGCGAGAAGTTGCGGGCTCTTTGTGATGAGGCCGGGATATGCGGCCGCGTCCCACGTCGCGCTGATGCCGTCAGAGGCGATGACGAGCGTCGTGCCTTCCGTCCAGCGATGCGGCCAGACACGCACCTGCGAGAGACGCGCGCCGAGCGTGCCGTTGGTCGGAATGGGTCGCGCGGGGTCGGCCGCGCCGAGCACGCGCACCTCCACGTTGCCGACGCCCGCGTATGTGAAGGAGCCGCGCGCGGGGTCGAGGATGACGGCACCCATCACGGCACCGCGCGTGGCACGCAACGCGTCGTGTACGCCGTAGACTAATTCGTCGAGCGACTCGCCGCGCCATTGTTCGAGCGTCTCGACGGCGGCGCGCGCGGCCTCGTTCGCGCCGCGTCCGTGGCCGAGACCATCAACGACCGCGAGCAGCGTCTCGCCGTCATGCCGACTGATGAAGTAGGCGTCGCCGTTGGTATCTTCGCCCGGTCGTGGACGGCTCCATGCGCCGACGTGGCGGGTCACGCGTCGTGCTCTCTCCCGCGCTTCCTCTTCCTCTGAAGGCGCGACCCACTTGCGTCCGAGGATGGCCGTGCCGTATGTCGTGCGGCGCGCGCTTGTGAGACGCCGCGTCGTGCCTTTGACGGTTGAGTAAGCGTCGAACTCGTCGAGCAGACGCCGCATCGCGCCGAAGCCAGTGCCGAGGCTCCCGCCCGACGAGACGCCGTCGCGCAGGGCGCGCTCAAGGTCATAGACGCCCGGCCCCTTGTCAACGTAGAAAAGCTCAAGCCCCGGCTCCGAGCCTTCGGTCTCCGCCCAGTGCAGGCACCCGCCGCCCGTCGCGTAGCGCACGGCGTTCGTTCCTATCTCCTGCACCACGATGTCAAGCTCGGCGAGCCGGTCGTCCGAAAAGCCAAGCCGCGACGCGAAACGGCGCACGCCGCGCCGCGCCGCGCCGACCTGTGCCTCCTCCTTGATCTCCTGCGTGTTGAAGACTCGCATAAAAAAGATGCTGGATGTCAGATGTCAGATGCTAGTTGAAAAAGTTTCACTAACATCTGACATCTGACATCCGGCATCTGTCCTTTACAGCCAGCGCACCACCGTTACGCGCGTGCCGCGTCCAACTTCGGACTCGATCTCGAAGACATCCACGAGCCGCTTCGAGCCGGGTAGCCCTTTGCCGAGACTGCGCCCCGTCGAGAATCCGTCGCGCATGGCGGCCGTGATGTCGGGGATGCCGGGGCCGCTGTCCTCGAAGGTCAGGCGGAGACCGGCGCGACCCTGCGCGGCGTCGAGCGGCTGCGCGACCATGCGTCCGCGCTCGGCGTACTTGACGACGTTGCGCGCAAGCTCCGATGTGACGGTGACGAGCCGCGTCTGGTCTATCAAGCGGAAGCCGAGACGTGCGGCGAGGGCGCGCACCTCGCCGCGCGCGATGACGATGTCGTGCTCGCTCTCAAGAGCGATTGACCGGCTCTGCAAACGCTCCCGCCCCCCCGCCGCCATATCCGGCCGCTTCGTCACTGTCATCGTCTATGCCGAACTCGCTCCGGAGGAGCCTGATGCCCTCGTCCACGTTCAAGACGGTGTCCACCCCGCGCAGCTCAAGCCCCAGCTCGACGAGCGTAATGGCGACCGCGGGCTGCATCCCGACGACGACGGTGCGCGCGTCCATGATGCGCGCCATCGCCGCGATGTCCGAGAGCACGCGACCGATGAAGGAGTCAACCATCTCAAGGAGCGAGATGTCGATAAGCACGCCGCGCGCGCCCGTCCGCTCAAGCTCCGAGAGGATGCGCTCCTGTAGGTGGATGACCGTCTGGTCGTCCATGTCCACCTGAATCGGCACGATCAGGACACGGCCGACCTTCAAGATGGGAATGCGTTGCTGTCCGTCCATATTTTCGGAAGGATGAAGGATGAAGGATGAAGGATGAAGGGATGAATTAAGAAAGCCGGTCTTCTTTTTATTCATCCCTCATCCTTCATCCTTCATCCTTCATCACTGCCCCTCCTGTTTCTTCTCTCCACCGCCGCTGGTGATAATCTGCTCGGTCTGCTTGACGGTCTTCTGTGTGCCGTCGCCGTTGCCGTTCTGGAGACGTGCGAGCGCGCGTGTGGGGACGACCGTGCGGCCGATCATCTCCAGCGCGAGCTTGATGCCGTCGGACATCTGCGCGCGGGTCGTGATCTGCGTGAGGTCTATGCCGAGTTGCACCATCGTCTGCGCAATCGCGGGGCTGACGCCCGTGAGGATGCAGCGCGCGCCCATCAGGCGTGCGGCCGTCACCGTCTTGATAAGATGGTTGGCAACGAGCGTGTCCATCGTGCGCACGCCCGTGATGTCGAGGATGGCGATGGTCGAGCCGGTCTCGACCACCTTTTGCAGCAGCGCCTCCATCATCATCTGCGCGCGGCGCGAGTCGAGCGTGCCGATGATGGGGAGCGTCAGAATCTTGTCCCAGACCTTGATGACGGGCGTCGAGAGTTCGAGCATGTCGGCGCGCTGCTGGCGGATGATCTCTTCGCGCGAGCGTATGAAGTTCTCGACCATGACGAGCCCCATCTTGTCGAGGAGCCGCGTGAAGTAGTTCATCTCGGGGACGAGCGAATCGGCGCTGCCCTCAAGCTCTTCGGCGAGGAGCGGGCTGACGACGTTGCGCAGAGAGAGAATGTAGGTCGCGTTCTCCAAAGGCGTGTAGCCCTTGACGGCGCGCATGTGGGAAATCTCGTTGAGGTAGTGGCGCAGGTCGTCAAAGACCGTGTTGTCGAAGTCCGCGTCGCCAGCGTCCTGCACGGCCTGCACGAGCATGTCCAAGACCTGACGCGACTGCTCGCGCAAGTCCTTCTTTGAAATCAGCTCGTCGCGAAACTCGTCGGCTTCGAGTCGCTCCCTGATCCAGAGGTTTAAAATCTCGTCGCGCCGCGTCGAGAGCAGTCTGGTGATGCGCCGCTCGCCGGGCGGCGCGGAAACATTCTGATCCGCCATCATAGTCCTCAAAGTGTCTGCGCATCCCTGCGGCGTGCGTGCGCCGAGTGAGCCGGGCCTCCACGGTGGGGAGGTGAAGTCGGCGTTCGCGCTTGATGTTTCGGGGGCGTTTTAAGTCGCGCTTATCTTAGCACCCGGCGGGCGAAAAGCAACAACGCGCCGGGGAGCGCGATACTCCCCGGCGCGTCGGACGACTAGCGGTCGTCAAAAGGTCTTTTCTGAAAGGCGCGGCGCGCGAGCTTCGACTCGCCGCGCATGGTCATCCGCGCGCACCGGAGGCGCGTTCGCGTCGTCGCTCGAAAGGCTTAGAGCGTTCCCGGCATCTACTGAATCTTCTGCATCGCGATGATAGTCATCGGCGCGTCGCCGGACGTGCGCGTGTAGGAGACCCAGTAGCCCGCCTTCGGGAAGCGTATGAGCTTGTAGATCGAGCCGTCCTGTTTGGCATCGGCCTCGTCGCCGAGGACGGACTTGGCCGCAGGGATGGACTTGCCGCCGAGGAAGGAGACTGAGATGGCGAAGACCTTCTTCGTGGCGTCGTAGTAGACCTGACAGGACTCGTTATCGTTGAACGAGTAGAGATCCTGCTTGTCGTCCTTGTCGGTCGGGTTGCCGAGGAGCTTGCGCGCCTCTTCGGTCGTCATGCCGATGCGGACGCCCTTGTACTCGTGGAAGGGCGGCTCCTCCTTCGCCTTGTCGGGATGAGTCTGAGCGCGGCAGGGGGACGCAGCGACGACGAGGAGCGCGAGCGCGGCCACGAGCAACGTGAGAGCCGGGAGCGCCTGAGAGCGGCGGGAAACGTGGAGCATGGGACAGTCCCTCCTCTGGTGTGCGTTGTTTGCGGAAATGGAACGGGCGGCGGCCGGGCGGGTAAGAGACGAGGGCTTCGCTGAAAGCTCTACTGCGGCCCAGCCTCGCAAGCCTGTGGCACGCGACGATATGCCAACCGCTGCGCCAAGTCAATACCGCGCGCCGCCCGAAGCGGAGCATTCTGGCGGCGCGTCAACGTGGGGGCGGTCTGCGTGCAGCGCCAATAGGAGATTCACCCGTGTCATCGCCTTCTCCTGACAACCACGAAGGCCCCGTCGGGGTCATTCTCTCTCTCCTCCGTCTGGACAGGGTCTCTATCCCAACGTGCCAGTGTGCGGATTTGCCAGTTGCCGCCCCTCAACGCGTTCGCCGCCCAAGCGGTGGCAGCGTGGTGGTGTAATGTGTTCAAGTCGTTCTGTGCCGCCGTTCGGAGGTTATTCTCGACGACGATCCAACCCTGATGATTCCCCGGGTCTACGTCGCCCAACGCCGTGTGTGTGTCATGGACGATCTGCCTCGCCGGTATCGAGATGTCTAAAGCCGCGATGAGACTCTGTAACTGGCCGCGGCGGAGGCCGACATTTAAGTTGCCGTTATTCGAGTATGAGTTGATCGTGTCCCTTTGCCCCTCGACGATTCCCTGATGGGTGGCAATGACCGCCCTCAGCCGTAAACGCCTTGCCTGCGGGGTCTCACGCTGAATGACTCCGCGACTCAGCCCCGCTGCCATTTTAGGCTGCACGACTCTCTTCGCGACAGGGCTATAGGCAGGCGGCGCGACGTGCGGGCGGGACGGTGCGCAGGCGCGAGGTTGCGGGCCGCCCATCTTCTTCGTTTGCACAACCGCGGGCTGCGGGCGTTGCGCGGGCGCGGCTGTGACGCGGGGTCTTGCCGCGGTCGTCTGCACGCCGCGAGGCGTCGCCGGTTTCGCCTGCAAGACTTTAGGCGTGGGTTGTGGGCGATATGCGGGAGGGGGTGACGGGCTGCCCTCCTTAGGAGGCCGGGGCGGTGTTGCCTTTGACGACGCGACGGACAGTTTTGCCTGCGCCGCTTGGCCCGAGGGTCTTGTCTGCCACGCGTTGCCGGGCGCGGCAGCGCCTGTGGCTTTGGTCTTATTCATGTCGCTGGCTCCGATGGTCTTTAAGTGCGAGTGCCGTGTCAGACGATTGCCTGAGACCGGATAGTTAGAAGGACAACGATTCGGGCTCACCGCGAAAGTGCCGGTGAACTCCGCAACGCGACCTGACTATATATATGACCTGACACGCGCGGCAGGTCAAGGAATAACACCGAGCGTGTCGGGCGGCGCAGCTTTGGTGGTTGACGAGGACAGCGTACCCCGTCAAATCTGGAAGCCGCGGACGCGCTCGACCTTCTTGGACTTCTGCGGGGCGGAGGCGAGGACGGCGGAGTCTTGTTCGCGGTGCTCGCGCTCGTCTTTGGTGTGCCAGTGCGCCCATTCGGAGGGGGCGTCGAAGGTCTCGCCGCCGTGTTTGGTGATGCGCTCGCGGACGCGGCACATGACGGGCGTGTTGACGCCCACGCCGCTGATGACCGCCTGACCTTTGGTGAGCGCGGGGAGTTCGGCGAGTAGTTGACGGCCCGCGCCTTCGACAGACTTGGCGACCGTGTCCTGGTCTACGGGGTTGACGATGCGCATGATGATTTGCGTCATGCACTGCGAGAGCACGTCTTGATCGAGCTTGCCCGGCCGCTGTGTGATGAGCCCGATGCCGACGCCGAATTTACGTCCCTCTGAAAGTATCTGCTTGAGGATGTTGGTGGAGACTACGGTCTGGCCCGCAGGCGCGAAGCGGTGCGCTTCTTCGAGGAGCGTGAAGACGGGATAGGGAAGAAAGCTGTCGCTCGCGGCTTCGGCCTCGCCGCGCACGGTCGCCATGCGAGCCTTGTTGACGCGGCGAAGCAGCGTAGCGACGACGACCTGCTGCTCGTTCTGCTCGATGTCCGAGAGTTGGAGCACGGTGCAGCGGCCGGGTAGGAACATCTCCGCGAGCGGGATGTGCTCGTGGTCTGAGAAGATTGAGTTGGGACGGTCAAAGCGCGAGTCCAGACGCCACAGCAAGCCTTCGATGGAGCTTGCGTTGCTCGACTCGTTCGTACCGGTCGCCTCGTACTTCTGCGCCTTCACCTCGTCGCGCAGATCGTGGTAGCCCCACAACTCGCTCCTGCGCGTGGCGGTCAACTGCCTGAACGCTTGCGAAAGAAAGTGGAGCATCTTCTCCGAAGTGCCTTCGGGCAGCAGATACTTCACGTCGGCCTCTGTGAGAGAAGAGAAGCGAACCTTGACGCGCTCGTGCGTGAAGACTCTGACCTCGGGCCTGTACTCGCCATCGTCGGAACGGAAGCGCGGGTCGTCCTCGATTGAGCGCATCGTGTCGTACTCGCCATGCGGGTCAACGATGAGAACGGCCGCGCGGTTGTAAGGCCGCATCAACTCCTCGACGAGCACGCCCGCCGTGTAGGACTTGCCCGAGCCCGTCGAAGCGAGTATGGCGAGATGCGTCGAGACCACGTCTTTTATCGAGAGCACGACGGGCACCTCGCCCGCCTCGCGCGTCAAGAGGCTGCCGACGTGCGCCGAGCCCGTCTCGCCCGCATGACGCGGTGAGAGGCAGTTGGCGAGCGTACTCGAAGAGGCGAGGAAGACGGGGTCGCCCGGTCGCGGCGGGATGCGCGGGTTGACGAAGTCTCCGAGCCCCGCGTGAAAGTAACCGACGGTCTCGACCGTAATCTCGTAAAGCTCGCAGCCCTCGCCGTCCAATCCAATAAGAGAAGAGACGACCGCGGGCGGCGTCTCGGGGTCGGAGAGAAAGGTATCGGGGAGGTTGCGCACGAGCCGTCGCTCGGTGACGTTGCCGATGATGCGCCGCTCCTCGCGGCCGTCGCGCGCAGTGTAGTAGACGAACTCGCCGATGCGCGCGCGCACGTGGTCGCCCGTGATGAACAGATACTCGTGCGGCCGCTCGCCCGGCCCCTTCACGGTTCCCGTCAGCGCGTCTGTCATGTTCTCTGATTTCATCGCAAGTGCTTTGGTCGAAAAGGTGAACGAAAGTCTCCGGCCGGGAGCGAGAGTATATCATGCGAGGCGTGAGAGTGAGTTAAGAAGGAGAGCGTGCGCCCCTTCGTCAACATCAACGCGGAGGCGAGACTTCGGTTCGGCCTATCGCCAAGTCCTTTTAATCGGGTGCGCCTCGGTGTTGAAGACCACGCGGTCGAGGTCGAGCGTGCGCGGCGGAGCGAAGATGAGATAGAAGTATTTGAAGGTCTCCGCGAAAAGGAAGCTCTCCATATCGTCCTCCTTCTCTTTGGTCTCGACGCTCTTGAGCGCGGCGTAGGCTTCATCGGTCTTGCAATACTTGACGAAGCTCTCGAAAAGCTCCGCGCCCATGCGCAGGTAACGCGGGTCTCGTGTGAAGTGTTGGAGATAGTAAGTGGACTCGACTATCTCCGGGCGAAGTGGATAGCCCGCGCTTTCGACCTTCATCGTGCGATAGTCGAGCCGCTCGGGCTCGACTCCGCTCGCAGTCCACATCTTGAAGGATGAGGCTTGCAGGCGGCGCGCACGCGCCGTGTCGCCAGCGAGCGCGAGGACGGCGGGGAAGAATGCGTCGAGCGCGCCGTAGCTCGTCGCCGTGCGGCGACCCGTCAACATCTCCGCGTGGCCGTACCAAAGCTCCGCGCCCGTGTCGTCGGCCAGATACTTGTTGATGGCGGCGACCGATTCCGTCCACATGCGTCGGCAGTCCTCGTCGCCAAAGAGCAGCCAGCACTTCAGAAGGTATTCGTAGTATGAATCTATCCCGCCGCTGATGTGGGTGCCTTGCGACGCCCACTCGCCCGTCTCGACGTTGATGCGGCTGCCGACGAGTCCGAGCGGCGAGCGACGCTTGTAGACTTCGACGAGCGCGCGCTTCGCCTTCTCATAGAAGATGGGCCGTCGCGTGAGCTTCGAGAGCGTGCCGAACTCAATCAACAATGTTCCGGCCTCGGCGGGGTTCGTCACCTCGCCGCGCACCTTGCCGGTCTTGAGGTTGACGAAGCGGTAGGGGATGCCGGTCGGCGAGTCGAAGGCGGGCAGGAGCCGCATCCCTAAGTCTTCGGCGAGCCGCAGCAACCGCCGGTCGCCCGTCAACTGGTAGCACGCGAGCAGCCCGCCTAGATGTCGAATCGTAATCTCGAAGTTCTGAACGTAGATGTCCTTGTCGAAGGAGAGATTCTTGACGATGAACTCGCGGTCGCGCGTGGCCTCATCCTTGAACCCCAACAGGATGAGCGTGTCGAGCGCGTCCACCTGCGTCATGTAGAGCGGCGCGTCGTACCAATCGTGCGCAGTTCTAGACAGCGGGCGCAACTCGTCGTGTCCCCAAGCGTAACGCTCATAGCCGCGCCACGCGTGCATGAACTCAGCCCGCACGCGACCGGCAAGCACGCGCCTGTTAATCGCCGCTTCGTCTCGCTTCGGTCGGGCTTCCGGCGCGCGCGACTCGGCAGAAGGGGCGATGAGCGTGGAAGATGCGAGCAGGAATGTTGTCAGCAGGAATGCGAGCATCGTCTCAAGCCTCTAAACGCCGGACGCGCGGGCATCTTTGCCCGCCAAAGCGTGCCAGCATGCTTCTCACCTTTCGCTTCAACTCGATCTTGAGTTAAAGAGCTTCTACATCTTCGCGCTCGCGCGCTCATGGCGGGCAAAGATGCCCGCGCTCCCGGCTTGAATTGCTTCTTCAAGCGAAGAAGCGCCGGACGGTCTCGACGACGTACTCCTGCTGCTCGCGCGTCAACTCGGGGTAGATGGGGAGCGCGAGCGTTTCGCGCGCGGCGCGCTCGGACTCGGGAAAGTCGCCCTCTCTGTAACCGAGATAGGCGAAGCACTCTTGCAGGTGGAGCGGGACGGGGTAGTAAACCTTCGTGCCGACGCCGCTGGCCTTGAGGTGTTCGATGAGCGCATCGCGTCGCGCCGCGCCGACGCGCACGACGTACTGGTGAAAGATGTGGCGCACACCGGGGCGTATGAAGGGCGGCGTGACTTCGCCTTCGAGCCCCGCGTCGGCGAGCAGTCGCGTGTAGGTGTCGGCGCGCTCGCGCCGCGCATCCGACCACGCGTCGAGATACGGGAGCTTGACGCGAAGCACGGCGGCTTGGAGCGTGTCGAGGCGGCTGTTGAAGCCGACCTCGTCATGATGGTACTCGGTCGCGCCACCGTGTACGCGCAGGCGGCGCAGGCGCGCGGCCAACTGCTCGTCGTTCGCCGTCACCATCCCGGCCTCGCCCGCCGCGCCCAGATTCTTCGTCGGATAAAAACTGAAGCAGCCCAACGCGCCCATCGAGCCCGCCTGCCGCCCCGCCTCCTCCGCGCCGATGGCCTGCGCCGCGTCCTCTATGACCGGCACGTTGTGTCGTTCGGCGATGCGCAGAATCTCTTCCGTCTCCGCGCACTGGCCGTAGAGATGCACAGGCATAAGAGCGCGCGTGCGCTCGGTTATCGCGGCCTCGACGCGCGCGGGGTCGATGTTGTACGTGCGCGGCTCGATGTCTACGAAGACAGGTCGCGCATGCGTGCGTGCGATGGCACCCGCCGTAGC
>JAVXWN010000110.1:0-12100 GCA_032230645.1 Acidobacteriota bacterium | reverse complement strand
GCTCAAGCTCTCGCGGCCCGAACTCAACGCACGCACTCGAAGCGGCTACCGCGCACCCAAGAGTTAGACTTAAGAAGCACGCGTTCGGAAGTCACTTGAACATCGCTCCGACCCGTTTTAAGGGACGATGGCTGGCCGAGTGAAATCTGATGGAAGAAAATTAAAGAGAGGCTTCAGAGGCTCGTCAGGTTGCGCGACTTCTCGGCGTGACGTTCAAAGGCGAGGTCTACGAGGCTATCAATTACATCTCGGAAAGGCATCCCTGACGCTTCCCACATTTTCGGAAAACCTGAAACATCTGTCAGACCGGGTATCGTGTTCAACTCGTTAACGAGCAGCCTATTCGTATCGCGTCTCAGGAAGAAATCAACGCGCGCGAACCCCGCACCGTCTATTGATTTGAAGGCACGCACGGCCAACTCCTGTATGCGCCCGGTTAGACGTTTCGGAATCGGCGCAGGGACGACAAACTCCACGTGACCCGTGCTCGAATACTTCTCCGTGTAATCGAGAAACTTCGCCTGTTCGTCATGCACGACGTACTCGCCCGGCAGGCTCGCTCGCGGGTCGTCGTTTCCTAAGACCGCGCACTCGATCTCACGAACGTCCAATGCCTCTTCGACGATAATCTTTCTGTCGTAACGCGCCGCGAGGATAATCGCATGGACGAGCGATTCATCGTCCGTTGCGCGCGAGATACCGACCGACGAGCCGAGATTCGCCGGCTTGACGAAACAGGGATAGCCAATCTCGGCCGACACGCGTGCATGAATGTCTGCGGGCGTACGCTCCCACTCCGTGCGCAGGAACCAGACGTACTTGCAGAGCGGCAACCCCGCGTGGAGAAAAAGCGTCTTCATCGCTACCTTATCCATTCCGCAACTGGACGCAAGAACCCCGCAGCCCACGTAGGGAATCCCCGCCATCTCCAACAGACCTTGAATCGTCCCGTCTTCGCCGTAAGTGCCGTGCAACACCGGGAACACGACATCGAGCCGCTGGCCCGCCGCGCCGCTGCCTTCCCCGCCCCCCGGCCGCAGCAGACCGCCCCTCGAAGGGTCTATGACAAGGGACTGTGACCCGTCCGGCTCTGCGAGGGACTTGGTAAGACTTGACTGCAATGATTCGGGGAGCATCGCCGCCGACTCGGCATGCGAGAGCCAGCGCCCCTCCTTTGTAATCGCGACCGGGACAACTTCGTATTTTTCGGAATCCGCCGCTTCGATCACAGATAGGGCGGAACGCACCGATACCTCGTGCTCGCCTGAGCGGCCACCGAATATTATCCCGAGTCGAATCTTTTCCTTCATGTGTTATTTTTTACTCTCTAAACATTGGAGCCCAAAGCTAAGTCGAACAGTAGCTTTGGGCTCCTGCATTGAGAAATCACCGTAAGTGCCTGCGCCTCACAGAATCGTTTTGCCGAGGGCGGAGAGAATAAGCTCGACGCCCAGTTCTGCCGTCCGGTTGTTAATGTCTAAGGCTGTGTTTATCTCGACGACTTCGAGCGCGAGCGCGCCGCCCGCATCCGCGATCTTCTCCATCGCGAGATGCGCCTCGCGATAGGTCAGGCCGCCGCGCACAACCGTCCCCGAGCCGGGAGCATCGCCGGGGTCGAGCGCGTCAACGTCGAGCGTCACGTAGTACCCGGCCGAGGCCTTAGAGGCAATAGCAATCGCTTCGTCCATACATGCGCTCATCCCGCGCTCGTCTATCTCGTGCATGGTGAAGAACCTAATACCGAGCTTCCGAATGAGTTCGCGCTCGCCGGGGTCTACGTCGCGCGCGCCGATGTGCGCGCAGTAGGCGGGGTCGAGCTTTGGCGAGAAGCCTTCGATGCCAGTCAACTCCGACGCGCCGTATCCGAGGAGCACGGCGAGCGGCATCCCGTGGATGTTCCCCGAAGGGCTCGTCTCCGGCGTGTTCATGTCCGCGTGCGCGTCGAACCAGAGGAGGCCGACCGTCTCGCCGCGCGCACGGTAAAAGGAGGTCACGCCCGCAACCGAGCCGATAGCGACCGAGTGGTCACCGCCCAGAACGATAGGAAGTTCCTCTCCATCCAAAGCCTTCTTCACGTCCTTCGCCAGCAGTTCGCACACGCCCGAGATTTCGCGCAGGAAGCGTAGCTTCTCTCCGGGCGGCGGAGGCTCCGCGGAACGCTCCATGCGCAGGTCGCCGAGGTCACGCACCTCGTAACCGAGTCCCGCGATGCGCTGTCGCAGTCCCGCCACACGCATCGCCGCCGGGCCGAGGTCTACGCCCGCGATGCTCGCGCCAAAGCCACACGGAGCACCGATGACGCTCACGCGCCGTCCCTGCCCCGGCCCGCGTCCCTTGTATGCCGCCTGTTCTTCGAGCAATCTGCTCATGCTCATAACTTACATTTCAGGCCCGACCTCATCCGATGGTCGGTCGGGGATTCAGCCCCCGAGGTTGAGGTTGAAGCCGCCGCCGCCGCTTCCCTGTGAAGGGAAGAAGGGCTTCATGAGTCCGGCGAAGGCTGCGAGGTTTCGGGTCTGTATCAGAAGCTCGCCCGGGCCGGTGAACTCAGCGACGACGCCTTCGCCGCTCACCATACTGCGAAAGAACCCGGCGGCGGCTTTACGCAAGGTGTACTGCGTTGTTCCCTCCCATGCGACGAGATGGCCGGTGTCTACAACATACCGCTCGCCCGCCGACAGACGCTTGCGGTGTATCGCTCCGAACGATGAGAGCAGCAGAAGACCCGTGCCACTCACCTGTAGAACGAAGAGCCCCTCGCCGCCGAAGAAGGTCTTGGCTCCGCCCCAGCGCGTGTCCACGACCAGACCGGCATCACCCGCCAGATAAGAACTCGACTGGACGTAGAACAACTGGTTGCCCAATTCGATGGCAGCGATGTCGCCGGGGCTGCCCGGCGCGAGCGTGACTTCGCCGGGGCCGCCGCGCGCGGTGAACGTCGAGACGAAAGCAGACTCGCCTCCGGCCGCGCGCTTCAAAGCGCCCATCAGCCCGCCTTTCATCTGCGACTGGAGCTCAATGTTGGCCGACATCGAAACCATCGCGCCCGCCTCGGCGAGTATGGACTGCTCGGCCGCGAGCCTGACGACCGCGAGCGCGAATGCAGGCTGGTGCAGGACTTCATATGAGTAGCCGCGCCCTTCACCTTTCGCGTCCGGGTCAATGTTGATGCCACCCGCGCCCGCCTGTGCGTAGGGCTGCGGCTCGGCCGCCTTCTCGTTAACGTTGGGCGTGCCGCACGCGCCGCAAAACTTCGCGCCGGGTACGAGCGCCGCGCCGCAGGTCTGACAATTCATTGGCGATTCCCTTCCGCGCTCTCTTCGATGATACGGACGGCCTCCTCGGGCGTGCTCACGAAGTTGAGCAGCGACACGTCGGCCTTACTCACGACGAGATTTTCCGTGAACGCCTCGATGACTTTCGGCCAGCAGTCGCCGAGCAGCACGAGCGGGCGCGACTCAATCACCTTCGTCTGTAACTTGTTCCAGACGAGTGAAAGTTCTGTGACCGTGCCCGCGCCGCCGCGCAGGGCGATGAAGCCGACCGAGCGTTCGATGAGATTCTGGAGCCGCTCGTAGAAGTGCGCGCTGGCGACCTTGTCCGTGAGATAGCGATTCGGCTCGGACTTAAACTGGTTCATCACGATGCCGAGCACGCGTCCGCCATGCTCACGCGCTCCACGGCTCGCGCCCTCCATCACCCCGAGGTAACCGCCCGTGCAGATGGTGTAGCCACGCTCGGCTAGCAGACGCCCGAGACGCACAGCCTGCCCGTACTCCTCGCTCTCTTCGCCGCACTTCGAGCCGCCGAATATCGTTACTATCTTTTCCATAACAGCCGTCAATCGTGAATCATGATTCACGGTCTCAATCTGTAAAGCATACGCGGGAACGGTATGGTCTCGCGTATGTGCTCAATGCCGCACATCCACGCGACGCAGCGCTCGATGCCCATGCCGAAGCCCGCGTGCGGGACGCTGCCGTAACGGCGCAGGTCGAGATACCACTCGAACGCCTCGCGTGGGAGGTCGTGCGCTTTGAGTTGCTCTTCGAGAAATTCGAGCGAGGTGGTGCGCTCGCCTCCGCCGATGACCTCGCCGTAACCTTCGGGCGCGAGCACGTCCACGCCCAGCGCCAGTTCATCGCGCTCGGGGTCACGCTTCATGTAGAAAGCCTTGACCGCGGCCGGGTAGCGATGAACCATGACGGGCTTGTCGAAGCGGCTCGAAATGTATGTCTCGTCGGGCGAGCCGAAATCGCCGCCCCACTCGAAACGCTCTTCGACTTCTCCGCGCTCATGCCCTTCGTGCAGAATCTGCACCGCCTCGTCGTAGTGCAGACGGGGAAAAGGCGGCGTGATGCTTTCAAGCTTGGCAGTGTCGCGCTCAAGCACCTTCAACTCCTCGCCGCGCTCTTCGAGCACGCGCGCGGCTATCGAAGAGAGGAATCGCTCGCTGAGGCTCATCACGTCGTCGAGCGTGGCGTATGACATCTCGGGCTCGACCATCCAGAACTCCGTGAGGTGGCGGCGCGTCTTCGAGCGCTCGGCGCGGAAGGTCGGGCCGAAGCAGTAGACACGCCCGAAGGCAGCAGCCGTCGCCTCGTTGTAGAGTTGACCGGACTGCGAGAGGTAAGCCTTCTCTTCTCCGAAGTAGTCAACCTCGAAGAGCGTCGTCGTGCCCTCGCACGCCGCAGGCGTCAGAATCGGCGTGTCGCAGAGAATGAAGCCGTCGCGGTTGAGGAAGTCGCGCACGGCGTTGATGATCGTATGGCGCACGAGGAGAATCGCGTGCTGTCGTCGCGAGCGCAGCCAGAGGTGACGATGATCCATCAGGAACTCTGTGCCGTGCTCCTTCGGCGTGATCGGATAGCCCTCGACGCTCTGCAAGACCTCGGCGGTCGAGACATCAATCTCGAAACCACCGGGCGCACGCTCGTCTGCGCGCACAGTGCCGCGCACCACGACCGCGGACTCCTGACCGAGATGCGAGAGCGCGTCCCAGACTTCGGGCATAACCGCCTTCTTCAGCACGACGCATTGGACGAGACCCGTCCCGTCGCGCAATTGCGGGAACATGAGCTTGCCGCTCGAACGCATGTTGTAGAGCCAGCCGCGGACACTCACTTCTTCGCCCGCGTGGCGTGAGAGTTGATTGATGTAGACCTGTTGCATGGTTGAGTTAGTGCGAAAGCGGCGGCGCGCAGACTGCTCGGACGACGCCCGGCCCCTCTTCGGATGAATGAATCAACTGCCTCCTTCGGATAGAAGAATCATACGTTACTTCTCCCGGTGGAAAGCTCCGCGCCGTCTAGGCGCTGGCGCAAGGTCGAGCGCAGAAGCGGGAAACGGCCGAGCCATTCGGCTGCCTGCACGACTATCTCAAGCATCGGGTTGATGAACTGCGCGTAGACTTCTCCGCGCCCCATGATGGCCGTCTGATACGAAAAGGTTCCGGCTGCCTTCAGACATCGCTGGACGGTCATCAGCCGGAACTCGTATGCGAAGTCGTCCGGGTCTACGCCTTCGAGCCCGCGCTCGCGTCGCTCTTCAAGAAAGAAGAGTCGTCGCTCGCGCACCTCCGCAAGCGAAGGCATGGTCGTGCGCCGGTCGAGCAAAAGCGAGACGAGGTCGTAGCTTACAGGGCCCATCCGCGCGTCCTGATAGTCTATGATTCTCAAACGGCCCTTCGCATCCACCATCAGATTTGAAGGATGAAAGTCGCGGTGGCAGAGCGTGTGGGGACGATTCGCAAGCTCGGCCGCCACGTCGTTCAACTCGGCCCTCAACTGCGCTTCGTCGCCATGCTTCAGAGTCTCGCCGCGCAAACTCTTGAAGTAGTGCTCGACGAAGTAGTCCAACTCCCAGGAGAGCTTGGCCTCGTCGAAGGCAAGACGGGCGGCGATTGAATTGCGCTCGAATGCGAGCGGAGTCGCGGCCTGCATGTCGGCGATGAGCCCGACGGCCTGCTCAAGATAGACCTCGCGCTCGTCCTCCGAGGCTGACTCGAAGACGCGACGCAACTGCCGGTCGCCGAAGTCCTCTTGAACGATGATGCCGTTCAAAGGGTCTACGTCGAGTATCTCGGGGACTGGGAGCCGCGCATCCGAGAACAGACGTGTCACGTCGAGGAACGGGTGAATCTCGGGGTCGAACGGCTCGGGGTAGACCGCGACCACGGCCTGCGCCCCGCTCTTCAAGGGGACGCGGAAGTATTCGCGCGTCGAGGCATCGGGCGTGAGCGCAATGATCTTCGCCTCGTCACCGCCCGTGCGCCTGACGTACTCCGCGAGCCGCTCGCGCGCGGAGGTGCGAAAGGCGTTCGGGGTGATTTGCGAAGGATGGTGCATGGGGCGATACGTTCGGGTTGTATAAAGGAAGGCGCATGGAGACCAGCGGCTCCTTGCTGCCGCCTCCATATTCGCGACCCGGTCACAGTTTTTCGTTCGTCTTTATCCGCTTTGCGGCTCGCGCGGATTGTATCATTCCGGTATCGGCGCGACAAAATTTGAGCCGTGGAACTCGCCGCGCAATCCCTTCTCAGGTGGCTCGACTCCGCGCGCAAGTTCCGCGCGGACGACCGCGACATTATCAAACACATCACGGGAACCGACTTCGACTCCCGCGCCGAGCACCGCGCGACGGACGCGCGCGCCCCTTGCGACCCGCACGTTCTCCCACAGCACGCTCTCGGCTATATCAGCGCCTGTTTCGAGCACAGACCCACGGCCCAATTCTACGTTACGCCCCTCTCTCTTCATCAAAGCGATGCTCGTATCAAGGTAGCGCCTGACGGTTGAAAGCTCGTACCAGATGCCGCGAGCCACGTGAGCCGCGATGCGCTCGCCGCGCGCGATGGCGGGGACATACACGTCCGTCACCGAATGCGAGAAGATGCCGCGCGGGATGAAGTCGAAGATGCGCGGGTCGAGTATCTGAATCCCCGTGAACATCAACGGGCTCTCGTCCCGCAGGCTTTCATGCGGGCTCTCATCCTGAGGGCTTTCATGTCGGCTCTCGTCATGTTGACTCTCATTTTGAGCAGCGCCGTGGGCGCTGCTGGCGTTATCGGACGTGGGATGGCCGCCGAAGCCGGTGATGAGCCCGTCGCTGACTTCAACGATGCTGTAACGCTCGCGCGCGGGGTTGGGCCGAAGGACGAGGGTCGCGAGCGCGTGTGTGCGCCGGTGCGTTGCGAGCGCGTCGCGCAGGTCGATGTCGGTGGCGATTTTGCCGTTGATGACGACGAAGGCATCGCCTTCGAGAAGATGGCGAGCGTTGTCAATCGCGCCGCTGGTTCCGAGGATGACAGGCTCTTCGACGTAGTGAAAGCGCACGCCGAAGCTTTGGCCGTCGCCGAGCGCGGCGCGCACCGACTCGGGTCGATGATGAAGGTTGACGACTATCTCGTCGAAGCCATAACGCGCGAGATACTCGGCCACATAGCCTATGAGCGGGCGACCCATGAAAGGTATCGCGGGTTTCGTGCGGTCAATCGTCAAAGGCCAGAGCCGCGTGCCGTAACCCGCCGCAAGAATCATCGCGCGCATCAGTCGTCCTAAGCCTCACTTCCCTTCCGGGCTCGTAGTGTTTGCGGAAGAACTTAGCACAGGTGCGCGCGGGTCTGGAAAGAGCCACCCGTTGGAACAGTTCATCGGCCGAACATTATGAAGAGCACACGCACGTCTACTCACGCCTTCGACGCCCTCAGTCTACGACGTTCATGCGGCGAGTCCCGTGGCTAAATTGTTCGCGCGCGCAAAAACGCCACAACCATGACGGCCTTCAAAGAAGACGGGGCGACCTTTTCACGCCGATTTCCCGGCACAAGCGGGGCTTGACCGAGATGGGTTCCGTGCGAAGGCTGTGGCGCGTTGCTTGCCACCGTATAAGCGGCAAGGCTTTTAAAGGCTTTCGACCTCCATGCAAGATTCAACCTACTAATGAGGAGAACATGATGAAGAACTTTCTGACAAAGACTGTCCTGATGCTGGCACTGGCCGTCGTGGCCGGTGGGCCCGCCGCGCTCGCCAAGGCGAAGAAGCCCAAGCACACCGCCGAGCACGTCGCCGCCGTGAAGAAGTGCGACGCCGATTACTCGGCTGCGATCAAATCGGCCACCAGCCTGAAGGGCAAAGAGCGCAAGGATGCGCAAGCGAAGGCAAGGGCGGACAAGAAGCAGTGCCTCGTCTCCGCGCCTAAGTAAGCGCCGAACGACAACTTGATACGGGCGGCGTGAGTCCTCCTTCCCGACGTGGAGGGCTCGCGCCGCTTTCCCATGCGTGTTGCCGTCTGAGCCTTCCGCAAAGACGGCATCGGAGAGGGACACGACTCTTTCATCGGTCGCGGTCGTGCCCCTCTCGCTACGTTCGGGCGCGGGTGTTCGAGCTTTCGATTCTGTTGTGAGAGAAGATGGAAGCCGCGAGCGCGTGTGGTGACTCGGCGACTCAATGTCAGGAAGCCTGCGCGGCGTCTCGCATGACGAGGTCGAAGGTGCCGGGCGCGACCTTGCGGAAGCGCCGGTTGCGATTGAGCGAGACGGCGATGCTGATCGTCGGGTTTTGACCCGTGAACTGGAAGCCGCCTTCGAGCAGCCGATTGTAAAGCTCGTTGACATGAAGCGGCGCGCCCGATTCGCGCAGCAACACGGCCGCGGCGTGCGGGATTGTGCGCTCGAAGAAGCGGTCGCTTTTCGGCGCGATGTCGCCGCGGATGGGCGGTATCTGATGATGTTGGCGGAAGACGTGCTCCTGTTGAGCGGGCGACCCCTGCGAGTATGAGGCGGGCGGCGCGGGCGACTGCTGTTGTATGCGCGCGGCGGTTGCGGCGTCGCGTCGCAAAGCGAACTCGATCTCTGCGTCCGAAGGGGTCGCAGTTGATTGCGAGTTGAACATCGAGGAGAGGATGCGAAACATGGCCGCCTCGGTCTGACTGATAATGGCGTCCATCTCGTTCAACTCAGTGCGAACGCGCTCCGCCTCCGCCTCAAGGTCGGCCAGACGCGATGCAAGCCGCGAACGCGTCCCGCGCGCCTGCCTGAGCCCGTTCTCAAGTGTGGCAAGGAGATTTTCGTCAGGCATAAGCGAAAGCTCCTACATCTCCCTTTCGAGTATGTAAGTGGGTATCGAGCGGAGCCCGTCGGAAAATTTCGAGGGCTCTATCTCGTCCAGAGCTTTGACGGCGGCCTCGGCGTAAGAGGCTGCGGACACGCGCGCGCGTTCGAGTGCAGTGGTCTTCTCAGCGGCACGCACGAATGCGTCGCGAGTGAACTCTGAGTAGGAACCTTCGCGCATGACCGCCTGCACGGCTGACTTCATACGCGGCTCCTCTTCGAGCAGGTAGATGAGCGGAAGCGTGACCTTGCCTTCGAGCAGGTCTGCGCCCGCCGCCTTCCCCAGAGAGTCGTCGTCGGAAGTGAAGTCGAGCAGGTCGTCAACGAGTTGGAAGGCCGTGCCGAGGTTTAAGCCGTAGTCGCGCAGTGCGCGTCGAGCAGCAGGGCTCGCGCCGCCGAGGATAGCGCCAATCTCGCAGCACGCGCTGAAGAGGTAGGCGGTCTTGCGGCGGAGCACGTCGAAGTGCTGCTCCTCGGTCACATCGGCGCGGCCGAGCAGCGTCAACTGCAACAACTCACCCTCGGTCATCTTGCGCGTGACAGCGGTGAGGATGTCGAGGACGGTCAGCGAACGCTCTTGCAGGCTCGTCTCGAAGGCCGACATGTAGAGCCAGTCGCCCATCAACACCGCCGCCTGATTGCCGAAGCGTGAGTTGATCGAGAGGCGGTTGCGGCGCTTCTCGGCATTGTCGATGATGTCGTCGTGGACGAGCGTCGCGGTGTGAAGGAACTCCATCACGGTCGCCATGCGGACGACGTTGGGGCGCGATGCGTCGCCGCCTACCGCGTAAGTTGAAAGCAGTGTGAGCGCAGGGCGCACGCGCTTGCCGCCCGAGGCGCGCAGGTAGTCGCCGATGTAGGCGATGACCTGAATGTTCGAGCGCGCCTGTCGCTCGAACTCCTCCTCGACAAGTGCCAACTCCGACGCGACCAGACTGAAGATGCGCCGCGCGGTCATCTGCCGCTCTTCGACCGCCGCCGTGTTACCCGATGTCTGCATAATCAGAGAGGTCGCGCTGTCTTGACTCAAGACCCGATAGCCTTAATTGGAACGATAGTTCGTGTACTGCATGTTGATGCCAAAGTCTTTTGACTTGAGTTGGGCGATAATGTCTTGCAGTATGTCGCGGTCGCGCCCCGTCACGCGAACGATGTCGCCCTGAATAGCCGCCTGCACTTTGAGCTTGGTCTCTTTGATAAACTTGACGATCTCTTTGGCCTTATCAGAGGGGATGCCCTGCTGGATGGCAGTGTGTTGGCGAACTGTGCCGCCCGCTGCCGGTTCGACGCGGCCGTAGGAGAGAGCCTTGAGCGGGACGTGGCGGCGGACGAGCTTCTGCTGAAGGATGTCGTTCATGTTGCGCAGCTTCGTCTCGTCTTCTGCCGCGAGTATCAACTCGTCGTCTTCGAGCCTGACTTCGGCGTGGCTCCCCTTGAAGTCGAAACGCTGCCTGACCTCTTTCATCGTCTGGTCGAGCGCGTTCTTGACCTCCGCCATGTCCACCTGCGAAACGATGTCGAATGAATTCTGTTGGGCCATAGGATAAGTGTTGAGTGATAAGTGATGAGTGTTGAGTTTAGGACCCCTCGCCGCCCGCCACCCGTCACCGTCTTTATAACATTTAAGGGCGACGAAGCAAAAGTTGATTGAGCATGGGCGTGGAAAAGTTGATTGACAGCAACAACGCCGGAACACGCTTCAACTCAAGACGACGCCGAAGAGACGAGCGAAATTCTCGGAGGTCGTGCTCCCCAACTCTTCGGGCTCGACGCCTCTCAATGCGGCGACGAAGCGCGCGGTCTCGACGACGTAAGCGGGCTCGTTGCGGCGTCCGCGTAAAGGCACGGGCGCGAGGAATGGGCAGTCAGTCTCGACCAGCAGGCGCTCCGAAGGGACTGTGCGCGCGACCTCGCGCAAATTCTCCGCCTTCTTGAAAGTGACGTTGCCCGCGAAGGAGATGTGGAAGCCGAGTTCAATCACCTCTTCCGCCATCCGCCCGCTACCCCCGAAGCAATGCATCACCCCGCCGCGCTCCGCGCCCGCGTACTCAGCGCGAAGGACTTCGACCGTCTCCGCGTCCGCCTCGCGTGAATGTATGACGACGGGCAGCCTCAACTCGCGCGCCATCCGCAACTGCCGCGCGAAGACTTCGCGCTGCACGTCGCGCGGCGAGTTGTCGTAATGAAAGTCGAGCCCTATTTCTCCCAACGCGACGACCTTTACGCTGCTGCGCAGGATGTCGCGCAGACGACGTTCGGCCGCATCGTCGTAGAGCCGCGCATCGTGTGGATGAACTCCGACCGCCGCGTAGACATCCTCAAACCTCTCGGCCAACGCCACCGCGCGCTCAAGCGTGCCGCTGTGCGGGTCGCCCGTCCCCACGTTCAGAATCGCACGCACGCCCGACTCGCACGCACGCGCCAAGACCTCTTCGCGGTCTGCGTCGAACTCCTCGCCGTCTATGTGCGCGTGTGAATCGACGAACATGTCTCTCTACTATCTACTTCAATCTCGTCCCGTTCGGAACGTCTTCGGTGAAGGTGGCGAGGATGGGGCGGCCCTCTTCGCCGACCGAGGCCGCGAGCACCATGCCTTGCGACTCGAAGCCTCGGAGCTTGCGCGGCTTGAGGTTCGAGACGATGACGAGCTTGCGGCCAACCATCTTCTCGGGCTCGTAGTGCTCCGCAATGCCTGCGAGAATCTGGCGCGGCTGCGGCTCGCCGATGTCAACGGTGAAGCGCAGCAGCTTGTCCGACTTCGGCACGCGCTCGGCCGTGAGCACTTCGCCTACGCGCAGTTCGACCTTTATGAAGTCGTCAATCGTGATGAAGGTCGCGACGCCCTCGGGCGCGCTCTCTGAGGTTTGTGTCTGCGAGCCGGGCGCGGGCTGCGCTTCGGTCGCACCTTGAACTGGCGGTTGTTCGAGCTTGGTCTCGGTTGCGGTCGTTGCACCGGGCACGGCCGCCTGCGTGGCGTGTGCGCCGATGTTC
>JAVXWN010000076.1:0-2582 GCA_032230645.1 Acidobacteriota bacterium | reverse complement strand
TGCGTCGTTCACTTCAAGTCTAGAAGTGAACGACGCACGCCGCGGCCTTTTCATCTCAGTTCAACTACGAAGCCGCTAACGCGTGTAGCCCTTCGCGTAGTAGATTTCCCCTTCGGTCATGCTCGCGACGACGCGAACTTTGTGAAAGCCTTTGTCGGGGTGCGTCGAGAGATAGGTGAGAGCGAACTGTCTTGAGAGCAGAGTGTCCACGTCGCGCAAAAACCTGTCGAGGCTCACGGGCGCGGACGTGCCGTGAAAGAAAGCGTGCCCGCCCGTCTCGTCCGAGAGACGGTTGAGTGAGCCCTGACCGTTGCCGACGAGAGTCATGTCGCCGCCTCCGACCGTCGGCGCGAATATGGAATAGACAGCAACACCGAGCCGCTGCGCCTCGTTCACCGTGCGTTGCAGGTCAAGGCTGGTAGCGGGCGATGAGTTCGAGAAGCCGAGCGAGAGGTCAACCCCGTCGCTCAAGAGCAGCACGGCGCGTCGCCCGACGGGTTGCGACTCGAAGCGTTTGAGCGCCTCGCGCGTTAGAACGTAAGGGTTGTAGGGCGAGGCGGCGGTCGAAGAGAGCGGGATGCGCAGAGCCTTCGCCGCGCGTTCGAGGTCGCCCGTAAACTTCTGGCGCACGCGCAAAGAGCCCGTGCTCAGGTAGCCGACCATGACGCGCGAGCCCGGCGGGAGCTTGCGTATGAACTCCGCGATGCCCTTAATCTCGTTGCTCATGGAAGAGACAAGGTCATCCTGTATGAGCACGGCGAGTGTCAGCGGCGAGCGTCCCTCGCCACGCATGGCGAGAATCTCCTGTCGCTCGCCGTCCTCGAACACCTGCAAGTCTTCGAGATATCGCACCTCTGACTGCGGCGCTCGCTCTGGTAGACGCAGCGTCACGGGTATCGTCACCGTGCGCACATCGCGCCGCACCTCCGCGCGACCGGCCGCGTCCGTCCGCTTCTGCGCGAACGGCGCTGAGCCCGGCGCGCAGGCGAGTACGATCAGCAACGCGGCGGCAAGATTTTTGTAGAGTCTTCTCATCGCCCCTCCTCGGGCCATCCTACGCCTCCCGCGAGGCTCTGTTATTATAGCTGCTCACTTGGTGGAAACGTATTCGGGTCGGGCTCTTCAGAGACTTTCGGGCGCGTGAAGTTTGATGCGCTCATCTGCGGAAAACGTTTGGCGGAGGGGTGGAGTTGAGCAGACAGACGCAGAGCGGCAGAATCTCTTCGAGCGAGCGGATGACGGCGCGGCTCCTGCGCTGGTCGCCGCTGCTCGTCTTCTTCGTGCTCGCGCTGCCGCTGCCCGCCTACTTTCTCTTCCGCTACTTCACGGTGACAGAGAATCCCGGCGAGTACATGCTCTTCGCTCTCACCTCACTCGGCGTCTTCTCGGTCTTCGGCATCGTCGCGGCCTTCATCGTCGTCCTCTATCGAAGATTCTGGGAGAGACGCCTGCGCGAAAGGGTGGCGGCCGACGGCGTGACCGCCGACGAGCTTTCGCTCTTCACCTCGGAGCTAACGCCCGAGCAGCGCCGCACGTTGCGCGAGATGGAGTCACGCAACCCGCTTCTCGCCGATGCATACCGCGAGACTCTCGCCGCGCGCGTCACTGCGGCGCGCGTCGTCGCGCGCGCAAGAGTTGATGCCGCGCTCGTCGAGCGAAGATTGAAGACCGCCTCCGCTCTTCAGGCCACAGGTCGCGCCGCGCTTGAACAGGACTTGCAGCAAGACCGCGCGCGGCTTGAGCGCGTCGAGCACGAGGCGGACGAGCACGCGCGAGAGATGGATGCGCGTCTGCAAATGATCGAGGCGATTGCCAGCCGCGATGCGAGCCAAGCCGAGACCGAACTGGCGCTTAAACGACTCGGCTCCGTCCGCGAAAACCTCCCGCTCGCGCTCAACTCCGTCCGCGAGGAACAGCAGGCGCGCGAGGAGGTCGAACAGGAGATGCGTCAACTCCCCACGCCGCCCGAAGAGCGTCCCGGTCTCTGAACACGACCCGCCGCGCGCGACTTCGAGCATGAGAATCAACGCACCGCGACTCGCTACAGCTTAGCTTTCATCAACCGCCAACCGCTTAACTCGCTCCTCGAAATCAGCAAGCCGATAGACGCCGTTCTCCAAACGTTCCGCGTAACCTTCTTTCACGAGCGCGTGGTTGCCCTTCCCCGCGTCCGAACGCCACAGCCCCGTCACCTTCGCGAGTTCCCCCAGCAGAGTCATCCCCGCGCCTTCGAGATAAGCACGCGCAACCTCGCGCAACGCGTCCTCCCTGCGCACCTTCACGGATAACTCCCGAGCAAAGCGTCCCTCGCTGAGCGTCCAGATGTATGTGAACCACGGCTCGTAGAGAACCTCTTGCGGGATAACTTTCAACGTCCGCTGCAACTCGTCGAGCGCGCGTGTGAAGCGTACGCGCTCGGTGAGCTTCGACGCTTGACGCAAATCACACGTCGCCATCTCCCACTCCTTGCGCAGAACCTTTAAGACGGCGCGCGCATCATCCGACAGCGTCTTCGATTCAGCACGTCGCGCGACACCCCACAGCGCGTTGAAGTGCGGCACGAGGCGCGGCGCGACAAAGGT